>DASYNM010000037.1:0-12340 GCA_036008545.1 Verrucomicrobiia bacterium
CGCCCATTGGCTCTCCGAGTTCTGAATGTTGCGGTCGCTGATGTCCATCGCCGCCGTGTAGCCAAGAATATAACGCGAGGCCGTCGCCGGCGTGACATGGCGCACCCGCCGCCCTATAACAATGGCCAATTCCGCCTCGTAATCTGTTCGATGTTCAGGATAGGGAACTTCGATCTTGCCCCCGTCAGGCAGAAGCGAGCTGGGCGCTTTGAGCCAGATCAGCGGTTCCTTGGGCAGCGGCTTGTTTTGTTCGCGCGCGTGGTCGGCATAATTGAGGCCGATGGCGATGATTTTGGAAGGCGCGACCGGCGTCAGCGTTTTGACGCCTTTGAAGGGCATGGGCTTCTTGTCAAATGAAGGCGAACCAAAGACGTCGCCGCGCAAACGGAAATGCTCGCCATCCACCACACTCGCGTAAAAGATTTCGTCGCCCTTTTGAAAGCGGCCAATTGCTGCCATAAAGTCAGAAATGAATAGCAAATCCGCCCCGTTCTTTGCAAGGTGAAACTGAGCGGGCGCATCGCAGTTCTTGCGCAGTTAGAAGACCTTTAGCCACTGACCATCACAGATTGAACAACAAACCACCCGGTTTTTCCCAATCAGTTTATCTGTGTGAATCTGTGGCCTGCTCCATGCCGGCATCAAACCAGCTCCGGCTCCGCGATCTCCCTCGGCGGCGATGTCAACGGCGTCCCGTCCGCCGCCTCCGGATATTCAAATATCCTCCCCTCAAAATTGCGGATGATCACGCGGTTCTTGTTCCGGCTCAGAACGTAGTCGGGATTGATCGGCACCTTGCCGCCTCCGCCCGGAGCGTCAATAACATATTGCGGCACCGCGTAGCCGGTGGTGTGGCCGCGCAGATTTTCCATGATCTCCAGCCCCTTGCGCACACTGGAGCGCAAATGGGCCGAGCCGGTAATCAAATCACATTGATAGACGTAGTAAGGCTTGACCCGGCACATCAGCAATTTTTGCACGAGCGCGCGCATGACGCCCACGTCGTCGTTGACATGCCGCAGCAACACCGCCTGGTTGCCCAGCGGAATGCCCGCGTCTGCCAGGCGGCAGAGGGCGTCGCGCACTTCGGTCGTCAATTCGCGCGGATGATTGGAGTGGATGCTGATGAACAGCGGGTGATATTTGCGCAACATCGCGCACAGCGCCGGCGTGATGCGTTGCGGCAGAAAGATCGGAATACGCGTGCCGATGCGCAGAAACTCAACGTGCGGGATTGCGCGCAACCGGCTCAGCAGAAACTCCAGCTTGTCATCGTTCAGCAAGAGCGGATCTCCGCCGCTCAGGAGCACATCGCGAATCTCCGGGTGCTCGCTGACATACCTAATTTGACGCTCGAACTCCGGATGGAAATCGTAGCCTGTCGCGTTGCTCACCATGCGCGAGCGCGTGCAATAGCGGCAATAGGCCGCGCAACGATCCGTCACCAGAAAGAGGACGCGGTCCGGATAGCGATGCACCAGGCCCGGCACGGGCGAATGGGAATCCTCGCCGCACGGATCGCTCATTTCCCAAGGCGCGGTGTAGGTTTCCTCCACGCGCGGAACGACCTGCCGGCGGATGGGACAATGCTCGTCGCTCGCGTCAATAAGATTGAAGAAATACGGCGTGATGGCCAGGGCCAATTTGTGGTTGGCCAGAATCGTGCCTTCGAATTCCTCCGGCGTTAGCGTGGGCAGGAAGCGCTGCAATTTTTCCAGCGTCGTAATGCGGTTCTTGAGCTGCCACTTCCAATCATTCCAATCGGCATCGGAGACATCGCTCCAGAAGCCTCTGCCGGCGGGATGGAATTGTTTCAGATTATGGAAAAGCGCCGAGTCGGGTTCCTCAGGCTCCGCGTGCCCCTCAGATAAATGGCTTTGCATTTTCAAGCCACTATAAGATTGATCGAAAATGTGTCAAGGCGCGGCGAATGGGACGGAAAGAGGGCTTTTGAGGGTCTTTCCTCCAAACACTCTGGCTTACGGTCTTTGACGGTTCTGGCAAGAGGGCAGAGACTCGCGGTTCCCGCTGATTCTGAATGACTTATGTTGAGTGCGACCGTCCCGTCCAAGCGGGCCGACAAGTAGTCAATGCACCTCGTCGTGCCGCCCAATTCTGCCTTCGGAATACTGAACCTTGGTCTCGACTTTCGTAGTCAATAATTTGCCGGTCCATCAGGCAACGATCGTTTTATGTTCCCGCAGCGCGATCGCTCCCGCCGCCATTATGGCAACCAAACTTAAGAGTGGCAAACCAAGGTCCCTCAGCCACGGACCGATGGCAGGCAGCCGCGCCGCCAGATCTGTCAACATAAACACGGCCACTACCAGAAGCATTTTCAAGCCAGACGCGATGCCCGCCGGATCTTCCAAGCCGCGATTGAGCAGGCCGGCGACGAGGGGCAACAGAAGCAGGAAATAGGCGTTATGGGAAACCGGATTGACAACAAGGGCCAGCCCGATGAGCAAGCCGGCGATGATCAGCAATTCGTGCGGCGTGTCCCGCCGACGAGCGCCAATGACCAAGGCTAGCCCCAAGAGCATCAAGCCTCCAATCGCATAGGCGGCATAACGTTCGACCGGCGGCGCTTTGGTGGGACGCTGCTGGCGCGGCAAATCATGAAATCGCCAATTATGAATGAAGGCCAGCAGCGACTGATTATCGGTCCCCGCCATGCCAGTCAATTCGCGGACACGTGAAGTGTCGGTGCCTTGCCCGAGCGCTGGCTTGGCCAGAACCTGGAACCAGTTTTTGTATAGCTCGATGGTCCGCATCGGGCCGAGCACCACCGAGGGGAGGACAACCAGGGCAAGCGCTGTCCCTGCCAAAGCCCCGGCGACCATCCGCCAGCGTCGGCGCCAAAGGGGATAGATGATCAACAACGCCGGAAATAGTTTCACCGTGGCCGGCAATGAAAGCCAGAAGCCGGCATTCAGTTCCCGCCCTGAGGCTGCCAGGTATATGCCGAAGGAGATTGCAGCAAGCATAACCACATCGACCTGGCCGCGCGACAAATCCGTTGCCAAAGAGCCGGCACAGACCAACAACGGCAAGGTGCGGAGCCACCACCAATGCCGGCGTTCGGTCAGACCTGCCGGCGGGGGTTCCCTCAAGTCGCGCCTCTCCAGCGCGCAGGCCAAAGCGTGGGCCGACAGGAAGATGAGCGCCACGCTGAGGATGTACCACACGGCCACGATCCAAAAGAACCTGGCGTTCTCCCTGTGCAACCCGAAGAAGCGACGATGGCTGGCAATCTCGTAACCCCAAGGAGTGTTGGATTCTGTACGCGGCTCGCCCAAGGCAAGAATGGGCGGGCCGATGGGAACTGGCAGCGCCATCGGCGTGAACAAAATGGCTAGCGCCGGGGGATATTGGTAGTGCCAGCCATGCCAGTCTGTGATGGTGTAAAGATTTTCGCCGCTACACACGGCCCCGGCCGCGCAGGTGAATACACCCAAATCGGTCATAGGCGTACGCCGTAACGCCGTGCGCTGCTCGACATTGACCCCAAATGCCAGAATGCCGAAAAGACCAACCGCCAACCAGACGCACTCGCGCCCGCTGAAATGCCACGCCAAGGGCGATTCAGGTGTCCGCTTCATTCGTTCGATGCCGCGCCACATTTTCCATTTGATGATGCTCGCACGGAAGACCGAATCAACTCTTAAGCAGGAATGATTCTTCATTCAAAGTTCAGCGCTGGAACATCCCGAATGGCCGGTCAGAGCACAAGTGAAGATGAATCCACCTCCAAGTGATTTTCCGGTTGCCAGCGAATCAAAAGTTGGAGGACATTTATTGCCCGCCAAATCGCTTTTGCAGCGCCGGCGTGCTCTGCTCGAAGAATTGGCGGTACTGCGGCCCGTATCTGGACAGGAAGAGCGCGTTCCTCCTTTGCATAACTTTGTATCGCAACCAATGCGTCAAGAAGAACGCGACGGTCAGCGAACAAAAAGCGGAAAACAGCAGCACAATGAATCCGCCCATGTCCAAACCGAATTGGAAAACGTAGGGCGGCGTGGTCAAGAAATAACAGATCACAATCAGAAAGCCGAGCGTGCCGGCAATGCAAGACGCCGGTTGCGCGAGAAAAGCCAGAATCCCGCCCGTGCGGTTGGCATTGTCCAGGCCGCCTGCCGCCACGACTTCTCCTGTATTGTGATTGTAAGATGCCAGAAATTCCGAAAAGTCATCCTTCATCGGCCTCGCGACGGCGCTGACGATCTGTCCGGGAAAAATATTCACGCCGCTCCGTTCGGTGAAAGTCCAGGTGGCTTCGCGCAGTTCGGGCGTGCGGACGCGCATCACATCCGTCCGGTGGGTCGTGCTGTGCGAGGTGGTCTGGCCGGAAGTGGTCGAGGTCGTGGTGGTGGTGGTGAAGGTTGTTTGTTTGTCAAGCACGAGTCCGGAGAATGTTTTCACCGCGTAGCGCACGCCCGGCAGTTGGACGACGTGCAACGATTCCGGCAACGACGGCGCACCGGGCAGCGGCGGATTCTGCGAAACGGCCAGCAATCTTGTCGTGCCGGAACGACGGAGCAGCAGCAACGGCAACACATACATGGCGATCCAACTCACGGGCACCAAAGGCATCGTCCAAATGAACAATCGATGGAAACGTTCCTCCGGCGTCATCCGATATTGCGGAGGTTGGTATGGATTTCCAGGCGCGGCACCGGGCTGAATCGTTGGGGCCGGCGCCGGACGCGCCACCTTCGGCAAATCGGCGACGTGATATTTTTCCAGAACGGAGTGCAGGAATGTGCGGTCCGTGACCAATTTATCGCGCAGCGCGGCCCAATCCTTGTAAGCCTGCGTTCTCATGCCTTGCTGCATGTGCAGCGTTTCGATGCCGTTGTAAGCTCCCTCGTAATCAAAACTCTTCGTGTAGGCGGCGCGCGACAGCGGCCTGGACGCCGTGGCGTTCAGCGTGACTGACAGCGCGAAAAATGCCGCGTAACGCTCAGGATCATTGGGATAATCGGCCTTCACTTGATTCGGGTCGGGAAACAACGTCGAGACATCTCGGTTTTGAGCTTGAGAGTGCGCCACGAAACCAACAGCGAGCGCAATCGTGACCGGCAGGCAGAACATTCGCCGCACCAGTGATCCGTGCAAAAAAGTCGGGTGCGTTTTTCGGCGTTGGAAAATGATCATCGTAAAGCCCGGCCATTTATGCACCGGCGCGCGCCGATGGCAAGTTTATATCGAATCTCCTTGCGTATTCGGTGGCCCAGGAGCACAAATGGCACTGTAAAATAAGTGGCGCGTCTTTTCCGCCAACCATTTACATGAGCGGCATTCAAACAAACACGATCGGCGGCGGCTTTCGGGACTCGCGGGGCGGTTTTACCTTGATCGAATTGCTGGTCGTAATCGCGATCATTGCGATCCTGGCAGCGTTGCTGTTGCCGGCGCTGGCGGCAGCGAAAAGGCAGGCCATCAAGACACAATGCATCAACAATCAGCACGAAATTGCCCTTTCCATGCAAATGTATGTGGACGATGCCCGTGATTTATACCCCACCTACCTTGACTGGGCCACCTGGGGCGGAGGGACGGGTACGAATGTTGGCATTGCCGGCGTTGACGGTTTCAGCTTGCACGGCGGAGGGTTCAACCAGACTAATCGCCAACTCTATCCCTATCTTAAGAACCCAAGTATATGCCATTGCCCGGCTGATATCGGAGATCCCTTATATTCACCTCCTAATAACAATTATAAAGGGACTTGTTTTAATGGCTGGGGCAACAGCTACTTGATGTCTTGGGACCAAAGTCAGTTTGGCGTGGAACATGTTGGAGGCGCATGCAACCAAGCGGGGACTGTCATCGAGTACAGCGGGACTAATGGACCACCCACCAAGCGTTCTCGCGTTGCGGTCAGGCCAGCCACCAAGATTATTCTTGGTGACTGGAATTGGTTTGGGAATCGCTTGATCACCAGTCCGCAGACTTCGTGGCATGCCTACAAGGGCCACCGCGTGATCCCTTTCCTGTTCGGTGACGGGCACAACGAAGTATGGAACTTCTCACCCGCAGACGAGCATATCGATGACGAAGACGCACCGCCCAATATCAACTACAGATACTGGTGAGACGAAAGTCCACCGCGGCAGGTTGGTTAGAAATTAAGCGTTTCCCCCATGGTGTTCAGGCTGGTGCGCGCCCGATCGCAGGGACTATCCGACTTCAGATCAGTGGTCCCATCACCTTTCAAGCAGGGCCAATGGATGGCGCGGCCGAGGGGGCCGGCAATGGCGTGAATGGCATCGCCAAGGCCGAGCTTGAACTCTTCACGGATTTTCAGCCAATTCTCCGGCGTGAAACGAACCAATTGCGTGGCTTGGTCCAATTGGCCAAGTTCGAGGCATCGCTCAAGGTAGCCGGGCTTCCGGTAGGGAGCGCGCTTTTTCAGGCTGGCGAGCGGGCGGAGTTCTTTCATGCATCCAGGTGTTTTGGCTCGTCCTCACCCCCAGAACAGAACAACAGATGAGATGCACCGCCCGCGGTGCTGCCCTCTCCTCCAGGAGAGGGAGAATGATCGGCTGTCAGCTTGAGATTTTGAATGCCTGAATTGGCTGAACACGCATCCGAGAAACCAGAACCAGGCGAATGCTGTTCCTTCTCCCAAGGGGAGAAGGTCAGGATGAGGGCGAGCCTAAAAGAATCCAATCGATGCAGGCCGCGCAGAAAAGGTAACGATGAGGAAACATTCGACGAGGCTCCGTCTCCTGCTGAGGCGGGCGAAGCAGAAAACGATATAGTCTTGACAGTAGTATTCACGGATCTTCTCCAGTGAACGGGTCCTCCGGGCTGGCATCACAAACCGCGCTGGGATTCCAGTTCGGGCCGAAGCCGTTCATGTGGCTGTTGGCGGCGGTCATGCCGGCCAAGTCTTGCTGGATCGCAAATTGCGGGCCGTTGATGCTGCTGTAGCCTGCGCCGGGTTGGATGATGCCAATGTAATAATTTTGCACGAGCACGGCGTCATCGATGGTGTCGTCGGGAATGGGCAGATCGACGATCAAAGGGTAATCGACGTCGGTTTGGGCGGGGTAGATGCAGCCTTGCGCGACCCAAAACGCCGGACTGCCGCAAGTCTCGCTCAGACTGGCATCCATCGGGCCGCCCCAGGCGATAATGTAGTAGGCCGTTGGGAATGGCAACAGAGCCTGCGCGCGATAAGCGACCGGCGTGCCGGACGCGCTCACCGTGCAGGGTGGCGATTGTCCGGCATTCAGCGCGTTGAGCTCGTTCTGGGAACCCGTCAGCACGCCGACGATCCCGCCGCCGCTTTGGGTGGGCGGCGTGGTTTGCGAGGGAGCGGTGAAATTGCCGGTTTGGAGCGCGCCCCACGGAACGGTGGTGATGTCGTAGGTGTTGATCCAGGCGAGCATGTTGGTGGTGGAGCCGCCGCCGACAAGCACGCCGCCCACCGCGCGCAGGTAGTAGCCGCAAGGGAGGCAGGTCGGAGTCAGAGTGAGGGTGCCAATGGACATTAGTTCAAAGTTCCAAGTTCAAGGTTCAAAGTTTAAAATCACGGCTCGACAGAGTCAGAACAAAACAAGAGCTGTCCCGCATTGCGCGGGCCGTCTCGCCCTAGCGCCGAGGAAGGCGTCGTTGACAAATTGAAAATTGGCAGTTGCAAATTTTCAATTGCAGGTGCTGTCAGAACGGCGCTGTGCATAAGACCATGATGTTCTTGGGCGTCGGGACACCGCTAATATTGACACAGATTCCAACTTCCTGAAACCATGCCGGCCCTTTGCCGTTGAGATCGGCGGGCGAGATGCGAACAAGCTGGCCCAACGAGCCGCCGCTACCGGAGGCGAGCATGAGGGTGGGCGCGTTGGGTGCGCTCAGGCCGCTGATGTTGCCGTAATTCGGTTGACCGCTGGCACGCGTGTCGATGGTCGCGCCGGGCACGCCGGTGGTATAGCTGGCGTCGTTGGTGGCCAGGTCGGCTAGACTGATGGGGAAGATTTGCAGATCGGCCGCGCGCGGACCAGGGCTTGGACCGCGCTGGGCGACGTTGTTCCCTAATTGTGTGCCGCGTTGCTGCCCGTTGTCGTTGGTGACGTTGTTGCCGTTGAGATTATACCAGCGCGGCCCGCGGTTGACGCGCAAACGCTCGACAAAATCTTTCGCGCCAAGATGCGCCGCGGGTCCGAACGTAAGCGTCGTGCGGCCTGCCGAGAGATCGTAGGTAATCTGTTGGATGCAAGCCGCCATGGTCGCCCATTCCGCAAGCGAACCGGAAAGGTTGAGGTTATTGCCCATCGGCACTTGATCGGTGATTTCCTGCTCCTGGATGGTGAACGTGCCTTCATATTGCGGGATGGTGGCGATGTTATAGATATAGCCGGCGAGGCCGTATGGAACGATTTCGCCGGGCGTAATATTTTGTCGCGCGTAGGTTCCGCCTGGAATCGTCAAGAGCGTGACGCGCGCGTGTTTCTGATGGTTTTGAACGTGGGCCAACGAGACAGCGGTCCGGCTGCCGCTGACCGGGAAAGAATCATTGTTCTCGGTGGCCTCAAAAGCGGCGGTGATGGTGCATTGTTTGCATTGAGCTGCCGCGCCGCCGGGGGCGTTTCCAGCCAGCATCCATGGGGCGATCTGGCCGTCTGTCAACAAGTATTGAAACGTGCTCGTATCGACGGGATTGCCGCCATCGTCCACCACGGTGACGGTGGCGTTGGGGACGAACGCGGGGCTGGTCAGGTCGTTAATTTCTGGGAAGACGGCTTTCCAAAATGGCAGTGAGGTGCCGCCGCCGCTGGCGGGGTCGGCGATGTTGATGTCGGTGGTCGCGATGGTGCAATAAACCACGTTGCTGCTGTTGCCCTCCATGTCGATGGTGGCGCTCTGCGCGGCGAATCCCTGACCCGCTTGTTGGAGGGCTTGCATGGTGGCGCTATTGGCGCTGCCGCCGACGTAGGCGGGCGAGTCGGCGGCAAAAGTGGCCAACGTGTAAAGCGCGCCGGTCAGGCCGATCCCTTCGTATCGCGTGCCGCTGACGGTGCCGGCGACGTCTCGGATGACTTGGGCATATTGATCGCCGTTCCAGGTGCCGGTGAGACGGAACTTCAGCTCCACAGCCGTGGGAATGAGATCATCGCGACGTTTGATTTCGCTGGCGGTGGCGTAGATGGGCCCGTTGGGACCGGTTAATGGTTGCGACTCGTCCGGCGCCGGATAGGGCAGGCTGATGGATGGGAGTTGATCGCGCGTGCTGATGTGAAGCGTGGGTGGCGTGGTGGTGTAGTCAAACCAAACGACGGGGTCGCCCATCGCGCCGATCCAGCGGAGCATCTTGCGCATGGCCTCGGCGCAAGTGATGTCGTTGACGGAATCCAAGGGCGCGCGCAGAACAGTGTTGGCCAGGGCGATGGTGCCGGGCGCGCTGCTGCTTAAAAGAGTGTTGACTGAGGTCGGGTTGGCCGGCGCGCCGGAGGCATAGACGCCGGCGATAAAGTCGGGAATGACGAGGTTGGTGCCGGTCAGGCTGGTGTAGAGCTTATAATTGCCAGCAGTGTCCCAGTTCGGCCTGTAAACCCCATCGCTGCCAGCCGTGATTCCGTCAAGTTGAATTTGCGGCGTGCCGTAGGCGATGGTGGTCTGCGTCATCACATACGCCACGATTTCCCGGATTTGTTGGGCGATCGACATCAAGTTCGTGGCCGACGTGCCCGGCACCGTGTCATTGACACCGACCAGCGCATTGGCGCTCATGCCAAGGACGATCTGGCTGCGCCAATCAGCGACGTTTTGCGTGCCGTTCCACGTCCACCAAAGCTTTTGGAAGACGAGACGCTCGAAGAAAAACTCCCACGGCCCGGCAAATTTGTAGGCGAGCTTTTCAATCTGCGCGCTGCCGGTCCGAAAGTTTTCGACGCGCCAACCGATGAACCAAGTCGTGCCGCCGCTGAATCCTGTTAATCCGCTCAATGGCAAACCGGCTGGCGTGGTCGCCGGCTGTACCGTGGATACGCGGCCAAGGCGCAAAATAATTTGCGAGCCGTAAGGGAACGGATCGGCGGCGTCGGCGGCGAGCATTACGTCGCAAGCGAAATGGTCATTGGCCTGGTTAGTCACCTCGCGCACTGGGTTGGCGATGGACCAGTCAGCCAGCGGCTTTTCAACGCCGTCGTAAGTGAGCGTGGTGAAGGTCATACGTGAATTTGGTAGGGTGAGACTCCGTCGAACCCTGATTAGATTTCACGGCCCGAGTCTCGCCCTACCGTCAGGGATTTGCAGGCACTCTTATGTTGGTGGGCTTTACCGAAGTCTCGTATTTGATTTGGAGCCGCAAATGATTCATGAAGTGTCCATAAGTCAGTTTGCGATGTTCACCGATCGACCAAACACTTCTGGCATTGACAATTTCGGCACCTAATTTGTTCGTGGCCAAGGATTCGATGCGCCGCAGGGTAACTGCGTTGGTCTGCTGCCAAAGATTAAGCTCGGCGAGGCTGTTTGATATGACGGTGGCGTTTTGTGCGAGCGTCAATTTTGCATTCGGGATGTGGAAGGGAGGCAAAGTAAGTTGGGTGGCCGGTAAATTGGTGGTGGACTGAGATTGCACCTGGTTCACGGTTAGGAGCGTCCAGATCACGATCAGTGTAGGTATTTTCATAGGTGTTTTATTGCGGTGGAAAAGCGTATGTGGTGAAAGGCGGGTTGCACAAAGCGTTCAGGACGTTTGTGCCGATGACGTAGTGGCCAAGCGGATTTGGATGCTGATGCTCGCCGTCGTCGTAAGCTGTATTCAGCGACGCCGCGCTGCCAAGCAAGGGCGTCCAAATATTGATGCAGTGCGGATAGTAGTTTGTGATGAACGCGTAGGCGACGGTTTCATCGGAACCGCTGACGACGCTGGTCCCGTGCGGCGTTGGCGTCTTGACGATGATGCTGCTGCCGTTGGTGACCGTGGCCCACGTCGCAAAATTGGTGAAATCATTCGTTAAACTATTGGTCAAGCCAAAGATGATGTCGTTCCCAATGTCCGGCATGATGATGTTCATGGGATGCAGGAAGGCATATTCCGTCTCGGTGTTGATGAAGTTTGTGCCGATCGAGTAGCTGGCGGCGCAGACGCGGCACGGATAAAAGCAATTGCTTTGCACGACGCCCATCCAGCGCGCTTGATAATTGGTGGCGGAAAAGCCCACATCGATCGAGGCGCCGGTATCGAGCAGGAAAATCGGCGTGTTCAGCGTGCTGGTGACGGAAAAAGTCTTGACTGTGACCGCGCCGCCGACAATCCAGAAGCCGAATCTGCCGATCAAGCCGTCGGCCGGGAGCGGACTCGTCCCGGGATAGGCGCTGAGGATGAAGTTCCATGAAACAAAGTTGCTGGCCGAAGTTCTCGTATCAACGGCCCATGTATAATACAGATTGGTTTCGCGGCCAAATCCGCGCAGCAACGTGTCCCCGGCCGTAATGCTCATGCCCGAAGAACTGATTGCCTCCGCCGTCGAACTGCCGCCATACCATTGGTAGATGTAGAGCTTGCCCAGGTTGGCCGTCGTATAAAATAGCTGTCCATAATACGAACGCTGGACACTCGCCACCGCCAAATTCGTGTTGAATATACTTCGCACGCCTCCGCCCACGCCGTAAGCAGTCGAGTTGATGGTCGGCGCCGTCTCGGTCCAGGTCATCAGCCAATTCTCGCTTTGCGTGATCCAATTGCTATAGGTCGTCAAATCCGAGGTGTTGCCTCGGCCCGTGAACGTGGCTTGCGTTGCGGAAGTGAAACTGGCTGTGGCGCCGTTCTCCGTCACCCAGTTGCTGGCAAAGGAGGTGGTCGGAATGAAAATTCCCGCCGGCACGACTTCGTAGCAGTTTTGCATTCGACCGACACCGCCCAGGCCAAAGGCGGCGGCCGCGAGGGAACAAGCGAGCAAGATGGCAAATGTTTTTTTCATGCTCAATGGAAGTAAGGGCTGAGGACGCCGAAGACGTTCGTGCCGTAGGGACTGTTCTGCACGCTCAAGATGCTCATAGCGCCGGCATTGGTCGTGATGCCGTTGGCGATGTTCACGCCGCCGACAAATTTCCAATAATTGGTATCAAAGCCAAAGGTGAATCCGCCGGTGGACGACTCAACCATGTTGACCGTAATCTGACAGGAATTCGTCACGAACGCGCCGCCCGAATTCGTCGGCAGATTGATGGGGCAGGGGAACCAGACGTTGTTGGTCACCAGCAAATTGGCCAGCACAATGGTGTTGAGGTTCGTCTCGAAGGCGTGCGCGTTGACGGTGACATTGGTATTGTTGACACCAGTTTGACCGACTGTGCTGTAAACAAGAATATCGTTGAAGCACGC
>DASYNM010000038.1:0-1823 GCA_036008545.1 Verrucomicrobiia bacterium
GCAGGGTCTTACGGGCGCACCAAACTACACAGATTCCGCGCCTGATACGGCGCTATCCAAAGGGCTTGGCGGCTTTGAACCGCTCCAACTCGACCAAGCTTCGGTTCTGCAGGAGGTCGCTGACAACACACCAATCTTCCAAAAACCCTCAACGAAAAAATCCCCCCGGACTGTTGGTTTGCAGCCGGGCGTTGAGCGCGTTGACTTTTCCCTCCAATTGTGCGAGTTCAGCCTGCAGGTTTTGACGCCAGACCGCCGCTGACGGATCGGGCGCGGTGGAAGCTTTAATCTGAGCGATAACGGCGTCCTGCGAGCTGGCGATGGCATTCCGGGTTTCGGCATTCACACTGTCCACCATCGCTTTCTGTTGGTCAACCAACGCCTGCGAAAGTTGGGCCGTACAGATGTAAAGCGCTCCCAGTTCATTGGTATGGTAGGCGTAATTCAGCCCATTCTGGGCTTCCTGTGCCGAGTCCGCGAGCTGGAGCTGGCTTTCGATTTGCTTGCCGATGGTCAGCAGCAAATACAGGGTGTTGGTGTGAAAGAAAAGCGCCGCGTCGCGATCTTTCTCGAAGTAGGCGCTGTTCACCTTGTTCAATTCCGGCGCCAGCTCATTGAGCTCGGTTTGCAGGATTTGCATTTGTTTGGCCTGGTTTTGCTCCAGTTGCGTGATGCGCTGCGACAAAGTATCGATCTTCTGGCTGTTGATTTTTGCCTGCTTGTTGCAGCCGCAGAGAAAACCGGCAACAATGAGCAGGATGAAAACTCGTATTTTATGCATGTTCAATTTGAGATGAGGCCACGCCTCGCGGTCTCGCCGATGGAACACCTTGCCGTTAAATTCGTCAACGGGATTCATCTGAATATTCGGGACCAAAGACTGATCTTTAACCGTGAAGTGGGTGTGCCAGCTCAAATCCCTGGTCTCACTTGGACGATTGACCATAGCCCGCAGATGATGCCAGTGCGGCGGCGTACCTGGGTGTTGATCCCCATGAACCCATGCCCCAAGGAGTTTGCCGCACATTTTTCTCACACGAAGACACGACGGCACGAAAGGAGGAAGATTCCCGGGGGCGTTCTTTGTCCCCTCCCCTTGGCTTCGTAGCTTCGTGTGATGCTCACCGGGATATTGCGTTGATGGCGGTTAAAAGTTATCCCGATTTTATGTGCTTAACAGTTGATTTCCGGCGGCAATGGTTTTTAATTCGTGTTCGCAATTTGATTTGATTTGAAATGAACATCCACGAATACCAAGCCAAGCAGTTACTCTCCCGTTACGGCGTGGCCGTCCCGCTCGAAATCCCCGCCAGGTCGCTCGCCGAAGTGCGGCCCGCCGCGGAGAAGATCGCGGCCACCGGCAGCGCCAGGGTGGTGGTCAAATCGCAAATCCACGCCGGCGGTCGCGGCAAGGGCACGTTCAAGACCGGTTTCCAGGGCGGCGTCAAAGTCGCCGGGTCGGTGGACGAAGCCGTCGGGTTTGCGGAAAAAATGCTGGGCAACGTGCTCGTCACCAAGCAAACCGGCGCCGACGGGCGCAAGGTTCAGACGCTGTTGCTGGCGGAGGGTGCCAAAATCAAAAAGGAATTTTATCTCGCGGTGCTGCTGGATCGCGCCAATTCGCGTCCGCTGATCATGGCCAGCACGGAGGGCGGCATGGATATTGAGGAGGTTGCCGCCCATCACCCGGACAAAATCTTCCGGGAGCACGTTGACCCGGCCCTGGGGATCATGCCCTACCAGGCCCGGAAAATTTCGGGTGCCTTGGGGTTGAAAGGCGACTTGTTTAATGCCGGCGTCAAATTAATCACGGGCGTCTACAA
>DASYNM010000039.1:0-20297 GCA_036008545.1 Verrucomicrobiia bacterium
GTGGCGAGAATCTCCAACCTTTTTATGGATGCTCAACCGCCATCGACTGATACGTATCTTAAAGTCGTGCAATGGATGCACGACCGACGCAAGCCGTTGCTGATCGGCAGCATCGTTGTGGCGGTGCTCGCTCTGGTCTGCGGGTTCTGGGCCTGGAACACCGCCAAGCATGAAACCGACGCCAACAGCGATTTTTTTGCCATCCCGATCGAAGGGGGCGCGCGCACCGTGGCGCTGTCGCAGAAGCCACTGTTGGAAGTAGCGAGCACCTACAGCGGGACACCGGCCGGCGAGCACGCCAAAGCGTTGGCGGCGGAGCAGTTGTTCATAGAGGGCAAGTATCCCGAGGCCTACCAGCAATTCTCCGAGTATATCGACACTTACCCCGATTCCGCTCTCATCCCCCAAGCCAAGGTTGGGCAGGCCGCTTGCCTCGAAGCGGAGGGAAAAACGAGCGAAGCCATCTCGAAATACCATGACATTGTCCTCATGTATCCCACCGAATTGAGCATCGTCTCGCCTGCCAAATTGACGCTGGCCCGGCTCTACGAGGAGAGCAGTCAACTGCAGCAGGCCCTGACCCTGTACGTCGAATTGGCGCGCATGCTCACTCAGAGCCCGAACGATCCGTGGGCGGCTGAGGCGCGGGAACGAGCCCAGCTTCTGGCCTCCAAACATCCAGAATTGATGAAAGCCGTCACAGGCGGCGCGCCGACCGAGAACCCGAACGGCGCCGCGAGCGGTTTCACGATTTCCCAAACGCCCCAGAACAAGCCGGCCACAGCCCCCGCCACCAATACGACAAATGCGCCGAAAACATCAGCACCGTCGGCATCCCCAGACAACCAAAGCCTCAACTTGTTAACCATTCCCGGTGTCTCGTCCAACTCCACTGGCAAGCCCTAGATGAGACTGACTATCATTGGCACGGGCTACGTAGGGTTGGTGACCGGAACTTGCTTTGCCGAGGGCGGCCACGAAGTCATTTGCGTCGATAAGGACGCCGAGAAAGTCAAACTGCTGCGGGGTGGCGGGATGCCTATTTATGAGCCGGGCTTGGAGGAATTGGTGCAGAAAAACGTCCGCGCGGGGCGCCTCCAATTTAGTTCCAGCACCGAAGAGGGGGTTGAGAAATCGGATGTCATTTTCATCGCCGTTCCGACGCCCCCCTTGCCGGACGGATCGGTGGATTTGAGTTTCATCGAAGGCGTGTCGCGCGAGATCGCGGGGGCAATGAGAGCCTACAAAGTTGTCGTGGATAAAAGCACGGTGCCGGTCAAGACGGGAGAGAAGGTGGCCGAAACGATCAAGCGTTACTGCAAGGCGAAGGTGGATTTTGACGTGGTCAGCAACCCGGAGTTTTTGCGCGAGGGTTTCGCGGTGGACGATTTCATGAAGCCGGACCGCGTGGTGATCGGGGTGGCGTCCTCGCGCCCAGTGGCGGCGATGAAGGAGATTTACGCGCCCTACAACGCGCCGATTATTGTGACCGACATTAATTCGGCGGAGTTGATCAAGCACGCAGCCAATTCTTTTCTCGCGCTGAAGATTTCCTACATCAACGCCGTCTCCGTTCTGTGCGAATTGTCCGGCGCCAATGTGCAGGAAGTCGCCCACGGCATGGGCATGGACGCTCGGATCGGGCGCAAGTTTCTGGACGCCTCGCTGGGGTTCGGGGGCAGTTGCTTTCCCAAGGACCTAAGCGCGTTCATCCGCATCTCCGAGTCCATGGGCTACCATTTTGGTTTGCTCAAGGAAGTGCAGCAGATCAACGCCGAGCAGATGAACCGCTTCGTCAAGAAGATCTCCGACACGCTGTGGGTCATCAAAGGCAAAACCCTTGGCGTGCTGGGCCTGGCCTTCAAGCAGAACACCGACGACGTGCGGATGTCCCCGGCCATCGATTTGTGTCAGCGTCTGCTCAAGGAGGGGGCGCGCCTGCGCGTGCATGATCCGCAGGCGATGGAAAAGGCCAAACCAATTTTGCCCGAAGCCACTTATGTGGCGGACATGAACGACGTGGCGGAAGGTTGCGACGCATTGATCATTGCCACTGAATGGCCGCAGTTCAAGAAGCTGGACCTGGCGCGGGCGCACAAAGCCCTGGCACACCCGATCATTTTCGACGGTCGAAATCTATTTGACGTTGATGAGATGGAGCGGCTGGGATTCCTCTACAAAAGCATCGGACGGGGCAAGGCATGACCGGCGTTGGGTGCAGCCATTCGCCAATTCATTTCCTAATCCTAATCTTAATCTTAATCCTAATCTCTTCTGCTTCTAACTTTTCAGAAAAGCCAAAGAGATTAAGATTAAGATTATGAAGGAAACGTCAGAAACCCGAAAATGAACAGCGGCGGACCTCCCATCGAGGTCGCGGCGGGCCTGGTTTTTCGCGAAGGCAAACTGCTTATCACCGAGCGCCCGGCCAAATCGCACCTGGGCGGCCTTTGGGAATTTCCCGGAGGGAAGCGCGAGGCGGGCGAGAGTTTCGAGCAATGTCTCCGGCGCGAACTGACCGAGGAATTGGGCATCGAGGTGCAGGTGCATGAGTTGGTCGAAGATCTCATCCATCACTATCCCGAACGCTCGGTGCATCTGAAATTCTTCCGCTGCCGCTGGTTGCGGCACGAACCCCGCGCCATCTTGTGCCACGATTGGAAGTGGATCGGCCTTGAGCAAATGTCCGACTTTCAGTTCCCCGCCGCCGACGCCCGCTTGCTGGAAAAACTACGCTCGGATTGGCGGCAAATGTCGGCGTTTGCAGTCCCGTAGCCGCCGACGTAAGTCGGCGGATTATTGGAGAACCATGCTTTCTGCTCTGCCGTCCGCCGACTCACGTCGGCGGCTACGGGGCTGCGGCAGACGACGAAGTTTTCGTTCCATAAACCAAGCGCGCTCTTTCCGCATCAAGCACGCTGATGCGGTTGTCTCCCCATTGGCCGATGACGCCGTCGTATTTTTTGTCCACGGGTTCGATCACCGCGCATGGGCTGCTGCCGATGCCGTCCTTGCATAGATCCTCGCACTTGGAAGCCCAGCAGATGCGGTAGTGCATGATGGACTGGTAATCGTAAGGAAGACCGGTCACCAGCCAGTTCGTTTTCGGAATCCAATCGTAATCCGCGGCGCGGCCGGGCTTGATGTTTTCGTAATGGATGGTGACGAATTGGTCGCGGTCCCAACGCTGGAACTCGTGCGCAAAACCGAGGACGTGGCCTAACTCGTGCGCAGGCATCCACTCTTCTTGACGCCACCAAAAGGCGGTGATGTTCACGTCGGTGCGGAGGCCTTTCTTAAATCCGTCGTGGCTGGTGTTGTTGCCGGCATTGGTGTTGCCGGTGAAATTGACATATTCCTTCTGCTTCGCGCGCGGAACGAATTTTATGTTCGCACCTGTATCCATCCAGCGCTGCATGCCGCGTAGGGCGATAGACTGCTGGGCCGGCGTCAATTTGGAAATGTCATAAGGAATGACGCCGTCCGGCCACGGCTGCGGCTTTTCCGAATTGGCCATCATGTGCGTCGGATCGGAATCGGCCCAAACGGAGCACGGCTGCAACGCGAGCATGAGCGCGACACTGACGCCGGCCAGAAAGACATGTTGAGCCTTCATGTTTTATCAGAAAGGCATGGGTTCGATTTCGTGATAGTCAGCCGGAGGTTGAAAGAGTTGCCCGTCCGGGTCGTTGATTTTCTCTGGCACAACGGAGTCAACTTCAAAACGAAGTCGCTCGAAACCGGCATCGGTACGCAGCGTGGCGAGCAAGGGAAAGAGTTTGCGGGCAACCAGCGGCTCGGACCATGGCTCCACGACAGCGCCCGGACCGGAGCGAGGCGGTTGCGTTTGCAGGTAGGGCCGATAGGGACACAACTTGTCGGTCGCCCAGACACTCAGCGTTGCACCGCGCTGCTTAACTTCGTAACCGGAGCAAATGAAACCGAGGATGTTTGTCGTTTCGCCAGTGGCTTTGAATTCGGCTCTTGGTCCGGTCGGACGCGGCATCATGGGCATCGCTGGCATGGCAGGCGCGCCCGGTGTGGATTGAGGGCCAACTCCTGGTGGCAAATTCGGCACGACGGGCGCGGACGGCGGCACGACCAGATTCGGCGCCGCGGGCGCACCAGGCGGTCGCGGTTGCGGACCGATACCGGGCGGCGGCGCAACGGGCACGCGCGAAAAACCCGGAGGCATGGCGGCATTTTGCATCATGGGTTTGATGCGAACGAAGCTTTGGTTGTGCGGAAAAACGAGCATGATCGCGCCCGATTTGAGATCCACGACATTGCGGCAATGCGGAGCGTTAGTATCCACACTTTCAATGCGGAGTTCATTTGTGCCGACAGTGTAAAGCAAGCTGGAGCTCTGGCCGTCCTGTGTGAGAGTAGCGGTGATCCGCCCTTCAAACGCGGAAGCTCTCGCCACCAGCATGAGCATTACAAGAGAGCTGACGTTCGGGAACACAGCGCGCATGGGAATCGAAACAACTGCCTCAAGGCATGTTGTACTGGTAGGGGGCCTGTGCGGCCCCTTCTGCTGACCAGCAAGAATTCAAAATTGCGCCACCGAATATGCCAACGAAGTTTCCGGCCTCGCCGACTGTGCCTTCTGCGATCAGATTAGCATAGACGGCGAAGGCGAAGGGGCCGCTGCCATCGCTCAGTCCATAGCTGAAATTGACGGTATCGCCGTAAATGCCTCGATAAGTGGAACTATAACCGTAGCAACCCACCGCGACAGACGTGGACAGGCCCGTTCCGCTGTAGCTATAGCCATACGAGTTTTGAGCGACGATGGTCGTGATGCCATTGCCATTAACCGTCGAACCGTAGCAGTTGTTGGCGCTGATGCCGGCCGTGATCCCATCCCCGCTCCCTTGACACTCGCCGTAACAGTTGTTGGCCACAGTGGCGCTAATAGCTGTGCCGTTTGGATTGTAGCCCAGGCAGTTGTTCGCCGAATTCGCCTGCAGGGCCACGCCGCTGACCAGGGTATATCCTTCACAACAGGTCGCCACATTGACGGCGTAAAGGCCAGTGCCAGTGGAACTGGAGCCTAAGCAGTTATTGGCGGTTTGGGCGTACACGCCGTAACCGCTCGTGGTGCTGGAGGCGGTGCAGTTGTCAGCCGTATTGGCATACACGCCCGAAGACGCGCAATTGACTGCCACCGAATCGGAAACTAACGCCGCAAACAAACCCGTGTCTCCCACGGTGTCCACGACGCAGGATTGAATGGAGGTCGAGTTGAGGTTCAGGAAAATCCCGGCCAACTGGCAGCCCGTAACCGAAACGCCGGACACCCGCGTGAGGGTCGGAGTGCCGTTCGAGTAGGTGATACCGTAGGCAAATCCAGCGCCGCTATACACTCCGCTGCTGACCGTCACGCTGCCGGTAATGAAACCGTTGTTGATGGTGATGTTCCTGCGTCCGCCACTCAAAACAATCCCGTTGCCCGCGGCGGGATTGGCGGTGCTGGATATGCTAAAGCCATTGAGATCCAGCGTCACATTGTCGGCGCTGATGGTGATGGCGTCGTTCGAACTGACGGCGATATTGGCAGTCAAGTAATAAGAGCCGGACTGCGAAATCGTCACTGCGCCCGTGTTCGTGATGGGGGTGCGGGCTTCGATTTGATCCAGCGACTTCATGGTCGGCGCGGGCGGGCCGGGCGGCGTGAGGCTACCCTGCGAAAATCCGGATGGGGCAGTGAGGACCAAGCCGCAGACAACGGCGGCAACGATGATGGACATTCTGGTTTTCATAATTGGTTCATCATTCAATCAGCTTGAAAACATTTGCAATGGGCGGGAGAATACTTTCCCACTCATTTAAAGTCCAACGGGATTTTCGCTCCAAGCTTCCGATGGGCGCATCTCACTTTCTGGCAGCTTCGTGTATCTCCCTCTCCTCCACACACTTGTGGAGGAGAGGGCCGGGGAGAGGAGGCTCCTTGTTCATAGGGAGGAGGTTCGTCCGCAGGGTGCCCCTCTCCCCGCTCGGCGATGCGAGGGGACGTCATCCAACAATTTCAAAAAAATTTGCCAGAAAGTGAGATGCGCCCCCTCACGTCCGCGGAGATTTATCCCGCGTTGGCCAGCGCCTGCGAGGAAATCTGCAACATCCGTTCGATGGGCTGACGCGCGCGCTCGATGAGCGCCGCGCTCAACTCGACGCGCGGATTCTGGTTGGCCATGCAATCGTACAGTTTTTCCAGCGTGTTCATTTTCATGAATTTGCACTCGTTGCAGCGGCAATTCTCCACCGGCACCGGCACGAACCGCTTGCCCGGACACTCTTTGTTGAGGCGATGAATCATGCCGGCCTCCGTCGCGATTAGAAACACCGGCGCGGGACTGCGCTTGCAGAAGTCAATCATTTTTTCCGTCGAGCAAATTTCATCTGCCAGCATACGCACGGCCTTGGTGCATTCGGGGTGGGCGACCAGCGGTGCGTCCGGAAATTCACGACGAATACGCGTAACGCCGGCGTGGGTGAACTCGACGTGCGCGTAACAATTGCCCTGCCACAACGTCATCTTGCGGCCCGTCTGCTCCATCACCCAGGCGCCCAGATTTTCGTCCGGAACGAAGAGCAAATCGCGGTCTTTGGGAGAGGCATTGACGATCTTGACCGCATTGCCGCTGGTGCATATCACATCGCTCAAGGCTTTGACCTCGGCGCTGCAATTGATGTAAGCGATAGTGTAAAAGTTCGGGTTGGTGGCCTGCATCGCCGCCAGCTTTGGGGCCGGGCAACTGGATTCCAACGAGCAGCCGGCGTCTTTGTCGGGCAGCAGAACCGTCTTGCCCGGATTGAGAATTTTGGCCGTTTCCGCCATGAAGTGGACACCGCAAAAGACAATGACTTCGGCCTTGGTCTTGGCCGCTTGCTGGGAAAGGCCGAGGGAGTCCCCGACGTAATCGGCCACGTCCTGGATTTCCGGGACCTGATAATTGTGGGCCAGAATGATGGCGTTCATCTCCCGCTTGAGTTGGAGAATGTCGCGCGAGAGGGCGTCCAGCCGATCGGGCGGCAGAGGAATGCGCGTGACGAAATCCGATTCCCTCCCCTGCCCCACTTCCGCAAGATCAATCATGGCACAATGTAAGGCCGAGTCAGGCCGGGGCGCAAATCACTTTTTGGTAGGGTCGGCGAGTCAGAACTTCACAAGAGCTGCCCGCTTTTGCGGGCTGCTGCGCCGACCGGACACCGCAGCGCGGCGTCCCTATCAGGGAATGGCGCGGGCGCATATCTGTGGCGGAAAACGAACGAGGCGCCGACCCAAAAAAATGAAAAACGCCCAAATTTATGGTTTGACCCCTTTGCCCCTTGACTTTGATGTATATGGATATTGACCGAATTAAGTCGTGGTTTAAATCTCAAATCCGAATTTGGGTAGTGCCTTAATTTGAAACTCATTCCGCGTAAAGGCTTATTTTCGCCTTTTTCAGCAATGCAAGAACATCAACTGCGCTCACCGTTTTGCCACCAAGGCTGTCTGCTGGTCGAATATCGCTGATTGCGTTTTTGTTTTTAATTCCATCCCTCAAGCACGCGATGGTTTCCTGAACGCTGCCGCATGGAACAGCACGGTCATTGATATAAACTATGAATTTTCTATTTCTCATTTCTTTCCTTTCTTCACCTGATACGCCACTCCAACCTTGACCGCCGCTTGTGCCGAGACCACTGGCGGCAGTTCCAGGATAGTGATGAACTGCTCCGGCTCCCCGTACGTCCACCCATAGCACCGCTTGGCCTTGGGGTGGCCAGTCAGCGCAAACGCCTCGACGTCGCCTTGCCAGACGGTCTTGCGGCGATACACTTCATGCACCGGCACGGATTCCAGCCACGCGGCGTCGCAGCCGTGTAACTGGCGGATGACCATTTGAAGGCGCTCGACATATTCTTTCTTAGGCACCTGTTTTCTTTTCCCCAGCTTGTTTCGCCTGTTGTCGGGCAGTGCGGGCCAGCGATTTGAAAGAAACCCGACCACTTGTGCGGACGATTGGGTTATCAAGTGCGGATTGCATCGCGTGCCACTTTAAATGCAGTTCCCTGATGAATGGATGCTCTAATGCCGGATAAAATGTCTTTTTTTGCAAACCAAGCCTCTTTCTTTTTGTGTCATAGCCTTTCTTCGCCCGCCGCATGTCCTGAATAAGGTCATAAAATTCCCCGTCCTCCATACTCCTCAACGGCTCCAATGCTCCCACGGTGATTGCTTTTCTCCCGACAATGATGTCCAAAATTCGACAATGCTTAAGCCCTTCATCATAGATTGTCGAAATGTTTTGGCGGTGAACGAACGCCAACATGTCTGCCGCCTGACATGGTATTCCCCTTCCATGCTCGGAGTTTTGTGGATCGAGCATGATGTATTCTTTCGCTATTCGATTATCACGCTGCCAAGCAATTTTTATTTTTGCATTAAGAACACACAGCCATTTTTCATTGTCGTTCTTGGCGAAAAAAAACGACGCCAGTTCCTTTTCGCTTTGGAAGTGGACATCCATCTGCGTGGTGAAATCAGAAAAAAAACAGTCAAAAGCCTCTTCATACGCCATCTGAGCATTCTTGCGACGTTTTTGCGGAGCATTTCCGCCGAAAGGAATAGGCCCGGACCCCGCTAAAAACGCCATGTCGTGGATGAAATTGTCTTTGCGTTCTTCGTCCCACTTGGAGAAATAATTGTCAGGATTTTGCTTCTGAAAATCTGGGTTAAGCTCCCTAAAATGAAAATACGGAGCACCGTGGTTATCCAACATGGCTTGCCATTTTAATCGAAATTGGTCCCAATACTCTGGCGTGGCCAAATAGCCATAAACTCCCGGCGCAGGCTCTTTGCCGGATTTTGGGATACCTCCGGTGCCTGTTTCGTCCGCATAAACGGCAATCATAGCGAACAAGTCTCCACCAAATAGGGACGCCCATTCAAGAAAATTGCTCTTTTCCGAATTTGACATCGGTTGACATCTGCGCAATTTAGCATTAGCCTTTGATCAGTGGGTTTTATGGTCTGCACGCGGCATTTCGGGGGGCAAAAACAGAAGAAAGAAAATTAAGATAACGTTCGTGCTATCGCATCAATGAGGGCGAAATAATATGAAATCGACCGTAAAAAAGGCAAGTGTGGTTCGCGAAACTTGCCGAGCGCAAGGTACGTTGCGTTGGAGTATGTTCCCCCTATGCCTAAGCCTTGGTTTAGTGACGCTGGTCGTTACGCGGGCTGAATCACAAGAGGTTTTACGGCCGGTCGAAATCCCGATCAGTCGAATCGAACTCGAAGGGATTAATGTTCACCACGTTGGCACGAATGCGTCCGCCGTGCAAGGAATGTCGCCAGCTGACATCAATCGGCTTATCAATGGTCGTAGTGCGCTCGAACATGGGGGAGACGTTTACAGCGCTCGTAACGAACTCTATCGCACGCACAGCAATGATTCGATCCTCTTGGACAAATGCACAATTCGCAAGGGAACCAATGCAAATTTTCTAATGGTATCCCAGACCAATGGTCAAGTGAGTCTGCTGAAACCCTCTTTAAGTCAAAAATTGACGCTGGATATGGTGAAAAGTTCCCTTTCCCCGACAAATTCGACTGGGAATGGCGCTCTTTTGCCGTTGGCATATTAGTTATGTCTGGTGCCCCTCAGCCGCTGTTATTCAATTCGCAACCAAAATTGTGCGAGGTTAACAAGCAGACACCGCGGAAAATGCTGGCATGATTATGACCGGACATAATTATGAAGGCGTCAATTAGGTAATGATATATCGTCAAAGTGGTCAAACCACAGTTTTGTCCAATTTGGGTTCTTGATCTCAAAGTGAGGCGGGGCCGGCTTTTCGATATTTGAAATTTTGGCCATGAGAATTTCCGTGGACCCCAAAGGTTTTCGATTTCTCCGCGACCTCCGCGACTCTGCGCGAGAATCTTCCCGGTCCGGATTTTTTCACTCAGAGCCGCCCGCTGCCGCTGAAGCTCTGGCGCGGCAAGCAGAGCGCTCAGAGCTTAAGAACGGGAACGCGAAGCGGGGAATGGCAGTGGTTTGGGGAGCACGGGCGCCCAGCCCGCCACGCGGGCATCTCTTATGTTGTTCCGTCTCGCCTGTCGTGGTCGGCGCCCTCGCCGACCACATCTTTACGTCCTTCCAATGTCCTACCGAAGAGGGGAGCAGTCGGCGAGGGCGCCAACTGCCACAAGCGGGGCGCGTATGCTCCCCGGAAGCAAGCTGCGTCGCATGAAAGGGTCAAACCAAAATTCTGTCCAATTTAGGTTCTTGATCTCAAAGTGAGGCACGGCCGGCTTTCGATATTTGAAATTTTGGCCATGAGAATTTCCGTGGACCCCAAAGGTTTTCGATTTCTCCGCGACCTCCGCGACTCCGCGCGAGAATCTTCCCAATCCGGATCTTTTCACGCAGAGCCGCGGAGCGCGCAGAGACAGGCAGATGAAAACCTGACGGGCGATTTAATGGGATTTTACAACTAAGTATCTCAGAAACACGTTCCCTCGCGTCCGGCAGAATCACGGGAAATCCTCAAGCATCCTGTTTACCTCGTCAGTCGTGGTGGCCTCTCCGACGAAGACAAGTCGCCGATTCCTGCGCACCAGCTTGGGTCTGGCGCGTGCCGCCTGCTTCGTTCGCTTCAAAATCACGACGTCCGGGCTTTGCTGTTCGATTTCCAGCACATCGCCGGGCTTAAATGGAGTCACCGCGCGATGCATTTGATCCACCGTTGTTGTCATTGAAAGACTATCACACGACGATCCTATTCCTGCAAGCGCCGTGAGGCCGCTTTTCGAGGAATTCCGTTGGGATTGGTAAACGGGGCGGAATTTTGCCTAAAAACGCGGTTTCCATGAATCAACGTAATTGCCTATGCCGCAATGTCTTGGCGACAAATCAGCGCGCCATGTCTTAGTACTGACAGAAAAAACAGGCCTTTTTTGAGGCGTTTTGGCAGCTAAATCGATGTTTCTGAAAACAAAAAGCTACTTTGCTTTTGAGTTTTTGCGATTTTTTGCGATTTTCCGAGTTGCAAAGCGTTGCAGGGCAGGAACTACCATCCTCCAGGACCGTCCAAAAAAAATCGTATCAAAAAGCCTACGGTAGGTTTTTTGGTTTTCGCGAACTGTTGTAAAGTCGTCTCCATGATGAATGATAAAAACATCAACGGGAAGCCGAAAAGACGGGGGAGACAGGACGGCAGGGTAGGCGGTACGCGCCGGATGGCAGGGTCAAGGCAGCTCGTAGCCGCCGTGGTAACACGGCGGTCCCGGCGCAGCCGCGCAAGCGGCCGGCGCCCAGGCAGGTTCTGGACGACCGACGAAGTAAGCATGGTCATCCAGAATCCGCCGACTCACGTCGGCGGCTACGGGGCAGCGTGCGCCGGCACCGTGAATTGCGCCGCGCCCAAACGAGAATCGTCCATTTGTAACTCGTTGATTTCCAAGGTGGCCTTGCGCAAGGCCTTACGTAAGTCGTTGATTTCCAAGAAAGTTTCAGATAATTCTGATGATCGTCGTAAGTCGTTGATTTTCACGATATTTGCCGATATTTCCAATGACGTCCTGCGAATGGGGCCGGCCCGGTCGGAACGAGACAAGCTTGGCGCTTGTCGCGCAGGTTTTAACATTGAGAGTCTGCCTCGTTTGCCCGCGCAACCGCTACGGGTTGACCAGGCGGAAGAATTGATAACCGCTGTTCGCGGTCACGGTGACAGAAATGACGCCGCCATTGGTCGAAAGGGTGGCTGGAGAGGTCGTCCAAGTGCCAGTTTTCAAATTCGGACTCTGTTCGAGGACAAAACCGGTCGCGGGCGCATTCCAGGAAACAGTGGCCTGGGTTCCCGAGCGCGTGATGGTCAGGAGCGGCGAGCCGGGTGTTTGCACCGCGGCGATGATGCTCCAAAAACCGCCCGTAAGGGAATAACTGCCGCCGCTCATGGTGGCGGTGGCCGGCTGGCCAATGGTGCCGCTCAGGGAGTAGGTGTTCGTGCCAGAGGTGCCGGTGCTGGTGCCGCCTCCACCGCCGATGGTGTACCAATTGATGCTGTAGCTTTGGGCTTGCAGCGCGCATGGTAAAACGAGCGCTACGCCAACAATTGCGATGGCCAATAGATTCTTCATAGATCAAATTTTACCGCCGACTCATGTACTTCTAACACTCCAACCCCTGTTTGACAACTGGAGAATTGCTTTTTAATCCGCGCGGGAATCTGAGCATCGGTATGGCCCTTTCCAAATCATTGCCAGGCAAAACATGAGCGCCATGATCGAAATGATGGCGCCGGCCTGGAAGGCGCGATCCACATAAACTAGCCGCACTTCGTGTTTGCCAGGAGGAACTTCCAGCGCCTGAAAGGCATAGTTGGCCCGCCACAACGGAACCGGCGTTCCATCCACGCTCGCGCGCCAGCAATGATAGTAAGCCTGCGCCACCACAAGCATCGTGCGTGACTCCGCGCTGGTCTCAAAGGCGCACTCCGAGGTCCCGAAGTGACTGGAAAGAATTCGCGCCTGGCCGTCCGCACCGGCTGTAATTTGGCCGCGCGCGTCAGAGGGTAAATACGCCATTCGCCGCGGCAAAAATCTGAGACTGCACAAGGCCGCCAAGGTTGCGTCGTTGTCGAGAAAAACCGGCGCTTGGCCGATGGTGGCCCAAGGCATGAAATTGGTTCGGGCCTCCCAGACAAATAGTTGACTGGGCGAGGCAACCTGCGAAACGCCGAGGAATTCCGCCACGGCCGGGGCGGCTTTGCCGCTGCGCAACAACTCGGCCACGGTCTGCTCCGCCGCGACGTGCACTGACATGAATCCGCCCACCAGGGGAATGCCATTCAACAGGTTGCAATCGCTGAACAGTTCGGCGCGTTGGCCCAGATACAAGTGCAGCAGGTCCGGGTTGACGAGATTGTCCATCGTGCGTTCCGCCAGCGGGTTGAGCATCGCGCGCGACTCGCCCACTTGCGGCACCTTCGTCATCGGCGGCGGGTCATCGGCGTAAGCTTGGACAGGGACGGAAGGATTTTGCTGCGGCACGTGCGTGCAAATGTCCAATCCCATCAAGACCAGGAATCCAAAGGAAAGCAGCGCGCGCTGCGACGTCGCATTGCTCCTAAAAATCAGCGTCAGCAACGCCAATCCTGTCAAGAGGAACGCCAGGCGGCCGAGAGCGTTGGGCCAGACGGCGCTCCAAGAATCGGACGCAAAGGGGAACCAAAAAGCCACGGCCAACACCAGCAAGACGATCAGGCCGATTACAATCCCCGGGCCGGAGCAACTGCGGCGGACGGCGTCCGGGGACTGCTTTTGCAGCCAGGCCGCCCCTGCCCCGGCCAGCAAGGCGAGGCAAAACACTGTCAAGATAAGGAACTTCACCGGGAAACGGATGAAGCCCAGGATTGGAACCGCGCGCTTGAGAATGTTCAGCACCAATCCGGCATCCCCGAGCGCCAGCAAAACGCCTGCCAGCGCTAACATTGTCAACAGCAGCGTGCGCCCCTTTCTCGCCCGCAGGAAAGCGACGATGGCCAGCGCAAGCGGCACCACACCGATGTAATAGGAGGAAGTCCATTGCTGCTTGTCTTGCGTGAAGACTCCGCTCAACGAGGAGGAGGAATGAAACAGCGGCACGAAGAAATTCGCCATCCCCCAAGGCGGTAGCGACCAATATCCATTGCCAGTCCCACTGGTGCGATCACCATGCGCAAGAAGATCCAGGAACGGCAACATTTGGGCCGCGCTCAGCGCGCAGATTAACACGACGACGCAGACTAGGCGCCGGGCGAGCATCCAAAACTCAGGACGTTCTCGCAAAACGTCACGGACAAAACCCACGGCCACGATCAACCACGTCAAGAGGATTGTTTCGGGCGAACCGGTCAGCATCTGGCAGCCGCCCACGAGCGCGGCCCAATAAATCCGGCGGCCTCCCTGTTGGACAGCGCGGTCGCATAGCCAAACCACCCACGGCGTCCACGCCAGGCCCGCCGTATGACAGGGCCACATCAGACATTGGAGGCTCAATCCATTCCACGCAAAAACCACTCCCGCCACGCTGGCAGCGAACCGGCTGCCGAACCAATGCTGCGCCAGCCAGTACATCCCAAGACCCCCTAGCAGAAGATGCCCAAGCAAAAAAATGTTCAGTGACCAGGGCATCGGCAGCAGCACGTAAAAAAGCGAAAGGGGGTAGAGCGCCAGCGTGTTCCATTGTGCGAGAAACGGCAACCCGCAGTCGCTGCAAGGATTCCACAGCGGCCAATGCCCATGCCGAATAGAATCCCGCAAGCAATACGCCACCGGATAACTGAATAGTCCCGTATCCCGATAACAAAAAGCCCGCGTGCCCAAGACGAGACCGGGATAGGTAATGAAGATCAAAAGCCCCAGAGTCAACAAAAGGCGACCCGCCGAAAACAAGCTGTCAAAGCTGTTTTGCGTTTCGGGAGCATCCACTTTCATGGGATGAGCCTTACAACCCGCGCCCCCAGCTTACAATGAATATCGGAGCGCTGTCCCATCTAATGCGGCTGCGCCGTTTTGGCGGCGCAGCCGTTGTGAAAGCCTTTTAATGGCGCGAGAACTGACGGCGCCCACCGCCGCCACCTCCGCCCCCGCCACCGCCATTGCGACGTCCGCCACCGCCGCCACCGCCAGGACCGTGTTCTTCACGAGGACGCGCTTCGTTGACAGTCAGCGCGCGACCTTGAATTTCCTTGCCCGCCAGCGCCGTGATGGCCGCTTGCGCGCCTTCCGGGCTGCCCATGGTGACAAAAGCGAAGCCGCGCGAACGTCCGCTCATGCGATCGGTTATCAGGTTGACCTCCGAGACCGGTCCGTGTTGGGCGAAGAGGTCTTGCAGATCATTTTCAGTTGTGTCGAAGGAAAGATTTCCCACGTACAATTTAGTATTCATTCGTGTCTGACAATTTTAGAATCGCTTGCAGTTTCCCGGAACTGTTCCCGGAAATCGGGTTTCAAATCATCACTGAACCGTGTTCACCTGAAGATTCACCATGTTGGAAATTTGACAACGCAATCTAAAGTTGCCGACAAGGTGCGCCTCCTGTCCACATATTGCAAGCGCTATTTTGTCGAAACTGTTCAAATACCCTTCAGCCTCGGCGTTGTTTTTCAGTCCTTGCAAGATGGCGCCAAAAAACGGCGGAGGCGGTTTAGAAAAAATGACTTTATTTTGGCCGTTTGCCATGGTCGGTTTGCGCATCTGGTTGTGGTGAGGGTGGTTACATTCAAAAACAGGCCCTAAAAAAATCATACCAAAAAGCCTACGGTAGGTTTTTTGCTTTTCACGAGATATGCCAAAATCGGCGCGTGAGAATGAAGATGGCTTTGAGCCGGTCAGAGAACGCGGCGCAGATTTCCAGTCTGCGTTGCGGGAGACATCACGCCATTTCAAGCTCAGTCACCATCAACAACCCAGATCAAATTATGACAAACCCAAAGACAGACCACCATGCCAGCAAACCCACCCCAGCGCATCATCAGGAGAAACGGGCCGCCTCCGATCGACAGGAAAAACAAACCGACACGTCCGCCAACATGACCGAGGCGTGCGATCGTCTCGGCCAAAAGTTGGACGATCTCGCCAATCTCATGCGGGTTCAGATCGAAGCCGGGAAACAAACCACAGGCAACCGGGCCGAGGAGGTGCAAAAAGCAGAGCGCCTTCCTTCGATGGAACGGGGAAGGAAAATGCAGACGGGGCGCCGAGGCGCGACTCAGAGCGCTCAACCAGACGATGGCGCAGTCACGGACCAAACAGGGCCGGATCAAGACGACGGCGCGCGAGCCCAGAGTGAGCCGGGCGGAGCGATCGTAGGCGCATTGCCGTCAGGTGCGCAGCGAAATGCCAGTCCATCCGCGATGGATGCCAGCCGCGTGGCCGACGCCATCTCCCGCGCCCAAAGCGCTGGGCAGGAGCAGGCCGCCAGTATGCAGCAAGCGCTCGAAGCCATCATGGCGCATCTGGAAACCCAGGCGGCCAGCGCCACTTTGAAGGTGGACGTGGCGGATATCATGAGCCGTTTGCGGGACCTTGAAGAGCAACAGCAAAGCATCCAGAGGCAATTCAGCAGCAACCGCTGGGGGCCGTCGTGAAGGAGAGCGGTCGCGGCGGGCGCGCGCCGTTCTACTTGACGACGGCGGCTTCGGCCAGTTTGTGCATTTTAGTCACGGCCGCCCTGAGGTGGTTGTGCTCGAACAGCGCGGTGCCGCTGATGAAGGTGTCCGCGCCCGCAGCCGCGCAACTTGCGACCGTGTTGTAATGGATGCCGCCATCGACGCCGATGCGGTATCGCAAACCGAGTTCGTCCCGCCACGCGGCGGCTTGCTGGATTTTTGTCAAACATTCCGTGATGAATTCCTGCCCGCCGAAGCCGGGATTGACGGTCATGATCAGCACCGAATCCGCCTGTTCCAAATGGGGTTTCAGCGCGGACATGGAGGTTGGTGGGTCGATGGCTAAACCGACCTGCTTGCCCAGGGAGCGGATTTTCCAAATCAACTGCCCGACGACTTGCGCGCCGAGCTCGACGTGGATGTTCATTCTGTCCGCGCCGGCTTTGGCGAATGGCTCCAACAGGATGTCGGGCTTGGCGCACATCAGATGGACGTCGAACGTGAGCTTGCTCAACGGCCGTACCGCCTTGACCACCGCCGGACCGAAGCTGATGTTGGGCACGAAGTGGCCGTCCATGATGTCCAAGTGCAACCAGGCTGCGCTGGTACGATTGACGCGTTGGACTTCCGCGCCCAGGCGAGTGAAGTTGGCCGCCAGCAAAGACGGAGCTATGATCAAGGGCGGAGTTGTCGCGTCACTCATAAATTCACTGCCCCAATGTTCCCTGAATTCAGAGGGCGCGTCAAACCCGTTAAACAGTGGCGGGCGCCGGCGAACCAAAACCAGGCAGCTTCGGCGGCAGCGGTTTAGGCACTTCCGGCAATGGCGTGGCCGCGATAGCCCCCGACGGCGGCTCGACTTTCGGGTCGGGCGGCGGCGGCGTGAAGACGCCGGTCTTGACGATCTGGCCTACTTGCTCGCCATCCAGCGTTTCGTATTCGAGCAGGGCGTTGGCAATGATTTCCAATTTGTCGCGATGCTGTTCGATCAGGCTCTTGGCCCGATCGTACGCTTCGTTGATGATGCGCTTGACTTCGGTGTCGATTTCCTGCGCGGTGAACTCGCTGTAATCCTTGCGCTGCACCATATCGCGCCCCATGTACATGTGGTCACTGTCATTGCCGTACTGCACCATGCCCAGCCGGGCGCTCATGCCCCACTGACAGACCATCGAATGGGCCAGGGAAGTGGCTTGCTGGATGTCGCCCGAAGCGCCGCTAGAGATGTCGCCGGAGACAATTTCCTCGGCGATGCGTCCGGCCATGGTGACGGCAATGAAGTCAAGCATTTCTTTGCGGCGATAACTGAGCACATCTTCCTCGGGCAACGACATGGTGGATCCGAGCGTCTGGCCGCGCGGGATGATCGTTACTTTGTGCAGCGGATTAGTGTGTTCGAGCAAGACGTTGACCAGCGCGTGGCCAGCTTCGTGCCAGGCGGTGAATTTCTTGTTCTCCTCCGACATGGCCATGCTGCGGCGCTCGCGGCCCATGCGGACTTTGACGCGCGCTTCTTCCAACTCAGGCATGCTGATGGATTTCTTGCCAAGGCGGGCCGCCAACAACGCCGCTTCGTTCAAAAGATTGGCCAAGTCCGCGCCGGAATAGCCAGGCGTGCCGCGCGCAATGACCGCGAGGTTGGCTGTGGGGTCCAGCTTCACATTGCGGGCGTGGACTTTCAAAATAGCTTCGCGCCCGCGCACGTCGGGCAGGCTGACGATGATCTGGCGGTCGAAGCGGCCGGGCCGCAGTAAGGCCGGGTCAAGGACATCGGGGCGATTTGTCGCGGCGATGATGATGATTCCGTCCTGGGTGTCAAATCCGTCCATCTCCACCAGCAAGGCGTTCAACGTCTGTTCGCGCTCGTCGTTGCCGCCGCCCCAGCCGTGACCGCGACTGCGTCCGACGGCGTCGATTTCGTCGATGAAGATCAGACAAGGCGTGTTCTTGCGGGCTTGCTCGAACATGTCACGCACGCGGCTGGCGCCGACGCCGACAAACATTTCGACAAAGTCCGAGCCGCTGATGCTAAAGAACGAAGCGTCGGCCTCGCCGGCGATGGCTTTAGCCAAGAGCGTCTTGCCGGTGCCGGGCGCGCCGACCATCAGGATGCCCTTGGGAATGCGGCCGCCGAGCTTTTGAAATTTCTTCGGGTCCTTGAGGAACTCCACCAACTCAGAAACTTCCTCCTTGGCTTCCTCAACGCCGGCGACGTCCTTGAACGTGATCTTGTTCTTTTCCTTGTTCAACATGCGAGCACGGCTCTTGCCGAAACTCATCGCCCCTTTGCCCGCCATCTTGATCTGGCGGAAGATGAAGAAGTAGAGCGCGCCGAGAATGAGCAGGAAGGGAAAGATGGTGTTCAAGAACAGGCTCAACATCAGGTTGCTGTTGTTGGCCACTTTGAAATCGCCAGAATAGGCCAGCTCATTGGACATCTTTTCTGTCAAGTGCGTTTCCAACTTGAAGGGCACCTCAATCTTTTTGAGAGCAGGGTCGAGGGCGGGCTTGCCGTTGTCCTGCATCGAATAATATTTGCCGGTGATGCGCTGGATGTCGGTCGATTGCAGGCCATAGATGACGCGGCCGCTGCCGGGTACGATGAGACCGTTGGTCATTTTGTGCAACAGATCGGGGAAGGAGGCCATTTCCTCGATGGGAGCCTCGGTGCCGTTGCGGACGAACATCACAATGACGGCGATGGCAATGATGGCAATCCAGACCATGAACGTGCGTGGGGGCAGGCGCATCTCGCCGTTGCGTTTGTCGTTCTTGTCCGTCTCAGAGTTTCGATTTGGATCAGGCATTTAATGTCAAAGTTCGGCATATTGTAACATTGATCCACGCAGCCCGCAAGGAGTTCCGGCACATTGGGGCTGGCACAGGAGGCTCGCCAAAACCGCTGACCGACCTTCGACGCTGGCGCGGAAACAACGCGCAATACGATCCTTCAAAATGCCTGGCCACGAGAGCATGTGAAACTATCTGAAACTATCATGGAAATCAACGAGTTACAAACGGAGCCGCGAATCGGCGACAACCCATCTCCGCGGTGGGCCGAGACAGCCCGCACAGCGGGCCGCTCAGAATTCGTTCTGTCTGCGTCGAGGCCTGAACTCGCGACAGCCTCGCCGGAAAAGACTTTTTTGACAGGATGTACAGGATGAGTCAGAACAAATTGAGAGCGGCCCGCCGTGCGGGCTACAAGATTTCTTGTGCGAACCAGGCGTCTGCCGAGAAAGCATCTCATCCTGTCCATCCTGTCATCCCGTCCCTTCTGCTTCCCGCTGATGCTTTTATATTTCATCGTGAAACGACTTTACGCCAGTTCCCGAAAACCAAAAAACCTACCGTAGGCTTTTAGGTACGATTTTTTTGGAGCGGTCGGAGTCGATGTTAGTCGCTGCCTTGTAACAGCTTGCAACTCTAAAAACCTTCAAAAATCGTCAAAACTCGAAAGCAAAGTAGATTTTTATTTCGCGAACCATCGGTTTATCTGCCAAAACGCCTCAAAAAAAATCATTTTTTCTGTCAGTACTATACATTTGAGGAGTAGATCGCCTTGTTAACCATTGCGGTATAGGATATTATGTCGATTGCAAGAATCGCGCTTTTTCAGCAAGGAGCCGCCTTCGATTAGAGTTTCCGCTGGCAATCGTGACAGGTCAGAACCTTCGAATGTTCAGGGATTTTCTCCTATGCAACATTGAGGGCAGCCCCGCTTCACAACGATGAACGCTGCTGTACGGTGTCCGCGTTGTTTGGGGATCTGGGACCCGCGAATGTTCAAGGAATTCCTCCCCCAAATCTACTATGGCCCGAAAGTGGCCAAAGCTGTCCCGTGATGGGATAGACCATTTTTAGCGCGTCTGCTTAAATGGTAATATACCAGTGAATAGAAACCAAACTGCACGACAAGAAAAAACCTATGAAAAACAGCAAGTCGATTTTAACTTTGACCGCAACGGCGCTCATTTTCGCGGTCACGGGTAAGACTTACGCAACCCCAGCCGCGCCTTATCTCGAACTGGGCGCCGCCGGCCCGGAGAATTGGGCCGTGCTGGACCAGGGAAACTTTAGCATCTCAGATCCCGCGGGGACCATAACCGGGAATATAGGTGATGTGAGCGGGAACGTCACGACCGGC
>DASYNM010000040.1:0-8952 GCA_036008545.1 Verrucomicrobiia bacterium
CGCACAGCCTGTTTGATTACAGTCACCTTGCTGTTTGGAGTGCATATCGTTTCAGCTCAAACCAATCTATACCTGTTCACCGGGACAATGACCAACATCACCCTAAACCCAGGCACCTACGACATCACTGCCTACGGCGCTCAGGGTGGCCAAGGGTACACTGTCTATTTTTACGGCGGTGGCGGCGTCTTGACCGGCGGTGCCTCCCTCGGAGTCGAAATGGAAGCCGAATTCAACTTCACGACCCAGACGACACTCACTCTTCTAGTCGGCGCCGCGGGCACCAACGGTGGCGCCGCATACTACGACAGCGGCGGTGGTGGCGGCTCTGGTGGCGGATACAACGGCAACGTCGGCGCTGCCGGCGGTGCTGGCGCTGGCAGTTACCCTAACGGCGGCGGTTCTGGCGGTACAAGCGGTGCTGGCGGCGCCTTTCCCAATGTGAGTGGCGGCGGCGGCGGCGGCGGCTACAATGGCGACGGCGACAGTGGAGGTGACGGATACCTCGGCGGCTTCGGTGGCAGCAGCTTCCTAGATGGCGGCGCAGGTGGCGCAGGCGACGACTCCGTTTTTGGCGGAAACGGCGGCTTCGGGGGCGGCGGGGGCGGCGGCGATCCCCTCGGTGCCACGGGCGGCTTTGGTGGCGGCGGTGGCGGCGGCTACAGCGGCGGCGGTGGTGGTTCAGGCGAGGACGACGAATATATCGGCGCTGGCGGCGGCGGCGGTTCCATCATCGATTCATCCGCAGTAGCGATCCTCACCGAGGTTTCTGGGGTTGCAAGCCCCGATGATCCACCCAATGGCGAGATTATTATTACTACAGTCGAATCCATCGCTCTGGCCTCGGCCTGCGTCCAATCAAATCAATTTAGCTTTAATATCACTGGCACCAGCAACCAAATCGTCGTGGTGGAAGCCTGCACGAATCTGGTCAACCCTGTGTGGATTCCAGTTTCCACCAACTCCCTCACGAACGGTTCATACCAGTTCAGCGACTCGCAATGGACAAATTATCCCAACCGCTATTACCGAGTTAACTCGCAATGACGCGGCCTTCCGTCGGAATACAAGCCAAGGAAGGAAGAAAAATGGGTTTAGACGCTTTCCGGTTAATGCCTCCCGACCACGGCAACGGAGATCACCGCGAGAGCACGAGGGCCGCCAACCGCCGCCGTTACCGCATTATTTTGGGGTGCATTTTTGTCGTAGGCGCCTATTTGCGTTTGCATTTGCTTTCGTCACAAATTCTCCTGGATGACGAGTGGCACAGCATCCGAGCGGTCACCGGCAAGACACTCCTGGACGTGCTGACAGGGTTCGATCCTGTCAACAATTCCAGTCTCCCGTTGAATCTTTATAATCTGGCCCTCTACCATACCATCGGCTGGTCTGAGTTGACCATTCGGCTGCCGATCATCCTGGCTGGACTGGTGAGCCTTGTCGCGCTGCCGCTTCAGATCAAGCAGGTCTTCAACGAACGGGTTTCGATCGCATTTGCGTGTCTCTTGGCCATCTCGCCTTTTCTGGTCTTTTACAGCCGCTACGATCGGCCCTACGGCTTGACCACGTTGTTCTGCTTCTCGGCGTTGCTGTTTTCCCATCAATGGCTCTCCACGGGAAAATTGGCTTACGCTGTCGGTTTTGTCGTGACCGGCCTCTTGGCAATCTACAGCAATCTATTATCCATTGTGGCCGTGGCCACGCCATTTGTGGCCTGTATTGGTTTTGGATTGCTCCAGCGCCTCAGGCCCTCCGCCGCCGCACGCCCGGCGATCAAGATCTCCTTCAAGACACTTTTTCAGGTGGCCGCGATTTTTGCTCTCTTTCTGCTGCCTTACCTGTGGCCGGTGCTGAGGAAAAGCGCCGAGTTGCCGTGGGCATCGGGCCGCCTGACCTTGCACACGGTCCAAACGGCTGCGACTCTCCTCAGCGGCACAACGTGTCGCCCTTTAAATTTGATTTTTTTCATGTTGTTGATGATCGGTTTCATCGACTTGCTCAGAAACAATCTGTTGCTCGGTTCGATCTTCGTTGCAACCATCTGCGCCTACGTCGCCCTTTTGCTAATCAGCCGTCCCCTGGGTATGGATGAGGGAGCAATCCTGCTTCGCTATATGATTGTCGTGGTGCCGATGTCCTTGGCCGCGGTGGCGGTGGCGGTGGACGGCGTGCTAAAGCAAATCCAAAATTTAACGTGGATTACCCGACCTACTCCAACCCTGTGCGCGTCCTTGCTTCTTGCTTGTCTTTTTGCCGCCGGCCCGCTCCTCGCGCTGAATGTGCCGCCCAACAATCTCGCCAACCACGCCTTCTTTCAAACATCCTACGAGGCTAAAACCTGGCAAAATACCGCTCTGCAGTTCGTTTACCCATCGTTCGTCATCCGCCAGGATGAAATCCCGCCCTTTTACAATTGGCTCGGCGGACAATCTAACGTTTCAGCCATCATCGAGTATCCGTTTGATCTTTGCAGCTACAACAATCTCTTCTACTTCTATCAACACTTTCACAGGAAGCGCATTCTCGCCGGATATTGCAACGATCCAACGCTGGTCGGCTACACCTTCGCGCCGCTGCGGAATGATCAAGGCCCCCATTGTCGTGTCGGCAAGATGGATGCGGACGAAATCCTTTCCAACGTCAAGGATCCATCGAAGCTTGCTTTCCGCAACATGATTGACGTTACAGATGCCACCTCCGTGTTGTCCAGTCCCGCCGATTTTCTGATTCTGCACAAAGATATCATGGCGCAATTAACAGTTTGGGGGGATTCCGTCAGAACTCCAACCTACGACTGGATACGGATGTATTATCAATCGGCCGATCGACTTCAAGTTCCGTTCAGAAAGGAGTTCGGCCAGCCCGTTTATGAAGACGCGCACATGGTATGTTTTCAAATTAAGCGGCCAAAATAGCCAGAGGAAAAGGAGTCCTCCACGCGTGTCCAACCATGAACTTTCTCTGTAAGGAGGCTGTTAGGCTTCAGGGCTTTATGGGCCGGTGACGATGGCGGGGTTCCAGTTGAGGTGCCAATAGTAATTCCAGAGGTTGGGCAGTTTGGAGTACTCCGCGTGGCCGTCGGACAAGCCCATGTTGATGCCGCCGGGCAAAGGCTGGCCGGATTGCCACGGAACGCTGCTGCCGGCGGTCCGCCCGCCATGCCGCAAAATCGTGCAACAGCCCATGCCGTCACGAGTGTAAGTGATAGGTGGCTGGCCGTAGTATAGATCGCTGGCAGGAACATCGGATTCGAGAGGGAAAGTCATCGCGTCATTCTGATCAAAAAATAACGGCGACTGAGACGGTCTTTGAACCGATGACAGTTTTGGAAACATGAACTGCGGATGCGCGCTTCCGAAAGCTCCATTTCCGTCAAGGTTTGGTCCTTGAGCATTAATAAAATCCGTCAACCAGCCGTTCTGACCGTAGCTGCCGAACATCATCGCGGGGTTCCCAGCAACCATGCTACCCCCATCGAACCATACGAGGTCAGCCGCACCAGGAGTTTGGGGGGTCGGCAGGGGCGGCACACGAGTGCAGGGACAGACGCGCACGCCGTCGGTCACGCCATAATTGGTAAGGGCGCAATACCAAGTAATTGCAGCATTGGGATCATAATGAGGAAAACCTGGAGCATTGTAGGGAAAGAGCGCTGGGCTGCTGTCGTTTAGGTACATTAGTCCGGCCACATTCAGTTGCTTAAGATTGCTTATGCACTTGGTCTGTTGGGCCTGTATTTTGGCGTTGCCCAAAGCCGGCAACAAAAGCGCAGCCAGAATGGCGATTATGGCGATGACGACAAGCAATTCGATCAGGGTGAAACCTGTTCCCCTTTGGCTACAGGCCGCACTTCTTGAACTCGTTGTACTGACGCGCATTGTGGCTCTTTTAATATGGCTTCTACGCCACGGTTTTGCAACTGCGGGAGGGAGGAGCGCTGCGACGCCCTAATGAATTTGGGACTCGCGGCGCTCGCCCCTCCCGACGAAGGGTTATCTACGGAGTGCCGCATACACCTGTCTCCCAGGTGTTTGTCCAGATGCGCGCAATCGTGGAAATCAGCACAAAACCTTCCCCGACGTTGAGCATAGGAATGCCATTGGTGCCCCAAGAACTGGACGTGTAGGTGTGCGAGACAAAATTGCTCGTGCTTGTATTCCATAGCTTTACTACGTCGCCATTGGTCGGAATGTAGCCGGTGATGCTCGTGATGGCCCCACCAATAGGCGCGGTGGCGCTCAAATAACTTGTCCCAGCCTCCAGCGAGAATATCTGCTGGTTGCGAACCAACCCTGTAAACCAAATTTGATACGACCGGCCCAAGCCATTAGAGATGATGACTGAGCTCCCAGGCAACAAGGTCATATTACCTCCGCCTAGCCAGACTGGGGGCTCGACACTGTTGGCAAAGTTTGTGTCCCCATCAAAACCATTCCCGTTCCATTCAAAAATTGCGGACCCATCCGTGTTGGTGGCCCAAGGGTTCAGATCGAATAACGCGTTCAAGTCGTTCATCGTGAAACCCAAAGTAGGGATGGGATCGGTATCAAACGCCTTCATGACATCGTCGTCCACCTGGCACAACTGGTCCGCAATGAGATTGGTTCCGGGCGTTAATGTTAAGCGCGTAAATCCTATAGCCCTGGAGCAGCATGTGCTGTTGCTGAGCTGATAAAATCTTTGCGGGACATTGAGGACTGTGTCGTCAATAATGATGTTGGTCGCAGGCGTCCCGCTCAACGTCACATTGGTGGTGAACAATTTTGTCCAGTTCGATAGGTTAGCTGAATAATACACAGCCCACGAATTATTCGTCGTACCAATGATGTTGAAAGTAAACGTGCCTTCTTGGTTGTTGGTGCCGTCAAAGAGAAACGGCGCGCCGCAATTCTCCACGAGGGTAGTGGTCCCCGGTTGAAGACCGGTGCGTTGATTGTTCTGATGAAAGGTAGGCCAGGGCGCGTTGGTACCGGCAGGCAAACTGGAACCCCAAAAACAATATAAATAACCATCCTCGCATCCATAAACAACTGATCCATCCGGGCATATCAATGGGTTTGAGTAAATGGCGTTGGTGTTGGTGTAGGTCCAAGCGACTGCATGGTTGGTCAGTGTCACCGCAAAGAATTCGCCGGTGGTGGAACCAAAATAGAGGGCTGTTTCTCCAATCGCCGGTGAGGAAATGGTGGGCTCACCAGTCCCGGAAGTTAGGAACCAGTTGAGGCCGCCGTTTGGGTCGATGGAAAGGAGATCGCCACTGATTCCCGTGCCGGTATAAGTAGCATCGTTCGTACCGATTGTGGGTGAGCAGACCATGGGCCCGTAGTCGTTGATCGGCGGCGAGCCACCGGGTATGGTCCATTCCAATGAACCGTCCGAATTAACGCAATAGATGTACTCCGAATTGCACCCGGTCAGCACCCGGCCAAAGCTGTCTATGGCTACGGAAACATCGGGCGCGCCCTTCTCAGGATTCGCTTGGATGGGCAGGAACCAATTCAATTTTCCTGTCGGGTCGAGTGAATAAAGCCGCCAGCTTTCGGCCACGAAATAGATGGTACCATTGTTTGCCACGGCGACTGATGACTCGACGTCTCCACCCTCGAAGCTGGACGGGTCGTCAGGGTTGTCGTGCAAGTCTTGCGGCTGGAAGAACCAAGCCACCGTGGCGTTCGTGCTGGTGGGAACCAGACATGTCACGCCTGTGACAGGCTCGCTGCCGGCTACCGATTCGTCTGTCGGCACCAGGATTCGTCCGGTTGTATCAATGGACGGCGTGCCGTACACGGCGCTGCCGGTGCCCATGTTCTTGATCCAGTTGGTATGTCCGTTCGTCGCGTTTAAGCAGTAGAGATTGCCATCGCAGCCTCCAACATAGACATTCGAAGCAGTGACTGCTGCCGAACCCGTCCATTCGGCCGGTTGAGGAGTGTAATTCGTCGGTTGCGTGAAGATGATGTCGGTCCAAACGATCATTCCCGTCGGCGCGTCGATGGCCGAAATGGTACGGTTGGGTGTCGTCATATAGATGGTTTGCCCGTCCGGCGACAACGCGGGTGCTGCATCCAAGCCAGCACCAAAATAATCGGTGTTGGTGCTGGTGGCGGGGTCCGTCAACGGCACCTTCCACCGGAGCTGGCCGGGAGTCACCTGCAACCCTCTGAAGTACAGGGCCTCGTAGTCGTACAGGGATTCGTAGGCTTCAATGGCTATGGGTTGAGCCAGCATATTACTGTTTGGGCTAACATTCGTGGCCAGGAAGCCTTGGCTGACGTACCAAGGCCCCAGCAGATTCGTCGCTACCTCCAGAATATCAAACATCCCGTTTGTGGCATTGTGAAAAGTGAGCTCCACAGAGTTTGACTCCGCCCCTGGCGCGATGGAGAGGTAAAAGCCTTTGGCGTAATCGGGCTGTGGAGGTTCGCTGCCCCAGCCTCCGCTGCCGCCGCCTTGACTACCGCCGCCGCCTGGAGGCGTGGGAGGTCCGCTCACGTCAGGTTGGAAGCCGCCGCCTGCACTGACGGTAAGAAATCCGTTCTCGGTGTAGGAGGCTCCCGGCGGCAAGGGTGGCAGATCGGATTGGGCCAGGACGCTAGTTGCGGAACAAGCCAGTAGAGTAAGAATAATAACACGGAAGTGGGGGATGTGGCATGCGTTCATTGTTCATTTGGGTGTCGCTGCGCTGAAAAGAATACATTCCAGCCGGAGTCCGCGCTATGGGGTGTTCACCTGATATGAAACCCGTCGAGTTCTGCTCCTACGCCAGCTTGCCGTCGTAAGAGTCCGCTCATCCCCGCTGCCGTCAGTGCGCTTGTGAGCATCGCGCCAACAATGCCAAAATTTCCGACGACACCTGCTTCACTTTCCATCGACCTTTCCCTTTACATTTTCTTCTCAAACGTAGAGGCTGTGGCCATCGACAAAATGAGATTTAAATTTATCGTCCTCGTGTTGCCCTTGCTGGGCGCATCGCTCGCGCGCGGCCAGCAGGCGCCCGCTCCTGAACTCAAATCCGGCGACCACGTCGCCATCATCGGCAGCACGATGGCGGACCGCTTCCAGCATTCCGGCTGGCTGGAAACTTACCTCTATACAAAGTATCCCGATCTCGATCTGGCCTTTCGCGACCTGGCCGTGCCCGCCGACGAGGTCGTGACGCGCGTTCGCCCCGAAAATTTCGGCACGCCCGACGAATGGCTGACCAAGGTGCAGGCGGATGTGATCTTTGCCTTCTTCGGCTTCAACGAGTCTTTCCAAGGCAAAGCTGGCCTGCCAAAATTCAAAACCGATTTGGATGCGTTCTTGAAAACGACGATGACGAAAAATTATTCCGGCAAAGGATCTCCTCGGATTGTATTATTTTCGCCCATCGCCAACGAGCGGACCCAAGATCCGAATTTCCCGGACCCGAAGGCCAACAATGTAAACATTCGCCTCTACGCCGAGGCCATGGCCGAAGTGGCCCGCGACAATGGCGTGCCGTTCGTCGATTTATTCGGGCCATCCCAACAAATGTTCGCCGCTGCTGCAAAACGCGGGCAATCGCTGACCATCAACGGGCTGCACTTGAGCGAGGAGGGCGACAAATTGCTGGCGCAGGCCATCATGAAGTCCTTTCCCGGCGGGCAGAGCCTTTCGTTGAAGGCCGAGGTCAATGCATTGAATGAGGAAAAGCTCAGGGACGCGGTGATCGACAAAGATGCTCAGTGGGAAGCGCGTTACCGCACCATCGACGGCAACAATGTCTATGGCGGACGCTCGGCGCTCTCCTATGCGCCCGGCCACAACATGGTTTCGGATCGCAACGCTGCCGCCCCCTACATTTCCAATTTCAAAGTCATGCAGGAGGAAATGGCTCAACGCGATGTCTTGACCGCCAATCGCGACAAACGCATTTGGGCTGTGGCGCAAGGAGGCGACATGAAGGTCGATGATTCCAATCTGCCGCCCGTCACTCCGGTTCCGACTGACACTCCCGGCCCCAATGCCGACGGCTCCGACGTCTATCTCGACGCCGAGCAGGCCATCGGCAAAATGACCGTTCACTCGCACATGAAAGTTAATCTCTTCGCCAGCGAGGAGCAGTTCCCCGAATTAGTCAGCCCTGTGCAGATGGCGTGGGACACCAAGGGCCGTCTCTGGGTCGCGGCCTGGAAAAATTATCCCGAACGCACGCCCACCAGCAAAGTCGGCGACAGCCTGCTCATTCTCGAAGACACGAAGGGCACCGGCAAGGCGGACAAAATCACGCATTTCCTGGATGATTTGAACGGGCCGACTGGTTTCAATTTTTACAAGAACGGCGTGCTGCTCATGGAAGCGCCGGATTTGTGGTTTGTGCCGGAAGTTAATGGCCACGGTGGCCCGATCGAGCGCGTCCTCATGGGCATGGACTCCGCCGATTCGCACCACACCGCCAATGCCCTCTCGCTCGATCCCGGCGGCGCGATTTATCTCAGCGACGGCGTTTTTCATCGCTCCCATCTCGAAACCGCCCTCGGCCCGGTGCGCAACAACGACGCCGCCATTTACCGCTTCGAACCGCGCACCGGAAAATTCGAGACTTATATTTCCTACGACTTCGCCAATCCGCATGGGCGCGTTTTCGATTATTGGGGCAACGACCTCGTCACCGATGCCACCGGCAACAACAGTTATTTCGGTCCGGCCTTCAGCGGTCACATCGATTACCCAGTCAAACACGCGGGCATGAATCAATTCTGGGACCGCCCGTCCCGTCCGTGCGCGGGCACCGGCATGATAAGCAGCCGGCATTTCCCGCCGGAGTTGCAGGGCGAGTTCCTTAACTGCAACGTCATTGGCTTCCAAGGCATTTACCTGGTCAAGATGAGCGAAGATGGTTCCGGGCAAAAGGGCGAGATTCAGGAAAGTCTGGTCAGTTCCACCGATCCCAATTTTCGCCCGGTCGCGGTCAGCATCGGCCCGGACGGC
>DASYNM010000041.1:0-2811 GCA_036008545.1 Verrucomicrobiia bacterium
TCCCGCCACTTGGAGCGACCGGAGCAGGCTGGCGCGGAGGTGGCGCGATTGGCGCGAATATGGCGCGATTGGAGGAACGCGGAGTCACCAAAGCCATTGTTTGACTCCCATCAATCCGCAGGCATCCTTTTCTTCAATGAAACCGCTTTCTGATCTTTCTGTGGCCGACCTACGGCGCGTCATTGCGCTCAAGGAGCAAATCGAGTCGTTGGAAGGACAACTCGAAGCCATAGCCGGAGAATCTAGCGCCGACGCTGCCAAACCAGCCGAGGCCCCCGCTCCCGCGAAGCGTGCAAAGCGCCGTCTGTCCCCAGCGCATCGGCGCAAACTTATCAAAGCTCTCGCAAGGGCGCGAAAGATACGATGGGCAAAAGCGACCGGGACCGACGCGGCCCCAAAGAAACGCCGCATGAGCGCGGCGGGACGTGCCGCCATATCAGCCGCGGCCAAGGCGCGATGGGCCAGAGTCCATGCGGCAAAAGCCTAACCCTGTAGTTCTGACGGAACTTCATCCAGCGGCTCCCTTTCCGGGTCGAACCCAACGACAATCAGATTTGTTTGCTCACTCAGCGGCTTGATTTCAATGCGTCGAATGAAGGGCTGGTTCTTATCGGGCTGTTCGTACGTGGCGTCATTTTCCTGGATGGACTCGACCGCGTGTTCAACCAGGTTTTCATAAATGGAAGAAAGGCAGTGGCCCTCAATGCGAACCTCGCAGGTTGCAAACGTGAGCACCAGAGCCACGGAGGGGTTGTACTGCACCATTTCCAAATACGAATAAGGCAGCGCGACGGCGTTGCGGCCCGTGGCGCGAATGTCAAGCATGGCGACGACGCGGGAATGATTGACCGTGTACGAGCGGCGGGTTTGAGATACTTCACTCATAATTGTATTCCTTGTTGTATTGCTTTCTTGCGTTCAATTTTTTGCAATGCTTTTTGGCGAATTGTTTGCTCCGGCGTTTGCCCATTCGTTTTTTGCTCCGGCACAAGCTGCCGTTGCCCGGCCTGACTGTGCGCCAAATGCGCGGCTTGGCGGGAAAGCGAGCGGGCTTTCAGGACTTCAGGCAGTGTGCCTTTGGCCAGGTCAGTGGCGGCGGGCCGTTCACCGGAAACCGCGACGGCATCCATGAGGGCGTCTTTGTTGTCGGTGTAAATCTTGATGGCCTCGACCCCACGCGAGGCGGACACGTAAAACTGTTCGCGGGAAGCGGCGGGCAACGAGGCTTCACATTCGGCGACAAACAGGCGTTGAATGGTCTTGCCCTGTGAACTGTGCGACGTGACGCAGTAGCCGTGAGCCAGGTTGCCGAAATTCTTGTCCAGCACCCAGCCGTTATCCAAAACGATGTCACCCTCCGCCGTGAATTTCCTCACCCTCCGCAGTTCGCCGTTATTGACACGATGACCGTCTTTCGTCTGGCCGTTTCGGGTGATGCGGATGTGTTCGCCCGGCGCGAGCGGCAACTTGCCCGCCTCGTACACGTCAAATGAGGCGGAGCATCGCCCCACCGTCAAAGAGTCTTGTGACCCGTCGGCGCGTTGCACGGCAATTTGATTTTGTTCCCGGCCCGTGACCGCCACCTTTTCGCCCCGCGTGAACCCGGCCGTATTTTGGTGGAACTGGACGACCAGCCCCGGTTGATAGTTTTTGACATCAGCGCGTTGCGCTTCCGTCCAGCGGAGATTCTTGAGTTGCACGACCTCCTTTTCCGTTGCGCCGAGTTTTTGCAGAGTTTTCAACTCCGCGCGAATTTTTTCCGTGACGCGCCCGCCTTCGGCGTGAGTGGGCGAGACGACCAGGGCGGACTTGTTATCCTTGACTGCCTGCAAATAATCGGCGGCGAGCATCTGGTAGCGTTCATCGGCGGGGACTTCCAGGACCGCGCCGAGCTTTTCCAGACCGGCAAAGCCCCCCTCGACATCGCCATGACGCAGGGCGTTGACGGCTTCCCGATACGTGGCGTCGCGCTGGCGGCGAATCTTTTTTATCTCCACGGCCTGCAAAGCAGCGTGACGTTCCAGCAACCGGAGCGCGTCGCCTCGTTCGACGGCGCTATGTTGCGCGGTGTCGCCGGAGAGAATAACGCGGCAGTTCTTTTCTTGCGCCAGTTGCGCGACCTGTTTGAGTTGAGGCGCGGACAACAGACCTGCCTCATCAATCAGCAGAACGCCGTTGCGGATTTCATCCTGCATCTTGCGACTGTGCAGCAGCGCGGCGACCGTGGTTGCATTCTCAAAACCTTCCGACCGGAGGACGCCGCGAGAGGCTTCCGCCGAAGGGGCGAAGGCAAAGACCTTGTGCCCGGCGCTCTCGATACCGGCGACCGCTTCCTTGAGCATGGTGGTCTTGCCTGTGCCCGCGCCGCCACGGACGGCGATCACGCGATCCGGCGACCGGAGAATGTGAAACACGGCGTTGCGTTGCTCCTCAGCTTCTGATGTCCGCAGTTGCGGATTTAGGATCTGATACGGCTTGTCGTTGAGCGGTGGGCATTTGCCCTGGCCGTGACCAACGAAATCAATCAGTTGTTTTTCCTCCGCCAAAATCTGTTTTGTCGTGAACCACACCCTGCCATTGCTTTCCCTCTGGATAAACTCATCCCGGAGAAGCTGGCGTTTGACCTCGTTGACATTGAGCGAGCCGATGCCGTGGTGCAGGGCTTCGCGCAGCAGTTCCTTCTCTGTGGCGACCGAGGCGCGTTCGTAACGGTGAGCAATGGCGTAATCCATCGCCTGTTTTGCTGTCACGCCGTTGGTTGAAATGTTTTGCGAATCAGCCTTAATGCTGGCCAGCGCGTTTTTTTCGTCA
>DASYNM010000042.1:0-9830 GCA_036008545.1 Verrucomicrobiia bacterium
GTCGCCGGCAACCCGCAAATTAGATACGTTCCAAAAGCGGTTTGTGTAACTGAAATGGGACTGGGCAGAAGTGACGGCGATGCCCCTGAATGCGCCGCGGCCCACGGAAAAATCCCCGGCCAGTTGCAAGCTGTTGCGGGAATCTTCCGGCCAGACGTCGATGCGATTGGTCCAGGGCGGTAAGACAAAACGGAAAGCAGCGCTGAAGCTGGGGGGCGCTTCCCAGTCGTAGAGCGACATCCAGTGTTGGGCCGGGCCGGTCAGCAGTGGCGTAATCTGGTGGGGATCAAAATCAACAGCGGTGCGCGCCTGCACCTCGCGGGAGCCGACATCGAGGACGCCGCCGGCATTGAAATGACCGCGGTACATAACGGCTTCCAATTTGGAAATCGTGAGCTCAGGTGGGTGCCAGCCACCGTGAAAGGCCACGCGGTCCAATTTCAATTTGCTCGTGAGGATGTTGGTGGCGTCCGCCTGCCAATCGACCGTGAAGGGCTTGATTTCGTTCCATTGGCCCCAAGCCGGATCGAGGGGAGACGAGACATCCGCGCGCTGGCTTTGCAAGTCCAGCGATGCGGCGCCGACCGAACCCCAGCCGGAGTCGACTTTCGTGGCGCTCAATTTTCCAGTGAAGGAGACCGGCAAGAACTTGGGCGAGGGCAGGGCGTTGGTTCCGTCCCATCGCAAGTCCGCCGCGCGAACCCAGTTGCTGCCTGAAGTAGAACGCCAGCTCGTGCTGACTTCGTGACCGGCAAGATGGACGTCGGCAGAAAAGTTCGTCCCGGCATCGCGAGATAATTCGATGGTGGCTGAGAGGTCGTGGCTTGCCCCCCAGGGCGTGGTTACATCCTCGGCCTGGAAGCGAGTTTGGAACAGGGGCGCGAGGCCGGAGTGGAAAAATCGAGCGCCAACGGCGTTTAGGTGGAGCGGCCCGGTCTTGCACCAAGGCGTTTCCGTGCCGGCGGCTGAGAATTTCAATTCGCCGCGAAGCGTATTCCGGTCCAGACCGTCGGCGTAAACATGCAGGTTCAATTCGGGTGTGCCCGTAAAGTGAATAGATTGCAGAATTTCCAAAACCGCGGGCTGGGGCGGCGTTGGAGCTGGTTTGGTCTCGCCGGCGCCGGTTGAGGGCAGGGAAAGTTTCCAATACCGCATGGACAGAAAGTTGCGGATTTCTCCGTTGACGTGGATGCGAATGCCACGGAACCAGGCGCTGCCGTTGTTCAACAGGGCCAAGTTGTTCGTGGGCAGCGTGACGTCCAGGTCCACTTCGGTGAGCGAAAGCGGCAGTTGATTGGTCGGAGAGACCGGAAGGCGCAGGCCGCCTTGAAGCATCTGGAAAGAGTCAACTTGCAAACGCCCGTGCAAAAATGCGGAGGCATTGAGGTTCAATTGCGTCCACTGGGCCGAAAGGCGAGGCCCGGTGGCCTGGTTGGTTGGGCTGAAGGCGGCGTTTTCGATGAGAATGGAAGGGCCCCAAGCGAAGCGCGCGCTGGCGAACTGCGCGTCCAAGCCGCGTTGGCGTAACGCGAGCAACAGCGGACTCTTCAAATAGTCCGGCAAGCCGACCAATTGCAGATAGGTCAAGCCAGCGACGGTCAGCAACACAATCAAGAGCACGGTGACGCGACACCATTTGAAAACCGTCAGAAAGGAGCGCACCCGCTTGTTTTGGAAGAACGAACCCATGGCTCACCGATGTTGAATGCGCGCGGTGTAGAGGGTCAGGTTGGGTTCGACCAAATTATCGTAGAGCCCCGCCGGGAATTCGAAAATGAGGCGCTGGCCGTCCTTCACGACCGAGGCGTAAGGGTGGTAATGGGTGGGGGACCGGGCGCCGAACTTGAGGCGGTAGGTTTCGTTCGTGCCGCCTTGCTTGACTTCAAAGGCTACTTCGAAGTCGGCCTGCGGGAAGCCGAAGCGTTCCAGGTGATCTTCGCCCACCCCATCCCAGTAAATGGCGTGCAAGTGAGCGATCTCGAATACGCACGCCTCCGTGGCGAACGAATTGATGGGAACCTGGTTGTTGAAGCCCGGCGCGTAGGTCCAATTGCCGTCCGGATCTCGCAGATACTTGAGAACGCCGCCGCGCTGGTTAATCGTGACGCTGACTACATTTTTGGAAGCAAAATTCCAAACTTCACGGTCGCGCAATTCCCAGGAAACACGCGGGAGCAGGTCGAAATCGTCGCTGCTGACCGTATTGACAAAGTCTTCGTCCAGACGGCGCTCGAAGACTTTGCCGGCTTGATTGGTGCCGAATTCGATCTGAGCGTCGCCCTGTGCGCCGGCGTTCGGGCCGAAATGGACGGTGTATTGCAAGGAGGGATGGCTTAAGCCGTAGTCGGAGAAATCGGTTACGACCCTTTTGGCGATTTCGGTGGGCATGTTGGTAAACTGGGCCAGCCAGTAGTCCATGAGGATGGAATCGGCAGGAAATGTTTTGTCGGCCTTCACGAGCCACTGTCCGTTGGTTTGCTTGCTTACTTCAAAGTCATCGCCGCCGTGAACGGTGATGGAGGTAATCAAGCTTGGGGGAAGGCTGATGAAATGTTGGTCGAGGAAATTGGTGTAAGGTGCCTGCCAGACCTTGAGAGGTTCCCTGGCAACGAGGACGATGTTGCCTTGAACCGCCCGCCGCGCGTAGGCATAGGCTGTATTATTGGTATAATTGTGGCCGAACTGCACGCCGGCCACCGTATTGGTGCCATCCAGAAAGGAAATCGAAAGTTCCGGGGTGGTCTCCGTGCTTTGCTGCCCGTAAGTGTCCAGATCCGCCTGGGCGTCGTCCGTCACGAAGTCAGAGACGAGCACGGTTTGGAGCCGGGTCAAAAGCTCGTTGATTTTGGCGGTGTCGCCCCGGGCGGGCGGAACGGGCTTGCTCATGTACCAAAGATGATTGGTCGCATTGCGCTCCAGCTCGAAATCCTGTCCTGCGGAGCGGACGCGCACTGTCTGAAAGGCAACATTCGTCAGGCTTAACAAGGACTGGTTACGCCATAGCCTTGGGTCCCTCGGCAGCACGCGGAGGATGTCGGCGGCGGCCTGGTAAATGGCGGTGTTGCCAACGACCTGCAAGGAAACCAGGTCGTTGAAGGCACCGAGGTTTCCTACTTCTACGCGGCGGTCCGGACCGGAACCTTGCAGCAAAAGCGTGAAGAGCGGTTCGGTGAAGCCGAAGTCAGCCTGCGCGTCGGGACGCTCGCTGAGTTCCTTTTCATTGATGCGGATTTCCCATTCCAGTTTCGCCAAGGTATCCAGCAAAGCGGCGAAGAGTTGATTATTGCCCGGGTAAGTGACCGGCCGCGACAGGCGCCAGAAACCGTTGGTGCCGCGTTCACGCGCGGCTTCGATCATAGCCTTGCCCCAGGGGTGGATTTCAATGTTGGTCACCAGCGCGGGATTCAAGCCGGGGAGCACGAGCCGGCTTTCTTGCAGCTCACGCTGGCGCCGCATGGGCTGCTCGACCAGCACGATGAAAGCCAGCAGAACGGCGGCCGCCAAGAGCAAAACCCATGTGGGTTTCCAATTCATGGCGCGTCAATGTCGGCGCCGAAGCCAGACCAATCCGCCGAAGCCCAGGATCGCAACCGGCAGCCCGCCCAGGAAAAGCCAGTGGATGGCGGAGCTTTGGGATGATGTCAAGTAAAAGCTATATTGCTTGATCGGTCTCGGGCCGAGGCCGGTGAGCAGGACGGAAGGACGCTGCAAAAGCCAGTCCAGTGCCAGCTTGGCGAACTGATGGTTGCCGCTCCAAGAGTCGATGACCGCGTCTTCCAGAAAATCCGAATCGCCGGCCACCACGATGCGCGTGCCCGCTCCGCGCGGAGTATCCACGCCCTTGATGTCGCCCTGTTTGACGGCGGCCAACAGCGGATACGGGCCGACGCGGTTGTTCGCGTCCACGGCCTTCGGACTGGTCAAGGCTAGGATGGTGACTTCCGGTGCGCCGGGGATTTTGGCGAGATCTTCGTTCGTGAAAACCGGACGCGGCAAGATCATTCGGATGGGTGACTTGTCCACACATAAAGGATTGACGATGGGATGAGGAACGAGTTGGGCGGTGAAAAACGACCCGTTGTCGAGGCCGGAGGGGGTCCAGTTCGGGTCTTTTTCCATCACGCGGCTGTTACCCAAGCTTACGCCCCATTGCTTGGCGAGCATCGGTTCCAAGCCGCATGGCACCGTCAGCAGGGCCAGCATGCGCCCGCCATTTTTCAAGTAGGCCGCAATCTTGTCCACCTCTTCCGGCAAGAACTGCACCGCGCGCGGTCCGGCCACGATGAGCAATTGGCAATCGCGGGGGATGTCATTAGTGCCGAGAAGGAGGAGGCGGTCCCAAGGGCTATCGCATTCGCCTTTCAAAATGGCCGCCAGCTTGCTGTATCCGGTTTGCCCAAGTTTCTCCGGCTCTCCGGAAGGGTCGCCGGGATTGTTTTCGCCGTGGCCCGCGAGAAAATAGCTTTTTAACGCCTGAGGATGGGTCAGCGCGTAGATATCGCTGGTGAAGTGCAACTCGCCGAGAAAGGCGCTGCGGCGGACAAATTTGCTGCGGCCGGCCATCAGTTCGCTGTAGTCGTAATCAGCCAATTGACCCGCCAGCTCGATTTTGTAAAGACCGTTGCATTCGAAAAGAACAAAGTCCTTCTCTGCCTTCCCGTTCAAGTTAAGCTTGGAGAGCAAATCCTTGGCTTTGCCAACGTAACGGGTGTAATCGAGCAGACTGACATGGATGTGGCGGGGGTTGGCGTTCTGGTATTCCTCCAGCAAACCACTGGTCAAACCATAAATCTCCTCGTTGTCGCCGTGCGGTTGAAAGAAAACAGTCACCTGCACATCATTGGTCAGACTTTCCAGCACAGACTTAGTCTGGCTGGATAGTTTGAAGGCGGCGTCACGCGAAAGCTCGAATCGCAGGACATGGCCGGCGGCCAGATAGTTCAACATCACCACCAACGCCAGTGCCGCGACGGCGGTCAGAACCGTGCTCAACGCCCCAAGCCAGCGGCGTCCCTTGGAAAAACTCGGTTGGGATTTGTCAGTTTGGGACATGTTATCTCCAGCGCCGGCTTTCCAGTACCCGGCCGGTCAGGAATAAAAAGAAGAAACATGTTGTCAAACAAAATATTATCGAGCGCGAATCCACCACGCCGCGGGCAAAGTCTTTCATCTGGCTGACCACGCTGACGCAATTGAGCGTCTGCGCGGCCCAGCCTTCTTGAGTGTCCAGCGGTCCGGCCATGAACCCGGCCAGAAAAAAGCCCAGGCCGATAGCAAAGCTGATCATGGCCGCCACGATTTGGTTGCGCGTCAAGGCCGAGGCGAGGCATCCCGCCGACATGTACACGCAGCCAATTAGAAATATGCCCGAGTAAGCGCTGCCCAGAGTGGCCGGGTCGAGCAGGTTGGCGCCGCGGGCAAAGTAGTTCAGCAGCGTGATACAGCCCAGCAAAGGCAGCCACATGAACATGTAAAAAATTAACGCCGCCGTGAATTTGGCCAGCACCACTTCCCAATCCGAAACAGGTGTCGTCATCAAGGTTTCGAAGGTGCCGGAGAACTTTTCCAGGGCGAAGAGCCGCATGGTGATGATCGGCGCAGAGAAAAGAACGATTAGCCAGAAACAGCCGTCCAGGAAGATTTCCGTCAGCGGCATCAAAGTTGGCTCCCCTTGCAATCTGTCCAGCAGGGCCACGAAGCTCCAGCCCGTGCCAAACATTGCGCCGCCGATGACCACGTAGCCAATCCACGAGTAGAAGAAGCTGCCCAGTTCGCGCCGGGTCAACGTCAAGTAAGCCTGCATTAGAGCGCCTCTTCCTCGCTTTCCGGACGGGTCAGGCGGATATAGACCTCCTCCAGCGAATGCCGCACGCGCGACAATTCGCGCAGCCTCCAACCGCGCTCGACGACGAGGGCAAAGATTATAGGGCGCAAGTCCTCCCCGACCGAAGGCGTCAGCGCGCAACGAAAATATTCCCCCTCCGCCGCCGAGAGGGTATAGTGGGCCAGTTCGGGCATTTGCTCCCAACACGTTTTCAATTCCTCCAAAGGAGCGGCGATTTCAGCGATGAGATGGCCGTTTTGCCCGAGGGCCTTTTGCAAATTCTCCGGTGTATCGGCCGCTAGAATCCGGCCTTCGCGCATGATCAGCACGCGGTTGCAGGTCATTTCCACTTCTGGAAGGATGTGGCTGGAAAGAAGCACCGTGTGGCGCCGGCCCAAATCCTTGATCAATTGCCGCACGCTGCGAATCTGGTTGGGGTCCAGGCCGATGGTCGGCTCGTCCAAAATGATCAATTCCGGCTCATGAACCAAGGCGTCGGCCAGCCCGACGCGTTGCTTGTAACCCTTGGACAGATGGCCGATGATCCGTTTGCTCTCGTTTTCGAGGCCGCATTGAGTGAGGACCGCATCCACGCGTTCGCGCGTGCGGCTGCGGCCCAGGCCCTTGAGGCGGGCGCGGAACTTCAGATACTCCCGCACCCGCATATCCGGGTGCAACGGATTGTTCTCCGGCATATAGCCTATACGGCGCCGCACCTCATCAGCTTGCGTGAAAACATCCAATCCCGCCACTGTGGCGGTGCCGGAGCTGGCCGGAATAAAACAGGACAGAATGCGCATGGTGGTGCTTTTGCCGGCGCCGTTCGGCCCCAGCAGACCCACGATTTCTCCCTTCTCCACTTGGAAGGAGACATCCTTCACCGCGTTATTGCCGGTGTAGCTTTTGGACAAATTGGAAACGTCAATCATCATCAGGCCGCACGTCGTTACCGGAGTCTAATCTCCGTTTCGCCTTCGCGATAGCCTAAGATTAGATTGCCCCGCGTGCGCGGCACAAGCACGGAAAGTTGCGCCGTTTCTCCAGAGGCCAGCGGCGATAACGCGGCGAACGCGTCCAAGTAATTGCGCACCGGATGATTGCCGATCCCGTTGATCAAATCATACTCACGCAGCGAGGCCTTCGCGGCCGCGCTGTCCTTTTCCACGTGCGCGATCAAAAGTCCGCTTTCCTGCCCGCCGAGATTATCCAGCCCCAATTGCCGGGCCTTGTCCGACGTCAATTCCTGCAAGTCCAAGCCCAGCCGGCGGCGGAACAATTCCGGGAAGGGCACCAGGCGCAGGCGCAGAGCGCGCGCCTCGTTTTCGCGGCGGACAGTCAAGTTGAAATTCAAATCCGCTGATTCACGCAGTGCGCGGGTGAAGTCGATGTAATCAGTGGCCAAGCGCCCGTTCAGGTCGAGGATGCGGTCTCCCGACTGCAAGCCGGCTTCCTCGGCGGGGCTGTGCGGCTCGATTCTCCGCACTACCAAAGGCGTCTCAACGCTGACCTCTGCGCCGAACCAGCGCGAGGCCGTTTCGGCATTGAAGATGTCTCCAAGGGCCTGGCGGACTTCCTTGATCGGGATGGCGAAGCCGATGCCTTGAGCGCCTTCGAGGATGGCGTTGTTGATGCCGATCAGCTCGCCGCGCAAATCCACCAACGGGCCGCCGCTGTTGCCGGGATTGATCAAAGCGTCGGTTTGCAGCCAGTTGGCCATTTGCAAATCCGCGTTTTCCTTGGGCACTTCGCGGCGTTTGGAACTCAGAATGCCCTTGGTCACCGATTCACCCAGACCGAACGGATTGCCCAACGCCAGCACCGTTTCGCCCAGCAACAAATCGTCGTCCTTGGCGAAGCGGATGGCTTTGAATTTCTCCCCCTTCTTGTGCGGGATGATTTTAAGCATCGCGACATCGATCTGCGAGGTGCCATACATCGGCTCGACGTCATAGACTCCGCCTCCAGCGGCATCGGAAAGTTTGACCTGGATGCGGCTGGCCCTTTTGACCACGTGCAGATTGGTCAGCAAATAGCCGTCCTCAGAAATGATGACCCCAGAGCCGAGTGCGCTTTGCACTTTGGGCGCGCCATAATAACGACGCCAGATTTCTTCGAATGGATCGCGCGACTCGACGATGCTCTCGGTGCGGACGTTGACCACGCACGGCATGACCTCCTCGGTCACTTGGACGATGGTGTCGCGCCGTACATCGGCTTGCCCTGGGTTGGTGGCAAATACCGACCGCGCCAAAGCGCAGGCGATAGCCACGCTGGCCAGCCGTATATGAGAGGATAAAACCCTTTCCATGTACATAGTGCCGACAGGGCGAAGCTGAAATCCGTTCATTACTCGCCCGTGCCGTGGCGTCAGTGTGCCAGAAAAGGCGCAAAAAGCAATAAGCTGGGCCGGAAGGTGGTTTTCTAATTATGCTCCAAGCGCATCCTTTTCAGCGGCGCGCTGGTCTTCTCAATCGAGTGTTTTCTTACTCAAGTCGAAGCGTGCGGACGATAAACTTATCCAACACTTGATCAAAGCCAGGCCCACCAGGGTAGCCGTGCCCGCCATTGACCGTCATCCAATAGGTAGCGTCCGCACCCGCAGCCTGAAGCTTCTCGTAAAGAGCCTTGCCGTGGAGACCGGGGACGATGGGATCATGCTCGCCATCACAGATCAACAGCGGCGGAACGCCTTTGCGCACCTGGCCCGTTGGAGACATCCGTGTGTAGAGGGTCTCATGATCCAGATTGTCAGGAGTGATTCCGTGAAAAAGTACGCGCAAGCGCGGATGAGAATCATACGGGATTTTATCGTCGGGTCCGCGGAAGCTCACTTTGCCCACCGAGTTAGTAAGAGCATCGTCAGGTCCCTGGTTCCAGAATCGGACGAAATCCGTCGGAGGAATGTAACTGAAGCTCCCGGAGACGCGGGCACTGACACCCTCCAATCCAGGTGTCGGACCGCCATCGTCGAAATTCTCCGGCACCATCGCCACCATCAGACTCAAGTGTCCGCCGGCCGAACCGCCGGTCACATCAATTCGCTCCGGATCGATATTAAAGCGCCGGGCGTTAAGGCGGATGAAGCGGATCGCATTGCGACAGTCGCGAATATTTTCCGGAAAGCCGCCCTCATTTCCCAGACGATACTCAATGGAGAAAATCGCCAGTTTGTGGCGGCCAAATATGTTGAACCCGCCGACATGGTTAACCTCAGCGGCGGCGCCTCCACCGAACCACCAGCCTCCGTGAATTTCCACGATCGCGGGCACGGGTTCGCTGGAGTTGGCGGGCAAAAAGGCGTTCAGAGTCAGTTCCTTGCCGGCCACGCTGCAGTACGGAATGTGAAGTTCGGATTTGTAATCGGAAGCCTGCGGCTCATTATTCTCCGCAGCCAGAACTGCAAACGATACAACCACGCCCATCGCGGCGAGGAAAAGTTTGGAGGATTCTCGAATTCTGGTGTTGATAAACATGGCCATTCCGGGACCATCTAATCGTACACGCCCCCGCTGAACAATCCTGGAATTGGAAATCTTGCCTTCCACCAACGAACCGAATGGATTGCTTTGACGGAACATTCGGCATAAGGTCAAAGGGCATGAACACCATTATCTGCACCGCTGTGCTGGCTGCGGAGGTGCGCGCCCAGACCACGATGCCGCTGAGCTGGATTGCGGAGCGTTTGGCCATGGGCAGCCGCGGTTATCTGGCCTGGCTGCTGTGTCAGCGAGGCAAGCAGGCTCGTAATTATGACATTATCTTTAACTGACCTCTTTACGCCTAAACCTTGGTAATCAATATGGAAGGCTTTTTTGCGACCACGATTTATTCGTTCTCAGTATTGTTTTGTTTATGTGGGTGTGATACGCTGCCCACCTACAAACTTTATAATAATACGGGGCATACAATCCGAATATTAGGGTACGACAAGATGGGCAGTTCGATTCGCTATGAAGCCGTGGATAAGGCCCGCTGTCAAATTGCTATACCAGATAAGTTAGTCATT
>DASYNM010000043.1:0-1595 GCA_036008545.1 Verrucomicrobiia bacterium
CTCAAAGGCACGGTGCTCGATTACTCGGACAAGCTGGTGGCCGGCGGCTTCAAGTTTGCCAACCCCAATTCCAAGGCCAGTTGTTCCTGCGGCGAGAGTTTCAGCGTATGAACCGCTTGGCGTGCAGAGGACTTCAATCGACCTCGGGATTCCCCCTTGGTGATTTTTTGGGCTTTTGGCTTTGGAACTGCGGATTTTCCTGTTGTCAATGTGACGCAACCCAGCGAGAATTTCCTTCCGCTTAAAATCATGTCACTTCCTTATTGATGGCCTCTCCTTTCCCTCCTGCCGGTGGCGGACGCCCCGGCCAGTTTCAACGTCGCAACACGGATCCGTTTTCCAACATCCGTCGAAACTATCGGATCAAGGTCCCGCAGGTTCGCGTGATTTCGCCCGAGGGGAAGCAGCTTGGAATCCTGGATACGGCGAAAGCCATCAGCCTCGCGCTCGAAGTTGGCCTCGACCTCGTCGAGGTCGCACCCAACGCCACGCCGCCGGTTTGCCGCATCATGGATTTCGGCAAATACGTTTACGAAGAGCAGAAGAAGCACTCCCATTCGAAAACCACCGCGAGCAAGATCAAGGAAATCGAGTTCAGCGCGCGCATTGCGGAGAACGATTTTTTCACCAAGATCCGCCACGGCGAGGAATTTCTCTCGCACGGCAACAAGGTGAAGCTGCGCCTGAAGTTCCGCGGGCGCGAGATGGCGCATACCGAGATCGGTTTCGATGTGATGAAACGCGCCGTCGCCGAGCTCGCCGGCATGGGCCATCCCGACAACGATCCCCGGTTGATCGGCCGCAACATCCACGTGATGCTCACCCCTCTTCCGGTCAACAAGCGCAAGCCGAAGTTTCACGTGGCGGCAGAAGACGACGACGAGGAACCGGACGAGCGGCCCACGTCGCAAAGCGCGTGAGGAGGAGCCATGCGGCAAAACCTCATGGGGCGCCTCGCTCGGATGCTGGCTCTGGCGATTCTGGCCGCGTGTTTTACGGTGCGGTCGAGGGCGGCCTTCGAGGCGGCTAAAATCGATGGCGTGAAATGCATCGACGCTGTGGCGTTGGGCGAAAGCTTTGGCCTGCGCGCGTCCTGGATCGAACCGGATAAACGCCTCGTGTTGCAGAACGCGACCACGCGCGTTGAGTTCGAGGTCAACCAGCGCGATGCCATTTTTGACAGCCGGCATGTGTTCCTCGGCAACGCGCCAGTTTACCACCAGCGCAGCGTCTGGATCAGCTGGATCGACACGGAAAAACTTCTCGCGCCCCTCCTGCGCCTCGGGCGCGACCGCCCGCTGCCCGTGCACACCATCGTCATCGATCCGGGTCATGGCATCCCGGACAATGGCGCCGAAAACAAGCACCTCGGCCTGAAGGAACGTGTCCTGACGCTCGATACGGCATTCCGCCTGAAGAAAATCCTCGAGGCGCAGGGCTACAAAGTCGTGATGACGCGCACCACCGACTACGGGATCAGCCCGGACAAGAAGCTGGATTTGCGGCGGCGCGCCGAGCTTACCGCGGAGGTAAAGGCCGATTTGTTCATCAGCATCCATTTCAACTCAGCCGGGCAATACGTCCCGGGCGAAAAC
>DASYNM010000044.1:0-2390 GCA_036008545.1 Verrucomicrobiia bacterium
AGGACAAGCGCGAATCCATTTTTGATCCATTCTCACAGGCGGATACCTCGACGACGCGAAAGTACGGGGGAACCGGACTTGGACTGACCATTTCCACGCGTCTGGTGCGAATGATGGGCGGCAAGATTTGGGTGGAGAGCGAAATGGGGCGGGGAAGCCAGTTTCACTTCACGGTTCGGCTGGGTGCGGCGGACGCGAAGGAAATTAAATTGGGAACGGTCGCGCCGCCGGAGGTCTTGCGCGGCGTTAAGGTTTTGGTCGTAGATGACAATCGCACCAACTGCCGGATTCTCGAGGGAATGCTGACGCGCTGGCAAATGAAGCCGACCTTGGTGAACGGAGGCTCGGCCGCCCTGGCGCAGTTGTCCGCGTCCCGTGAAGCTGGCGATCCCTATAACCTGATTTTGACCGACATGCACATGCCGGATATGGACGGTTTCGCGCTGGTTGAACAAATCCGGCAAAGGCCGGATTTGGCCACGGCCACGATCATGATGCTCACCTCGGCCGGCCATCGGGGGGACGCTGCACGTTGCCAGGAACTGGGGGTGTCCGCATACCTGTTGAAGCCCATCCGCCAATCCGAATTGCGCGAAGCCGTGGCTCGTGTGCTCGGAGCTCGCGAGCACGAAGGCGCCATTCCTCTGATCACCCGGTTCTCTTTGCAGGATGCGCGGGAACCGGAAGCTTACTTGAGCGTGCTGCTCGCCGAGGACAATCTGGTCAACCAGCGCTTGGTGGTACGTTTACTGGAGAAGAGAGGACACCGGGTGGTCGTGGCAGGAACCGGTTTGGAGGCGCTGCAGGCGTTGGAAAAGGGAAGTTTTGACCTTGTGCTGATGGATGTCCAGATGCCCGAGATGGACGGGATCGAGGCGACCGCCGTAATTCGAGAAAGAGAGAAAGGCAGCGGACTCCACCAGCCCGTGGTCGCTTTGACGGCGCATGCCATGAAAGGGGATCGAGAGAAATGCATGGCCGGCGGAATGGACGGCTATCTCAGCAAACCGATTCGGCCACAGGAACTGGACCAACTTCTCGAGATTTACGTGGCGCGCCGCATGGAAGCGCGGAATGCCGCCGAAACTGTGGCACCTCTGAAATAATGCAGTGAATGTTTGGCGCCACTTCCCGGCAACCACGGGGCAAAGCATTCACCAATATTCTTTCGCCCGTGCTTTCCGATGTTTGGCATCTGACATGTAGAAGAACCTTGCCGGGTTGACCGCGAGGCGCGGAGCGGCGACACTTTCTGTGTGAGATCGCTAGCATTTTGAACGAAAAGTTCGATTCGGTATTTTAACGAGGTGCCGTGCCAGCCCCATTCACCGGGAGAGCCACGCCGTCGACACGTGGCCGCAAGACACTTCCTGCTGTGCCACAAATCCTAATCTTTGATGTGGACGGCGTGTTGGTCGACGTTCGCTGTTCATATTGGCTTTCCGGGCTTGAAACGATGCGTTTTCTAACTGGCAAGCGAGTGACATGGTCCGAGCTGCACAAATGGAAAAGCAAACCTGGTAACAACGATGATTGGAACATGGTGTCGAATTGGGCCACCGCGCTCGGGCGGCCTACAACCTATGGGGAGGCTCGGGAGGCATTCCAACAATTTTATTGGGGCAAAAACGGCAAGAGGGGCAATGTCCGCCAGGAAAAGCTGGTGGTTACGGCGCGGCAGATCGAGCGCTGGGCGCGGCGTTTCGAGCTGAATCTTTTTACTGGCCGTACACGGCGGGAATTTTCTTATACGTTTGACCGTTGGCCCGCCACGAGGCATTTTCGAAGCGTCATCACAATGGACGACGTTAAGCGAAAAAAACCACATCCCGATGGCCTGCTGAAAATTCTTGGCCGGCGCGATCCTCGCACGGCGCTCTACGTCGGTGATAACGTTGATGACGCCCTTGCGGCTCGCGATGCGCATGTTCCCTTCATGGCGATATTGCCGCCGGGAACATTTGAGTACCGCAAACGCGCTGCGCGTTTCCGCGAACTCGGCGCGCTCGCCCTTTTGCCCCGCATCCTTGATCTTAACCATCGGCTTACAAATGCCTGAGGCCGGTCTTTTTATGTGCTTTTTCTTGCGCAAATGAAAACTTTGATCCTCAGAAGAACAGCGGAACTTTCCTCGCTCGAAATGGGAATTACAAACATTGGCAAGGGGCCGACATGAAGTCTCCAAGTTCATCCATTTTTCTGACTTTTGTCATTCTGGTTGTGGCTGCACTCATCATTCCTGATTCTCTATGCGCACAAGCGCCTGCTGGACCGTTGCCGGCCGCGCAGCCGCAGGCTTCGCCCTCTTCGACGGCCAGCCAGCCAAATCCGCAGCCGCGGGCTGAAACCCGGACTTCCATCCTTGGTCAATGGAAGCTTAACCAAGACGA
>DASYNM010000045.1:0-18980 GCA_036008545.1 Verrucomicrobiia bacterium
AGGCGACTTGGTTTATGGCCGGCGTGCCACTGCGCGCCTGGAAGAATCCACCGGTTACCGCGCGCCCCGACCGCTTCTGCACGCCCTGCGGTTGACTCTGACTCGTCCGCGAGACGGCAAGCGGATGACCTTCGAGGCAGCCTTGCCGGAGGATTTCGTCACAGCGCTTGATTTTTTCCGCCGGCCCAAGCATGATGGATAAGGAGTCTTATGGAATCCTATAAGCATTCCTGTCCGTTTTGTGGCCAGCATATCGAGTACACCGTTGAATACTGCGGCAAGCAGTTGGTGTGCCCGAGCTGTGGGAAAACCGTCACCTTCCCGGCCATCCCGCCCGGGCGCGGACCGAGCTCGCATACCACGCGGGTCAAGGCGTTGGACGCCAGGCGAGCGGCGGCCAGGCCCGCGCCAGGCTGGTTGCGCAACGCGCCCAAGGCGCTGGGTTTTCTGCGCGACTTCCAACACTGGAACGTGGTGGGCCAGTGCGCCGTGCCGTTCCTGATCATAGGGGTGTTGCTGGTCGGTGCAGCCTTTGTCAAGAAAAAGTTTAGCGACGCTCCCGCCCCGACTTTAGTTCCAGCCGTGCATGCCGATCCTGAGGCCTGGCAGAAAATGGCCGACCTGACCAAGGCCGATCAAGCCGTGCGGGAACTCATGAAGGAAGTCAAAGCCGACCACGCGATGGTGGTGGCTGCAGAACAAGCGCGGCAACAAGTGAGTCAAGCAAACGCGACGCTCAAAATGAGCGCGGAGGAGCAATTGCATCAGGCGCAAAACACGTTGACCGACGCCCACAAACGCCTGGACGTTGCTCTGGAGAAGTATCGAGCACTTGGCGGCACTGTGGATTACCGCAGTCAAATGTCGAATTTTTAGGACACCGGCAGGTGCTTATTGGAAGGCCAACCCCTAGGTCAAAGAAAATCTACTTCTCTACTTCTCATCTGGCCACAGGGCTTCCAGCATGGCGGCTAGGCGGTAGCCGGCTTTGGTCATTTGCTCACGGGCGGCCTTTTCCGACCATGCAACGTATTCTGGCGAAAGGTCTTTGACGTGCCATGCCGGGCGTGGTTGGTGGGTACGATCATCTTTCTGGCTGTCGTCTTCATCCGTCACAGTGACGTTGTGGACTTTGGCGGAGAGGGCCAGGCTTTCGTTGGCCCAGGTGCGGTCCCATTCCAGCAATGGGCCGGAAGTTTTCCAATTCGGTTCGGGCGCCGCCAGAAGAAAGGCGGCGTATTGCTGGGGCGTTTGGACGTTCGCCTGGCTCATGCCCGCCCGCACGACCGTCGTGTCCCAGTAATAGTGAAGTCCATTGGTGCCTCCGAAGAGCAGGCGATTGCCGCCCTGGTCACCGCTGTAGTGACCAGTGTAGCCATTGGGATCAACGAAGGCGGTATTGTCCAGGTAGCCCGAACCGACGTGCAAGGGTTGATGAATGTCCTCAACGAAATGGATCAGCAGGCGAAGCGCTACGCGCGGACTGACGTCCTTGAACACGGACTGCGCTTCCGGCTTGCCCTGCAAAATAAGTATGCAGGCCGGGATCGCGTGAACGACATCGGTTGGGGTGGCGCCGACGGAATCATCGCGGTAGTTCGATTCCTCGAATGGGATGTCCGTGTAATGGGAGACGGAGTGATTGGGGTTGGCGGCCTTGAATTGGAGCATTTCCTCGGTTTGGTTCATCCGGCCTTTGACGACGTCAGCCCACACGGAAGCGGTGGCAAGATTTTCCTCCCCCAGCAATTCGTGAACGTGTCGTGCGGCAGCGGTGCCGGCAATCAACTGGTCCACCATGGCGCCGATGGTGTGGTGGCCTTCCTCACCCCAGGCGAAAACGGTTCGGGCGGCGGCGAATATTATGAAAAGCATCAAGAACGGGCGAAGGGTCTTCATGGCGAGTTCTTCTTACGGGATGATTTGCGCCGAGAGGCGATAGAAAGCGGCGGCAGCGTTGGTCTGGGTCACGATGAACGTGCCCGAACCATTGGTGTTCGCAATGAATCCGTTGGTTAGCGTAGTCCAAAGCGGGTTGGCCAAATCTGTTGCGGCTTCAAGCTGGTAGGCGCGTCCGCCCTGGCAAGGCGAGAAAGTGACGGCGACCGCGTTGGTGGAGGCGGGGCTAACCGTAAAATTCAGGTAGGATGCGGCATTAGTCGGGTCGGTGCCGAATACATATTCGGCAAAATTGGAATAACCGTCACCGTCGGGATCGGCCGAACCGCTGACGGAGCCATTGACATTGGTGCCAAAATAGAAATTGGCCCACCAGGCCGGAACGCCGCCGTTGCTGGAATGATCCTGGGCGGCGTTATAGACCCACATCATGGCATTGGCGACGAGGTATTTGTTGGTTTCACCGGTGTTGTTAAAGAGGATGACGCTACCGTTGGTGCCGGCGGCAAAATACATGTTCGTGGCCAACGGCTGCCAGCCGCCGCCGTTGACGGTTTGATTGACAGAACGTATGAATTCGTTGGTAGCACCGGTGACATGGACCTGGGCGTTGGTCGTGAAGGTGTGGTTTTCCGGATACCAGATGTAAACATCGTAGAGGCCGGAGGCGGGGATGTACGGATCATAAAGCGCCGACGCGTTCGGGGTTTGCGCGGTCGTAGCGGAGTATTGGTAGTAGGTGCCGTAGATGCCGGTGGCGACCGAGGCAGCGGTCCAATTACCGGTGTATTTGGCGTCAATCGTATTAAGAATAAGCGTGTTGGTGGTGCTGAAGGAACCGTTTGTCGTATATAAAGTTGACCCCACCCAGGAAAGAACCTCGAAATCGTAGTTGGTGGCTGCCGTCAAGCCCGTCAACAATACAACGTGATGAGTGCCCGGAGTCGAACTAATCGCCGAAAAATTGCCGTAACTCGGCGTAAGCCCGTACTGCACCTGGCCGGTGGCGGAAAACACCGTGTCCCAGGATAAAATGGCGCTGCTAGCCAGCGGCGTCACCACCAGAGTATTGATGATGGGCAAAGTCGGCGTGATCGTTATCGTGGCAGTGGCCGTATTGTTGACAAAATTGGTGTCGAAATCCTGACTGCCGACCCCGACGGCATTGACGCCGAGGCCAGCGCTGGCCGGGATGGCCGTCACGGTCACGGTGACCGTTTGCCCGGTGTTGAGCGTGCCTAAGTTGACAACGGCGACGCCATTGGCGAGGGCGTAATTAGTGTTTGGCGCGAGAACGGTGATCGATCCCATGTTAGCCGAGAATATGTTGGTCAGCAGCACCACGCCATTTGTGGACGGACCGATGTTGGTAACATGCTCGGTGTAAGTGACCGTCTGGCCAGCTTGCAGGTTGGTGGGAGAAGCCGAAAGGGTGACGGCGAGGTCCTCGCCATTGAAGGTGATCACATTCGTGGTCAAAGTATTGTTTAAATTTGTGTCGAAATCCGTACTGGACACCAAGGCGATGTTCGTGGCGGAAGGCGGCCCGCCGACGCCCATGGCCGTCATCGTCATCGAGGCGATCTGGCCCGCGGGAATGACGCCTAGATTGAAAACAACCTGATTGTTGACAATCGCGCTGCTGCCCTGCGATTGCGTGGTACTCAACGGGTAAAGGTTCGGGGATAGGGTGTTGCCCACTGTGACCAAGCCCGAGTAGGAAAGGCCAAAGTTAGTCACGTTGATCGTATAAACAATTGGTTGTCCCTGGTCGATATTCGTGCTCGATTCGGTCATGCCAACGGCCAGTTCCTCACCGTTGACAAAGTAGTTGATGCTCGCGCTGTTGTTGGCAAGGTTGGTATCGACGTCCTGGCTGGTCACGTAGTTGGATTGCCAGGCTGAGGGGCCGCCGCTTGTAGCCACGGCCAGAAAGGTGGCCGTGACTGGCTGGCCAATTGGCAATAATCCGAGGTCCACTATCGCCATTGGCCCGGTGGAATTATTGGTCACCAGATTGGTGCCCTGGGCCTGGACGGCGATGTTGGTCCAATTGGGTGAAAAATAATTTGTGATGAACACCGGCCCGTTAGTCGCCGGCCCAAGATTAGTCACCGTGACCCAAGTTACGACGGTGTCGCCGATCAATACGTTGGTTTCAGAAGTTGTCATTCCCATCGCCAAATCCTGGCCGTCTATGACCAGAACCAGTATGTTTGTGGTGTTGGTTGGGGCCAAGTCGTAATAGGGCGACCACACCGTCGCCAGGTTCGTGTCGATACTGGAAGTCGAGGCCGTCACGCGAATGGTACTGGTTAGCACGGCATTGTCCGCCAATGACGGCCAGGTAAAGACGACCTCCTGCTGGCCATTGGTGGTGAACTCGATGGACCGGGTGCCGCCCAACGCCGGAGTAGCCGACACCAGGGTCACATTGGTGGATAAAATATTGGTGACAATCACCGGTTGCGCCGTGACGGGTCCGTGGTTGGTCACGATCAATGAATAAAGGAGCACCCCTTCGGAAATAACCGGATTAGGTGAATTGGTGACCCAAATGCTAAGATTGGCCGTCGGCACAGTGATACTCTTTTGGTTCGCGCCTGAACTGAGCATGTAAATATCAAAATTGGTGTTGGCTCCATCCGGATTATTGCCCGCCACATCCGAGTTGTCCGCCCAGATGGGAAAGAAATTGGCTCCGAATGCCGCCAGTCCTGTGTAATGTCCCCAGCCGGTGAGGCTGTCCGATCCGGCCACATCCGAGGCAAGCCCCACCGCCGGCGAAACGATAACTTCATTCGTTGAGATTAACTGCTGATTGGGTAGAAAAGAATTGGCTCCGTCGAAACTTAGCGTGGTGTACATGACCGCCTCCTGGTTAGTGGCGGTGCCGGAGGTGTAGGCTAGGTTGAATATGTTAGTGAGAATCACGGTCACATCGGCCGAGCCGGCGTCGGTGTTGGTCGCGCTTAGAGACACGATAAAATTGGTGCCACTTGGGCCATAAATATAAATATTAGTCCCTTTGTTCATCATCGACGTGCCATTTACGCTGTCGGCGACGATAACAACGCTGATGTCAGTGCCCATGCCCGTCAGGTCGGTCCAAGTTTCAGAGATATACGGCGCAGTACCGGCAAAATCAACATTAGTGACCATGAGGTCGCTAAGGGTAAATGTATCCTGAATGACATTGGTGATTGCTTGGGAAGCGACCCCTAGGTCATTGCGGCAATCGTACCATGAACAGGCGATAATGCCTGTTGATGGGTCCACCGCTACGCGAGGCAGAAAATGGTCGTTGAATCCATTGGTCGCGTCGTCATCGACGTAAGTTTCCGCAATCCAATTGGTGCCGCGGTCGATGCCTGTCAAAAGGTTGATGACCAAATTCCCGTTCGGACCCATGGCGGTATAAATCAGATAAACATTGTCGTAGTTCGTATCGTTGATGTCGTAATCAAACGCCAAACCAGGCGCCGCGTTGACTCCAATGCCAGTCGGGGCGGCGTCGATGTAAGTGAGCCCGCTGATGGCGTCGCTGACGAGAGGCCCCGCAAGGTCAAAGGTTTGGTTGGTTATAATGCCATTGGTGATGGCATTGGTCTCGATAGCAACCCATATATTCGCGGGCGGATGGGGGAAGTTCGGATTGGGAACGCCCTGTAGATTATCTTGAAACGCCACGAGCAGTTCGCCAAGCGGACCGGCGGCAATGTCCGGAAACCCGCCGTCGGTGGAATCAGGCACAATTTGAGGAACCCCGAAAGTTCCAATGGCGCCCAGGTTTGTGGACATCAACCCCTGCACCTGCAAAGGAGTGTTGGCCGAAGTGTAATCCTTATAGACGACCCAGACGCTCCCAGCGGCTGCGCCCGAAGGCGGCGAGCTCAGGCGCGGCGTATCCGTTACGTCCAAAGCCGCCAAATTGGTCAGCGAGACAAAGTTGCTGCCGCCGTTGGTGCTGACGGCAACGGCGACACCTTCAAAACTGTAGGGCAGGTAAGCTAGGAACAAATTCCCGTAAGAATCCCAAGCCACCGAAGGCTCTCCGTAAGCCGGATTCAAACCCTGCGCGTCGCTGTTGGTGGCGATGATATTTGTCTTCCAAGTCGCTCCTAAGTTGGTCGTGAATGCGAGAAAAAGGCCTGGCACTTTCCCGTCAATCGCCGCCGCTACGACCATGTTCGATGGGTTGAGCGGGCTGACGGCAACACACGGGTCGGTTTCGTTGCCCTTGAGCCGGCTAATGTCCGTAAGATTGGGTCCGACAGTAAAGCTGGTTTGGGCGAAGGCGGCAGGAGCCGTCAACAAGGCAAAGGCGGCGGCCAAAGCCGGCAAGATTCTTGAGGCCCCAAAGGATCCAGTGGGATGACGAGCGGACAAGATCTCGGTATGCATAATTTGCTCAAAAGCGAGACTGGCCGCTGAATGACTGCGAAAATAGACGATCCTTGCTAGCTGACTCCGGCGCTATGGTGTTCCTTCTCATTGGCGATCGGCGGTGAGTTTAGCGGGACAGCGTTAAAACACAACTGCAAAATGCGGCGACGCACAATGGAAGATCCCTCTCGCCATTTAACAGGTTGCCAGACCGTGGAAGCCGCCTAACTGCCCTTCGCCGTCGGCGGCGACGTCCAGATGCGGATTTTGGGATGACCCTGATTCATGACCTGGCGTGCAACGGTCGGGCATCGGGCCCGCCCGGCGGCGTGCCTCGCGGATCGCCCCGGGCTCCGCCGAACGCGAATCGAACCTCATTTAGCAAAATAATTGGCGTTCCCAGCAAATGGTGTTATTGTGCCAATGTGGGCGCGGTCCAACGCGCTGATCTTTGACATTTTGCAGTCGTGGAATGCTGGCCCGGGCGGCCAGCCCGCATCCTTTTCTGCCCGACTGTGGGGGCAAAATCGGCCGGTCCAGTCCAACCCAGTCGCACTCAGTCGCACTCGGTCAAACCAGTCAAACCCAGAGGATGCAACAGAAGCTAAAGAAGGGCACAAAGTGAAACCGTCGCGCCGGGACTTGGAACCATGGCAAATCGCCTTGGTTACCTTCGCGACCTTTTGTTCAAATCCCTATGGTCCTCCGGGCTGTTGCGCGGTTTTCACGCATTTTCGCCCCAACCGGCGCCGCTTGATTAAGCCAGTCGCACTCAGTCAAACCAGTTCGCAGCAGTTAGACCTGCCAGAAATGGAAGTTCAGTCTGCAAGAAACGCGGCTGCAGGATGCGATGAATTGCAGTATAGCGGCCCAAATCGCAGGCTATCGCACTCTCTCGCAGTTTATTTTTTTCGGCAGGCGACTAGGGCGGGGGAGGCGGGCTGCGCTTTTTGACGCGGGGTGAGCTACCGCGAAAAATCCTGGGCGCACGCTTTGACCGTGAGCGCCGCTGGTTTATGTCAAACGATGCCCCGCGCTTTCCCGTTGCCGGCTTTGAGGCAGGCTACCGGTTGCTCGTGGCGCGTACCTCGAAATCTGGATTGCGAAGGGCGTCCAAAAATCCACTCACATCCCCATGATTTCGTAGCCGCAATCAACGTAGAGGACCTGTCCGGTGATGGCGGCGGCGCCGTCGCTGGCCAGAAATATTCCGGTCGCGCCGAGTTCGTCCGGCAGCACATTGCGTTGCAAGGGCGAGTGCGCCTCGTAGTGTTTGAGCATGTCAGAAAAACCGGCGATGCCGCGCGCGGCCAGGGTGTTGACAGGACCGGCGCTTATGCAGTTGACACGGATTTTCCGGGGCCCCAGATCGTAAGCCAAATAACGCGTGCTCGCCTCCAACGAGGCTTTGGCCACGCCCATGACGTTGTAGTGCGGCACGACCTTTTGCGAGCCGTAGTAAGTCATGGAGAGAATGCTGCCACCCTCGGTCATCAGAGGCGCAGCCTCGCGAGCCAAGGCAATGAGTGAATAGGCACTTACGTCGTGCGCCACGCGAAACGCTTCCCGCGTGGTGTTCAAAAAAGTGCCTTCCAGTGCCTCGCGCGGCGCGAAAGCGACCGAGTGCAGCAGCAAATGCAGTTTGCCGAATTTTTCGCGCACGCCAGCGACGGCGCGGACGATCTCCTCGTCCTTGGTCACGTCGCACGGGAGCAGCAGCGTGTCGGTTCCGAAGGTGCCGGCCAGTTCCTCGACATTTTCCTTGAGCCGTTCACCCTGGTAAGTAAAAGCCAGCTTAGCGCCGGCGTTGTGCCACGCCTGGGCAATGGCCCACGCGATGGAACGTTTGTTGGCGACACCGACGACTAATCCGATTTTTCCGGCAAGTATTGACATAATGTTTTCGCTCACGCTTTGCGCATCTTAATCAGCAAATCTTTGCTTTCAACGGTGTCGCCGACTTGGGCGTAGATCGCGTCCACCATCCCGTCGCCAGGGGCGTAAATGGTGCTCTGCATTTTCATCGCCTCCAGTGTCAACAATTTGTCGCCCTTCGCGACTTTGGCGCCCACATTCACGGCCAGCGACGTGATCAAGCCCGGCATGGGCGCGGCCACCTGCATTGTGTCGGCTGGATCGGCCTTGAGGCGGCCCTTGACCTTGGTTTGAACGGACCGGTCCGTCACCGCCGCCTCGCGCGTCATCCCGTTCAGTTCGAAGGTAACGACCCGGCGGCCGTCCTTGTCAAGGTCGCCGAGGTGGCTCAATTTTATGAAAAGCGTTTTTCCCTCCTCGATTTCGACGGAAATCTCTTCACCCGGTTTGAGGCCGTAAAAAAACGCGGGCGTAGGTAGTGGGCCAACATCGCCGTAATCGCGGACAAACTTCGCATATTCCGCGAATACCTCCGGGTACATCAGATGGCTGAAAAGTTCATTGTCGCTCGCCTCGTGTTTGAGTTTGGCGGAAAGTTCGGTTTTGACCTTTGGCAGATTCAGCGGTTTCAGACGCGCGCCGGGACGACCGCGTATAGCTTGACGGTGGCCCAGCACGACCTGCTGCAATTCCTTGGGCCATCCGCCAGCGGGCTGGCCCAAGTCACCGGAAAGCATTTCAATAACGGACGTGGGGAAGGGGACGCTGCCCGGCTCCAGGTTCAAAACATCGGCGGGTTTGATGCCGCGCGTGATCAGGAACATCGTCATGTCGCCGACAACTTTGCTACTGGGCGTGACTTTGACGATGTCGCCAAAGAGTTCGTTGACCTCGGCATAGACGCGGGCGATGTCGTGCCAACGTTGCGCCAGGCCCATGCTGGCAGCTTGTTCCTTGAGGTTGGTGTATTGGCCGCCGGGCATCTCGTGCAGATAGACCTCTGCCGTGCCGCTGCGCGGGGCGGTGTCGAACGGCGCGTAGTAAGCCGCCACCTTTTCCCAATAGTAGGAAAATTCATTTAGCGCCGTCAAATCCAGGCCCGTGTCGCGCCGCGTGTGTTGCAATGCAGCCACGATGCAATTGAGATTGGGCTGGCTGGTGGAACCGCTCATGGAGGCGATGGCCAAATCCACAACATCCACTCCCGCCTCGCTTGCCTGGAGCACCGAAGCGGCATTGACGCCGCTGGTGTCGTGCGTATGAAAATGAATCGGCAGGTCGGTCTGGTCCTTGAGCGCTTTAACCAGCGCCTGCGCGGCGAAGGGCCGGCACAAGCCCGCCATGTCTTTGATGCACAGGAAATGCGCGCCCATCTTTTCCAATTCCCGGGCCAGCTTGAGATAGTATCGCAACGAATACTTGGTCCGTTTCGGGTCCAGGATGTCGCCTGTGTAGCAGATGGCGGCTTCACAGACGGCGTGCGTTTCCTGCGCCGCTTCCATCGCGGCCTTGAGGTTCGGCGTGTAATTGAGCGAATCGAAGATGCGGAAAATGTCGATGCCGGCCGCCGCCGCGTGGCGGACGAAGCCCTTGACCACGTTGTCGGGATAATTGGAGTAGCCCACGGCGTTGGAGCCGCGGAAGAGCATTTGAAAACATATATTCGGAACGCGCTGGCGCAACTGGCGAAGCCGTTCCCAAGGGTCCTCGTGCAGAAACCGCATGGCGGTGTCGAACGTGGCCCCGCCCCACATTTCCAGGCTGAATAGGCGGGGCGTGCGCCAGGCCACCGCGGACGCCACCGCCAGCATGTCGAAAGACCGCAGCCGCGTTGCCAGCAGCGATTGGTGCGCGTCCCGAAACGTCGTGTCCGTGACGAGCAATTGTTTTTGCTTGACCGTCCACTGGGCGAATTTTCGCGCGCCCATTTCCAAAAGTAACTGGCGTGTGCCCGGCGGCGGCGCGCCCTTGCGTTGGTGTTCTGGCGGATCAATCGACAGTAGCGCCGTTTTGGGGCGATGGCCCTTGGCCTGCGGATTGCCGTTGACGATAACGTCACCCAGGAAGGCCAGCAACTTGCTGGCGCGGTCACGGCGCGGCTTGAAATGGAACAATTCGGGCGTGGTGTCGATGAGCGTCGTGGTCGCCTGCCCGGAGCGGAACACGGGATTGTGGATGACGTTTTCCAGGAATGGGATATTCGTCTTGACGCCGCGGATGCGAAACTCGCGCAAGGCGCGGTCCATGCGTTGCAGGGCCAATTCGAACTCCCGCCCGTAAGCGGTTATTTTGACCAGCAACGAATCGTAAAACGGCGTGATGACTGCTCCCGCGTAACCCATGCCGCCGTCCAGGCGCACGCCGTAGCCACCAGTGGAGCGATAGGTCAGAATCTTCCCGTAATCGGGCGTAAATTTGTTGTCCGGATCCTCGGTGGTGACGCGGCATTGCACGGCGCAGCCCATGCGCGGCATTTCGTCCTGCGCCGGCATATTGACCTCCGCCCCGTGCAGCGCATGCCCTTGCGCGATCAATATTTGCGAACGCACCAGATCGATCCCGGTGATGACTTCCGTCACCGTATGTTCAACCTGGATGCGCGGGTTGACTTCGATGAAAAACCACTCGCGCTTATCCAGATCATACAGAAATTCCACCGTGCCGGCATTGTCAAAATGAACCGCGCGCGCCAGGCTGACGGCGGCTTGGCACAAGTCCTCGCGCACTGAGACGTCCAACGCGATGGCGGGGGCGATTTCGATGACCTTCTGGTGGCGGCGCTGCACCGAGCAATCGCGCTCATGGAGATGGACCACATGGCCATGCTGGTCGCCCAGGATTTGCACCTCAATATGCTTGGCGCGAGGAATGTATTTTTCCAAAAAAACGGCCGGGTTGCCGAAAGCACGATCGGCTTCGATCTGAGCTTCCTCCAGCAGATGGGCCAGGTCAGAGGAGCGATAGGCCACCCTCATGCCGCGGCCGCCGCCACCATAGGCTGCCTTGATGATCAGAGGGAAACCAATGCTTGGGGCGATCTTGAGCGCCTGGGCGCGGTCTGCCACCGGCTCCTCGGTGCCGGGCAAAGTGGGGACATTGGTTTTCCGGGCCAGGGCACGCGCCGCTACTTTATTGCCCATCAACTCCAGAATTTCCGGACGTGGCCCGACGAAGGTGATGCCCGCCGCCGCGCACGCGCGGGCGAACTCGGCATTTTCGGCCAGGAAACCATAACCTGGATGAATGAGATCGACTTCCTTCTCTTTGGCCAGCGCGACCAGGCCCGGGATGTCGAGGTAAGCGCCGACTGGGCCTTTGCCTTTGCCAATCAGATACGCTTCGTCTGCCTTGAAGCGATGGATACTGAGGCGGTCTTCCTGCGCGTAAATGGCCACGGTTCGCAAGCCCAGTTCCGTCGCCGCCCGGAAAACGCGGATGGCTATTTCATTGCGATTGGCTGCCAGTAATTTTTTGGGCGCCCGGATGGCAACGGAAGGAGTTGCAGCCGCGGTCGCAGATGGATCACCTTGAGGCGAGACACTCATATTAGACGGCGTGGTTATAACGATGCACGCGCCAAGTTCAAGGTTTAATCCAATTATTTGATCATTCACTTTGCTGAGTTTACGCCGCAGAAGCGGCAAAACTACTCCCGACAAAGTTTGACGCCTCCGTCCAAATCGCTATGATTTCTAAGCAATGAAACGGAGCGACCAACAGACGGACGAGGATTTTCGGGAACAATGTCGGCGACAGATGGAGCGGCCGCTCAAGCTGCGGCTAAAGTATGGTTTCTACCGCGTTTACCGGCCGGTGATGGACGACGCCGCTTGGCGCTCGTTTCGGACTATGGAGGAGTATCGCCAGTGGTGCGAGAGGGAATTACCGGAATATCTCGGCTATAGGCGGGCCAAATGAACGGGCGCCGCGAGTTCCGTCCGCTCCAAGCCGAAGAAATCGCCCGCGCATTCAAGAAGGAAAGGGTGGAGTATCTTTTCATCGGCAAAAGCGGTGCCATTCTCTTGGGTTATCCAGGCATGACGCAAGACGTGGATGTCTTCCCGGCCCGCTCGGTGAAAAACAGCAAACGGCTGCTGGCAGCATTAGGGAAGATCGGGTTTGAAATCGGCGCTGACTTGGAACGAGATATTCTCTCGGGCAAGGATTTTGTGCAAATTAAAAGCGGCCCGTTTGACCTAGACTTAATCTTCGCACCCGACGGAATTGAAAGTTTCGCGCAAGCCAAAGACCGAGCCGTTATGGAGGGGATATTTCCTGTAGCCAACCTGCGAGATATCATCGCAAGCAAGCGAGCCAGTGGCCGGCAGAAGGACAAGATCGAGCTGCCTCTATTGGAAAGCTTTCGGATTGAATATGAGAAACGAAACGCCCCGACGCTACAGTCGGCTAGAGAAAAGTTGGCCCGCAAGCCCCAGAAATGACACTAGTCACAATTGATCGGTAAACGTCTTCACCACCGAATCGAACCAACTGGTTGCGGCGGGTTGCGTTATTTCGTGTGAGCGGGCGAAGTCTTTTTCGAACAATTCCTGCTTCAGGCGCTCGGTCGTCGCTGGGTCGGAAAAGCCGATGTCCAACTCCTGGCCGACCCGCAAACTCATTTTGTCGTAATTCGCCGAACCAAGGCAAGCCCAGCCATCGTAGAGCGCGGCCTTGACGTGCGTCATGCCCGGATAAGCGTAAACTCGAATCCCATTGCGCACCATGTCGCCTGCCACCAACGCATTATTGACCTGCATCAGCCCGCTATCGTTGCGTGCCGGGAAAATCACCCGCACGTCCACGCCTCGTTGCCGCGCCCGGATCAACGCCCGCAGGCTGCTGCCATCGTCGAAGTACGGATTCTCGATGTATATGTATCTGCGGGCGCGCTCGATGGCCTCGAACTGCGCGCGATAGATTTGCGTTTTACCCGTGGCCGTGCGCAATGGACGGACATCGATGGCGTTGGTGATGGCATTCTTGCGCGGCGAGGTTCGGTCGAAAAACCAGGCCCAGGCAAAAGCAAAATCGCCCAACGGGCCAGCGTGGGCCCACGCCATGCGGAAATCCTTCTCCAGCCGCCCGACGACCGGACCAGTCAGTCGCACCATCATGTCGTGCCAATCGTAGCGGTAGGCGCGCCCAATGTTCATGCCTCCGACATAAGCCTCGCGTCCGTCGATAATCATGCACTTGCGGTGATCCACCGTCAGCCAAGGGTTGGCCGACGCCCGCACTTTCACTCGGGAACCATCCTTCAAATAGGATATGATGCTGGGCGGGCGCTGAAAATCCGGCGGCATGGGGGATTCGGGCGGATTTTGCGCGGCGAAAAGCGAACCCATGTCGTCGAGCAGCACCTTCACCTTGACATGAGCAGACCGATCCTTCAGCAGGTTGGCCATCTTCACGGCGTAATCGTCTGTGTCGAATATAAACACAAGCACGTCCACGCTGCGGATGGAGTTGGCCACCGAATCGACAAAGGCGGGAAAGAACTTTTCACCATCGATGAGCAGGTCCACCTTACCCTTGAAACGGCGGCCGGCCTTCATGTGATCCAGATCCTTTTCCCAGGCGGCCAGGTCCATGGGCGGGCCGGAGGCAATCGGCGGCGGCGGCGACTCGGTGGGTTTCATCGCCATCGAATCAATCGCTGCGGCGCCGGAAGTGCCCAAATGCCAGAAGCCGCGGAACACCAGGGTGAATGGATTCTTGATCGCGCTCACGAGCAAGCTGCGGACAATGAGGGAATTCAAAGCCCGCACCGCGAACCAAACCGGCACGGGCTGCGTGTCGGGATCGGCCGCATAATCCAGGAAAACGATCAAGCGTTCGCGGGCGTCCACCAGCACGAAGGCCGGATCTTTCCCAGTCACGAACAAGAACTGGTTTTGCTTGCCGTCGAAAAGTCCGATGTCGGCCTCCAACAATCGCAGAGCCTCGCGCGTAAAATCGGCGTCGTTGCAGGTGCGATCCACGACCGCGTCCGGCGGTTTGTTTTCCAGCTTGAGCACGCGCATTTTGCCGGTGGTGTCGCGGAGGAGGACAACTTCCTGGTTTTGCAATAGCAGCACGACAGCGTGATTGGGCTGGATTGGCGCCAGGCCGGTAAAGACTTTTTGCAGCAGTTGCTGCCACTCCTTGATGTCGTGGACGACAAGGCGGTTGGCCTTGGCGGTGATTGATCTGCGCGCGGCGCGTTTTTCCGGGTTGAAATCAAGCACGGCGAACCGGTGCTGATAATTGGTGACGCCGGGCTCGGGCGCCGCCCAGGAAGCATGGGCGAAGGCGTCCCGGCCGCGGAGCGGAATGCGAATGTCCAGGTTGTTGCCCAAGCGGAAAGCCAGGAGATTGGTCTGCGTCGGGGCATCGATCTGCTCCAGGTAACGGCTGCGCGGTCCAGGCGCCGCGCACCCGGCCAGCATCATAATGGAGCAGAGAGAGGCCAGAAAATAAACCACCACGGAGCAGGAACTGTTGGAACTCCAATCATCATGCCGCCGCTTCTCAGCCGGCTTCTCTCCGTTTGTTGCCTCATCCATCAGCAGATTCACCATGCCAATCCCATGAACATCATTGCCATTTCGATGCCTCAACCCATAACCCTGCCCTGTCTGAACTTCAACCAATATGCAGCCGCCAAGCCGTGAATCATTTCTCCTTTCATTGAACTTTTTATCGCCTCCGGCATTCCACTGTATGTAAATGCTGGTAGTGGCTGAACGCGAACAATTGCCGGTGGAGCAGGCCAAAGCCGGGGAACCGGAGGCTTGGAGCATTCTTTTCCGGCGCTACCAATTGCCTTTGTATGTTTATGTTTTTGAACTGGTCCGCGACGAGCAAACGAGTTTGGACATCGTCCAGGAAGCCTTCATTGCCGCCGTTCGCCACATCGGCAGTTTGCGTGACGATGATAAATTCGGCGGCTGGCTTTTCGGCATCGCGCACCAAAAATGTGTGCAATGTTGGCGCCGGCAAAACCGCGCCGCAGCCGTGCGCGAAGAAATGGCGGAATCGCCTCCCGACCTTGATGACGGCCCGGACCAGTGGCTCATCCGGCGGGAGCAGGAGGCGGAGTTTATGAGCTTGCTCAACGAGCTGCCTGTGCCGCAACGCTCGGCGTTGTTGCTCCATTTTGTCGAGGATTTTTCTCTGGAACAAATAGCTGAAATCACCGAAGCGCCGCTCGGCACCGTGAAATCGCGCCTTTACCACGCCAAGCGCGCATTGCGAAAAATTTTGGAGAACCAAATCGAATGAAAACACCTCGCGAAATATTGCTGCGGCAACATCAAGCCGCCTCACCGAAACTGGACGCCATCCGGGCAGAAGTGGTGGGGGGAATTGCTCCGGCTGCTGCTCCAGAGACCTTGTCATGGCGGGATATGGCGCGGTCGTTGCGCTGGCATCTGGCGGCTTGGAGCGCGGCCTGGATGGTGGTGATGATTCTGAACATCGATCATTCCCCCAGCACGGTGGCGATGATTCCGCGCGACAAAATTCCAGCGCCTCAAAAGATATGGGCGTCGCTGCGCGAACATCGCCGGCTTCTCATTGAATTCGGCGACGCCGTGCCGGGAGAAATGCCCGCCGTGCCGGGACGCCGCAGTGAAATTGAGCTTAAACAGGCGGTGGTATGAGATGAGCGATCAACCTAAGTCCGCACCTTCAATATCCGAGCGCAGCACCCTCCTGCGGTTTTTCCGCTGGCTGTTCAGCGCGCGTGGAATGTGGCGCGTTTTGATCGTGCTGGCTTGGACGGTGACGATCATCGCCCTGTGGTATGGCGAGGAAAACTGGCGCGGACGGCGCGCTTGGAACCAATATCGGGAAGCTACCGAAGCGCGTGGAGAGTCGTTGAATTTTGCTGATTATATTCCCAAGTCGGTGCCAGATGAGCAGAATTTTGCCGAAACACCGTTCCTCCGTTCGCTCATTCTTCGAAACGGCGTGAATCCACTGACGAACGACATCTTTACCCTCGCCACCGACCATGTTGCCGAAACCAACCTCTTGAAGGACCGGGGCCATCGGCACTTCACGGATCTGGTGGCATGGCAATTGGCTTCCGCCGCGCTTCAGCACGGCAAACTGGAGCGAGAACAAGAATTTGAGACTGATCAGACAGACCTCGCCGCGAGGGCCGCGGCCGCTCCAGCGATTCTGGAAGGAATGAAACCAGACCAGGAGACTTTTGAGGAACTTCGCGCCGGCAGTGCCAGGGAGTATTCGCGTTATGCGGTGAAGTATGATCTGGAAAATCCGTGGGGCATTCTGTTGCCGCATTTGGCGGGCATCAAAGGGGTATGCCTCCGCCTGCACTTGCAGACGTGCGCGGAGCTGGCTGCCAACAAGAGCGACCAGGCCTTGGCCGACGAGAAACTGATGCTGGCCCTGGCTGACTCCATCAAACCAGAGCCGTTTCTGATTTCGCTATTGGTGCGCGCCTCATGCGTTGAGATAGCCATTCAACCGGTTTGGGAGGGGCTCGCTGAGCATCGCTGGACCGACGCTCAACTGCAAGAACTCCAGGCCCGGTTTCTATCCTACAATTTTCTGGCGGACTTGCGGCCGCCGCTCAAAGACGAGCGTGCGTGCGGCGTTCAGGCGGTTGACGCCCTCCAAAAAAAGGGCCTTGGATTTATCGACAACTTTACTAATCAGCGTCAGGACCAGTGGGGCCTTGAAAAACCGGCATTCGATGTCCTCCGCAACGTCATGCCGTCCGGATGGTTTTACCGCGAGAAGTTAAATTTCTGCACCCTTTTCGATGCGCAGACGCAAGGCATCCTGGATCCGGTGGCGAAAACAACTTCACCTTCCAAGGTTGCTTCCAATGGCGAGGAGTTAAGCTCGCAACTTTATGACGGACACGGTGCCTCTGTTGTTAGAGGGCTGCTGCGCCACCGCCTTGTCGCCGCGCTGCTACTGCCGGCTCTCCAAAACATTACCTTCAAAGCCGCCATGGCCCAGACCACAACCGATCAGGCCGCTGTGGCCTGCGCCTTGGAACGATTCCGCCTGGCTCACGGCCAGTTTCCCGATCAGTTGGACGCCCTGACGCCGCAGTATATGTCCCGCCTGCCCAACGACGTCATCACCGGCCAGCCTTACAAATATCGTCGCACGGACGATGGGCAGTTTGTTCTTTACTCCGTCGGCTGGAATGAAAAAGACGATGGCGGCGTTCCTGGCAAAACCCTGTTCGATCAAAGGGAAGGCGACTGGGTCTGGTCGTATCCCTCCAAGTGAGCCCAAGTCTGGCATTTCTCCGACTGCAGTCTAAAAGCCAATAGTGACGGGCTGGTTTTCCCCGGACTTACAATAATTGAAATTGGCGCGCCGAAGTTGAACTTACAGTCAACCGAACGGCGAGGGCTGCTTGAAAAGAGGCGCAGTCGCGTGGATTCGGCCAAGCAAGCGCACCCTTCCGCTGAAGCGCCTCAATACCTCTGCCCGCGTCGGGACCCGCGCGAACGAATACCGGAACAAACCTGTGCTGTTCCAATTGTTCGATTGCACCGGTCCAGGTTCCGCCCTTTTCAAAATCTGAACTTACCACCAAAGCCGCATCCGCCAGCGCGTAAATAACCTTATTGCGCTGCATTGCGTTACCAACATGGAATCCCGCGGCTGGATCAAACGGCGATAGGAGGGCGAGTTTTCTGTCGATGAGCCCCTCCCGATGCTCGCCCTCCAGCGCCGCACGTTCCAGATCGTTGGCCAGAACACCAACCACCTTCCCGCCCGCCAATGAGGCCCCTCCCATGGCAGCCACATCTATGCCGCGCGCTCCGCCAGAGATCACGGTGCGCTGCGACTTCGCGGCGAGCGCGCCGATACCTCGCGCGTATTCCAATAATGGCACATCCACGTGCCGTGAACCAACGACCGCCAGCCCTCCTGTTTCCAGAAGTCGGGGATCTCCACAACCGTATATAATGGGCGGCGCATCATCCTGGAGCCGAGTTTTCAATCGGCTTGGATAATCAGGGTCGGCGCGGCTTACGACCCAAATGCCGCGCGCAAACCATCGTTCGAGAGCCTGGCTGAGGAGGAATCCCCTTGCCAGTAATTGTTCGAGCCGAGAACGATCGGCGAAGTTTCCAGATCTATCCAAGATGTCTGAGGCGTTCGGCCCAAGCAGATCCGCTGGCTCAACTCCCAACTCAAGGAGGAGGCGGGCGAATTTTTTGTATTCGGTCAACGTGAACAATGCGGCGGAGGGATCGCGACGTCCGACGATGAGCGGAGCGGTCAGCAGCAAAATAGCCTGTGTATTCGTTGTCGTTGGCGCAATCATTCTTCAGCGTGTGCGGTTGAGGCCAGAGCCAGGGGATACACCGGCCCGCTGCCATTCGAGGTTAACAGATAAGCGGCGACAGTTAGTGTCCATCTGGAATCCACCATATCATCCACCAGCAGCACAGGGCCAGTCGGAACATCTCCGCGAATTCTAAGGGAGCCATCCACGTTCCGGGCTTGTTGGCTGCTGTTCGCCATTTGTTTCTGCGCCGGACGGTCGTCGGTCTTCTCCAGCAAAGGATGAAACGGCAGATTCAGCGTGATGGCCAAGCGGCGGGCAAAATCTGGCACAAGATCGGGATGGCGGCGGGAAGCGATACTGGTGGCCCAAACCGGCGCCGGTCGGGGCGCCCACGTACGCACCATCGCCGCGCAAGCCTCCACTAATTGATCGGCGAACCGTCCATCGTGCAACTTGCCTCGGCGCACCAGTGAACCCCAACCCTCGTCGGCCCATACGCACAACACACGTCCTGGTTGCGCTCTCAAGTTTTCTGGAATGCTCCCCT
>DASYNM010000046.1:0-4416 GCA_036008545.1 Verrucomicrobiia bacterium
ATTTCATATATTCGCTATTTCTTCTTCCACGGCATGTCGGGAAATTTTTCGGGCAGCTTCATGGGCGGCGGCTTGGGCTTGGCCATCTCCAATTCCGACTCCGCCGGGGCAGGAGCGCCCGGAGCGGCCATATTGCCGCGCCACGAAGCGATGCGGGCCTGCAAAGCGTGGTGCTCGGCGGTTTTCTTGTCACCGGCTTTCATGTAGGCGCGGGAGAGATTGGTGTGGACGAGTTGGTCGTGCGGTTTCATTTTCTCCGCCTTGTGTCCCTCGGCGATGGCCGCGGCGTAATCGCCCTTGGCGTAATAGGCGCCGCCGATGGAAAGCTGTGCATCAAAGTAGTCCGGGTCCAGCGCCAGGATCGCTCGCAGCCGCTCGATGGCGGCATCGCAATGGCCGGTGCTGAACTCGAACATCGCCTCGTCAAATTGTTCCTGAAGGCTTGGCATGTCTTTCTCTTCTCCTAATCCTAATCTTAATCGTAATCTTAATCCAATTCTGATTTAAGAAGATCAGGATTAGGATTACGATTAAGATTAGGAAAATGAAAATGCCCATAAAACTCATCTCCACCGATTTCGATGGCACCTTGTTGGCGGAATTTGAAAACCCGCCCGTGCCGCTTGCTTTGCAAGAACTCATCGGCCGTTTGCAGGCCAGTGGCGCCAAGTGGGTCATTAACACCGGCCGCGACCTCTCCAGCCTGATGGAGACGCTGGGTCGCGCGCATCTGTCCATCAAGCCTGATTTCCTGGTCGTCGTGGAACGCGAGATCTATCACCACCACCAATCCGAATATGTCGAGGATCGGGCTTGGAACAAGGCTTGCCACGACGCGCACGCCGAATTATTTCAGCGCGTGACGAAGGATGTGCCGCGACTGCGGGCGTGGGTTGAGGCCCGCTTCGAGGCCACGATTTTCGAGGACGCCTGGTCGCCCTTCTGCCTGATTGCGGAACGAAACGAGGACGCCGACGTCATTCACGATTATTTGACCGGCTACTGCCGCGAGGTGCCGAAATTGGACGTGATGCGCAACGACGTCTATTCCCGTTTTTGCCACGAAGCGTTCAACAAAGGGACGGCGCTGGCGGAAATCGCCAGGCAAGTGCGGGTCACGCCGGCGGAAACCTTCGCCGCCGGCGATCATTATAATGATGTGCCAATGCTATCGCAAAAGCACGCGCATTGGCTGGCCGCGCCTTCCAACGCCATTGAATTCGTCAAGGAGCTAGTTCGCCGGCAAAACGGCCATGTTAGCAAACTGCCGCAAGGCCACGGCGTGGCGGACGGGTTGAAAACTTTTCTCGACGGCCGCGCCTAACGCGATATTTCATTTGCGCTTAATGCGGCAAGCGTTTGCGCCAATAACCCGGCAGCCGTTTCATGTGCATCACCGCGATGATCAGCACGCGATCAGGTTGATCGACGTAAAGCACCGCATACGGGAAGACGGATGAAAAGTGCCGGCGAATGGGCGAATCAAAGGCGCGGTAACGATCAGGGTTTTGGCGTATGGCCAGAATGAGGCGCTCTATTTCGTCGTAAAACCGCATGCCCAGTTCGGGTAAAATCTTGGCATAATACTTTGCGGCTTCCCCATACTCCTTTTGGGCCGCTCGATGAAAGGCGTACGCTTTCAACGCCCCGCAATGCGGCGCACTTCTGCGGAAACCTCGTCGCCGTCCACCGTCTCCTCAACACCGTCTTGGATTTCCGCCAGGCGGCGGCGTGCCTCTTGTTTCCACGCGGCGGAAACGTCCGAGGAGACGCCCTGGTGCAACTCAAGGCTCAGGCTGTCCACCAACTCCGCCAGACGGGCAGCGGGCCAATGGCGTGCTTCCTCGACGATCTGTTCCACCGTTAATGGCATGAGAATATGTTACGGGCTTTCCCATTTCTGTTCAACATTTTTGCGAAAGTTGTTTCCCGTTCCTCATTCTCCTCACCGATTCCCCAGTGCCGCCGCGACCGCCTCCTTGATTTTTGGCCCGCGCAGATTAGTGGCTAACACTTTGCCGTCCGGGCCAATTAAGAAAATTGCGGGAATGCCATAGACCCCATAGATTTTCGTCGCTTTATCCTTTGACCACTCGCCAAGAAAACCTTGCGTCCAAGAAATGCCCTGAGTCCGTGCGAATCTCTTTGGCGCTGCCATCTCCGCATCCAGACTTAAGCTGATCATCACGAAGCGGTCATCTTTTCCGAATGCATCATAGGTTGCCTTGAGGTTGGGCGTTTCGGCCACGCATGGCCCACACCAAGTGGCCCAGAAATCCAACAATACATATTTTCCACGGAAATTGGAAAGTTTGAGTGGTTTCTCGTCAAGTGTGCTGCAGGAGAAGTCGGGTGCCGCATCGCCCTGCATAAAGTTCACCGCCGCTTTGAGCACGACCGTCCCCATGTCAAACGGCGGATCTTCCGCGTCCGAACTGTCATCGGGAACATGCACGGAAATGGGATCGAGCAGCGCCACTCGTTTGTCCTCGCGACGAATGTCTCCGGATATGGTGTAATCGCCAGGCTCGACATGGTCAGCGTGAAAAGAGCCATCGGCTGCAATGGGGAATCCAACGGAATTTCGGGAGCCGTCCCGGCCTTTGAGTACGGACATAAGCGCTCCGGAGCACGCGGACAAATCCGTCGCACTGGCCAAATCCGACGCCGCTTCCACCCGGCCTGTAACCGTCCGTCCGCGCGTCGCAATTTGCAGCCGATTCGTCTCCCCCGGCTTTACTTCGAGCGACCAGAAATATCCCCAGTACCCGCGCTGCTTCTCCTGACGATCAATGAAGTATTTGAGCGGAGGAACGCGTTCAAACGTAAAGCGGCCTTGGGCGTCTGTCATGGTTTCCATGCCACCCACATCGTCGATCGGCTTTATCTCAGAGCCGCGAGAACCGTTGCCGTAAAAATCCCGGTCCATCGATAATTTTAAATGCTCGTCAGCCACGGGATGATTCCTATTCACTCTAATGCCTTCGATGCGCCCCCACGGCTGCATGACCATTACTGCTTGGTTCGTAAGATCCCGATTCTGGATCCAGCCGAATCCTTCTACATCGGCCGCGACCAGGAAGAGATTTCCAGCCTGCAACGGGACGGTAATCCGTCCCTGATCATCGCTCCACAACCGTCGTATTCCGCCAAAGAGCCTCCCTGCTTGGAGATAAGGAACTTTGTCCGGGCTGGCGCAGACAACCGCCTCGTTCGCCAGCGTTTTGCCGTCCATGCTTCGGATTTGGACTGTAATCTTCTCGCTTGGCTGAGCCTCCGGTTGGGCAATTTCCTCTTCAGTCGAGCCGAGGATGTAAAAGGCGCCGTCTTTCTGGCCGTAGGGCAGTTGAATCGTATTGTCCGAGCGGGCACACTTGACATCCAAAATGCCGACGGGAGGAAGATTAAGCGCGTAGCGAACCCCGCCATCTTCCATAGAGGTTGGGAAATTTGTGGGAAAAGGCGTTAGCTTCACGGTTTCGACATCCTTTCTTAACAGCTCCGCAATCATCTGACCGTGAAATGATCTCATGTCGGCGGAAACCCGTTGCCAGTTGAAAAGCGAAAGGATCGCCTCCTTGTCCTTGATTTTCAGAGCGGATTCAACCTCGCTCCGCAACTGTTCAGCGGAAACGGGAGCAGCTTTGCCTGAACCGGATTGCAGACCGAGGATCGCAATCAAGAAAAAAAGACAGACCGTGGATGATCCATGTTTCATAGGGTCACTATACATTTCGCATAGTAAGTAATGACAGGGCCAGTTTGTAATCGTCACGGGATTCTGGCGAATTTTGCGCCATTTCCACTCTGTCACCAATCATCCATCCGCAGCTTTGCGCTGCCACCACAGCATCAATTCCAGTCCGGTGCGGTTGGGGTATGAGCGCGGGACCCATTCCGCCTGTAAGTCCAGGTGCGTGCTAAAGCGATCCATCAATTCCTGGCGCGTCGTGCCAAAAGGCGGGCCATCGCGGTCTGGAATCAAATAGTTGACTGCCAGGTAGCTGCCGCCTGGCTTGAGGCGCCGCAGGACGGCGGCCACGTAATCAGCTCGGCGCGCCGGGTCGATGGCGCAAAAAAGCGTGTGCTCAAAAATCCAGTCAAAAGGCCCCAACACGTCATCGGCCAGAAAATCGCCCAGGACGTATTGGGCGGACAAACTTGCGGCGGCGGTTTTCTCTTCCGCGAGACGGATGGCGCTCGGGGCGATGTCGCACCCCGTCACTTTGAATCCGGCGGCGGCCCATTGCCGGGCGTCATGGCCTGTGCCGCAACCAGGCACCAACACTGTGCCGCGTGGCAGGCGTTCCTGGCTGGCCAGGAAATCCACCAAGCCCGGCGAGGGCGCGCCCTTTTCCCAAGGCATATCGTGCGTTTGATAACGCGCTTCCCAATCGGTTTCCATATTAGGACGCC
>DASYNM010000047.1:0-5469 GCA_036008545.1 Verrucomicrobiia bacterium
CTTCCCTCGTCTTCGATGTCTTCGTGAAATATGTAGAGTTCCCAAAGCGTCCGGTCTGGGTCAGTTACCCAAAACTTGGTCTGGCGAGAATGACAGCATTCGACCCCCTCCTCTCGTTTGGTCGCGATACCGGCCGTTTCAAGACGGACCTGCATTTGGGTGAGAGCTTCGAAACCGGAAAGCCGAATTCCAATGTGATTCAGATTTCCGCCAGCCGCGGAGCGGCCCGAGATAAGCGAGAGAACCAACGGCGGCTCATCCAATTCGAACTTGGCATAATTCCCGGATTGCCTGGCCGGTGCCCGGTCGAGGAATGCCCGGTAAAAAGCAACGGAACGAGCCACGTCCGAAGCATTGAGCGAGACGTGAAACTTGGCGGGTGCGTGGGCCGGAGAAGACATTTCTCAACGGAAGAAAGTGTTGGTCTTGCCGTATTCGGCGTAGCGGTCCTTCAGCCAATGATGAAATTCAAAGTAGTGCTTTTCCCTCTGTTCACCGCCGTCGCTGAGCGCATTGTAACTGAGATAGAGCAAGCGGCGAAAATCTTTGGATCGATTGGCGGCGGAGCGATGCGGCGTGTAACCGCTGAAAAACGCAATGTCCCCCGGTTGCAGTTCCAGCACCACGCCTTTGGAAATATCCAGCATGTCGGCAGGAAGTTCGTGATACATTCCGTCTTTCGGAGTTAAGCAGCCGCGCTGATGATAGCCCGGAAATACTTCGGTCGCCCCGTTGTCGGCGCTGGAGGGATCAATCGCCACGATCACGGTCATGAAACTGGTCGGAAACGATTTCCACGAAATATAATCCTGGTGAGGAGCGTACCCCAACGCACCCGGAGGCTTGAAAATCAGCTTGTCCTTGAACAAACAGGCCGGCTCCCCGTAGAGCGCCGAAGCGATGCTGAGGATGCGCTGGTCGTGCGCGACCCGGTGGCACGACGGACTTAGGTCGATCACAGGATCAAAACAATCAAACTTGCATTCGCCCGTGTCGGCGTTGTTCTGCCAGCGGCAACGAATGTTGTCGATGTCGATGAGGTCTTTGCGTTCGAGCAACCGCGCCGCCTCCGCCGCCAATTCATCCACTTCCGCGCGCAGGAAAACTTCCCGCTGGACGAGGAAACCGTCAGCCTGGTATTGACGCAACTGTGCTTTGCTCGGTTTCACTTTTGCGATATTGGTGTTGCTCATGGCTGCGTGTCCGCCCGCTCCAGGACGGAGAGGATCATGCCAAAAGCAGCGGCAGGATTGACATCACTGCCCAAGTTTACGACGAAGCAACCAGCGGTATTGGGCCGGCCGGCGGTGTGGCCGTCGGCAAAAAGAATATTCGCGTAGACTTGCTGGTGATGCGTGCTGGGCAGGACGTTGTAGGGCGCTAGAGTGGGCGAACAGAGGAACTCGGTGTCGATGGCCAAGGCGCGGATGGGGAAGCCGTTGCGGTTGGCGCCCAGGTTGTCGAGCTTGATATGAGTGGGCGCGAACGGATTGGCGGAATTATCAAAAAGCGCCGTGTTGCCGGCGTGACGGTAATAGTAACCGCACTGGGCCTGGCCAACGCCGACTTGCGCTAATTGGGCGTCGCTGTTCAGGAATTGGTCGCTGCTGGGGCAAAATAAAACCTTCGGCTGATTAGCCACGTACGACTGCAATAACAATCCCAACGCCACCGGAGCACCGGAGCTGAGGGAAATCAGGCTGGTAGGCGCGCCGGTAGAGGGATAGAGATCAAACGCGCTAGTAAAGGAGGGAGCTTTGGGGCCATAGGGGATGTTCCCGGAACTGTCGTCGGCGTAGCTGCGGATGGCGAGGCCGATTTGCCGGAGATTGGACAAACAGGCGGCACCTTTGCTGCGCTCTTTGGCGGAGGCCAGTCCAGGCAGCAGCAACGCCGCCAGGATGGCCACGATCGCAATCACCACCAGCAACTCGATGAGCGTGAACCCTCGATCATTGTATGGCCGCGCCGGTTTTATCATAGACCACGCCTTGCTCACGGCGAAGGACGCGCCGTATAAAACCGCTGTCCGAGCGCCGCCGATGTATCGACGAACGGAGTGCTCCCTGTGGTGTTGGTGAAGGTGGCCAAGTTGGTCCAGTTGGTCACCGGAATCGTCAAATCGGTTGTGGCCAGAATTTGGAGGACAGCGCCCGGTTCGCTTTGCACGCTCAATTGCAATTGCCCGTTGGTCACGGTTGGATTGACCAGATTCAGAGCGCTCGTCTCACTTAGACGCACGTTGTCCACATCCCAGAATCCGCCCCACGAGTCGGGATTGTTGAAGTCAGGCGTGGCGAGCAATTGGATGCCGATTTGTTGCCCGGCCCACGGATCAGCCGGTTGGACCCCGGGAACTTGCAATTGAAAATCGACGAAGTGCGTTTGGTTGCGGAAATTGGCGATGGTGTTCGTGACAGTGGTGGCCGCGACGATATCCATGTTGCTGGAGCCATCAAGGTAATAGAGGCTGAGTTCGAACGTGGAACCATTCGTCATGCCGCCGCCCCCACCGATCAGGGCGACTGTCAGCGTGTACGATTTACCGACCGCGAAAGTCGCCTCAAGGTCCTGAAAGATCGCAACTTGCGGAAGAGCGAACAGAAACGCAGCCTGGACGCCATCGCAATTGTCGATGTAGGTGTTATTGGTGCCCATGGAATTGGTAAAATCGGGCAGGTTGTAAAACGTGCCGAATAAATCCTCCCACGGCGAGCCGCCAAATTCGCTGGGAACATACCAAATCGGCTGGGGCGATTCTTCCCAGTCATCCAAAACCGGCGCGGCGTAGGGCGAGTTCGTCCCAATATCCGGCAATTCGAAGGAGTTATTGGGAACATAAATCCCCTCCACCAGACGCACGTTGTCCACATCCCAAAACCCGCCCCACGAGGCGGGATTGTTGAAGTCAGGCGTCGCAAGCAATTGGATGCCGATGTTCTGCCCTGCCCAAGGATCCGTCGCCTGGACATCAGGAAGCTGCACCTGAAAATCGACGAAGTGCGTTTCAGTCGGAAAGTTGGCCGTCGTATTGGTGACGGTGGTTTCAGCGACGGTCACCATATTGTTGGAAGCATCAAGGTAATAGAGGCTCAGTTCAAACGTTGAACCATTGGTCATGCCGCCACCGCCACCGATCATGCCGACAGTCAGCGTGTACGAATTGCCGACCATGAAAGTAGCATCAAGGTCCTGGTAGATCGCGACTTGCGGTAGGGCGAACAGGAACGCCGCCTGGACGCCGTCGCAATTGTCAATGTAAAGGTTATTGGTTCCCATGGAATTGGTAAAATCGGGCAGGTTGTAAAAGGTGCCGAATAAATCCTCCCAAGGCGAGCCGCCAAAATCGGCTGGGTTATACCAGATCGGTTGAGGCGATTCCTGCCAGTCATCCAAAACCGGCGCGGCGTAAGGGGAGTTCGTTCCGATGTCCGGCGATTCAAAGGAGTTGTTGGGTACGTAAACGTTTCCGGCGCGAAGACCGCCCGCCAGCGCCAGCATCGCGGCCAAACCCAGCATGACCGACATCAAAGCAGGTCGAATTCGATTTTGACGGGTGGCGAAATTGTTTTTGGATTCAAAAGTTCTCATGGGTTAAGTCGTACTCGGCGGCCCTCTCCGCTGCCGCGTCACAAATGATTCGCAAGTCTAACATGTGCGCCACTGTGCATGTGTCACACATTCCGCGCAAGCACATTTTGCGCGAGTCGCTCCAGGACGGCTGAAAGACGGAATTCGTATAAACCGGGCGCATACAAGCCTCCTTCACCGGGGATTCTTATCAAACCGGAAAACGCAGCAACCCAAATCCAGTTGGTTCTTGTTGTTGGCCACGCGGCGCTGAAAGGCCGGCGCAATCCGGCAATGAACGTGTTTGCCGCGCCTTGTGGCCTCCACCATTCGAGCTTCACGCAGAATGCGAAGATGTTTGGAGACGTTGTATTGCGAAACATCCAGGCGTTCCGCCAGTTCGTTGACAGTCACGGGACCAGCCAGCAAAGCCTGCACAATCCGCCATCGCGTCTTGTCGCCCAGGGCCTTGAGAAAGGGCGTGCAGCATTTAGAATCAGTCCTCGTCATAAATTAGCGCTGGGAGTTTACAGTGCTCCGAGTGAATTGAAAACTCTTGAATCGCGAACGAACCCCAATCCCGGGCGCGGCTTGCCATGTCCATCTGAAATGCTACCTTGAACGCGATCAACGGCTCGCCCCCGTAGCTCAAATGGATAGAGCAACCGTTTCCTAAATGGTGGATTCCAGTTCAATTCTGGACGGGGGTACGACTCCTTCTGCACAAAATCAACGCCCCGAATCCTTGCGATGGCACGCGAGTATTTTCTGTCCTATTGCGTCCGCCAATTCCGCTGCCGCCCGGCTTTCCGCCGCTGCGAGGGCAGGGTAGCCATCCGGCGGCGCGGTCGGACTCCAGGGTGATGTCTGCCGCACTTCGTCGCGCTCAAGCAAGCGCGAATTCGAATCCAGAATGCGGACTTCCGCCGAAACTTCTGCCTCGCTTCTGGGTTTGAGCCGGCCTTGCAAGGACCGCAAATCGATTTCCAAAATAAGCTCCGGCTTGTTGGTCACTCCGGATGGCAGAGAAACCAACTCGCAATCCGGCAGGTCCTCCGTCAGGCGTTCGGCCAGCACCCTGGTGATCCCGGCCTGCGGTGTCTCTTCCCACACGTTTTCCTCTGAGAGCCTCAACTGGTTTGGGCCTACCTCAACAATCATCTGCTTATGGCGCAAATATTCGGCGGAAGTTACCCGCAGGCCGACCAAAAACACCTTGTCGCGATCCACCGGTATGGAAGTCGCCGCCGGCGCCGGCGTCGCGAGAACATAGAATCTCGTATGATCGGTTCGAGGACCAAAGCAGCCGGCTAAGAGACCCATCGCAACGGAGATCAAGAGGTAGCGAAGTTTCATAAATCATTTCTCCTTGGCGCGTCCACGCACGAGGGATTCGGGATGGCGCTCCACGTAGTCGAGGAGTCGCTGCAAACTTGCGATGGAGTCTTGGAGGCTGTGCAATGTTTGTGCCGTTTGCGGCGGCAACTCCGCGGCGCCGCGCAAGAGCACGCCCAATTCCGCCGAGCGGGCTTCCAAATTGGCCGAGATACTGGCCAGTCGGTTCGTCATAAATTCGACGCCAGCCCCCACTTTATCGACGCCGACATCGACTTTGCCGAGGGTGGCTCGCGCGCTGAGGACGGCGCCGTTAAGATTGCTCAGAACGGTGTTCAAATTCGGTTCGCCGTTGGTGTAGAGGCGGGCGAGATTGCTGACGGCCATTTTGATGTCGTTCGTATTGTTCACGAGCGCCTCGTTGACGTTGACAGCCAGGACATGAAAGCTGTCCATGGCACCGGACGTCTTAAAGACCAAGCCGTTGGTGTTGTTGGTGTCCACGAGGCTGGTGAGTGAACTGAGCAGATTCGGAATGCCCTCGTTGTTCAAAACTTCGTCCAG
>DASYNM010000048.1:0-10859 GCA_036008545.1 Verrucomicrobiia bacterium
TATGGTTGGTGAAAGTGACCGTATTGAGCGCCGCGGCGTTGGCGGCGACCAGCCCGACCTTGTGGGCTTGGGGTTGGGTGGTCCGGCAACCTGCGCCGAGAATTAAGAGTCCAGTCACGGCGAAGCAGCGCCAAAAGCAAGAACGAATTATCATCCCTTGTTGAGAATGGGCTTTCATGCTTACTGGACAGCTTTGACCACGCTCACTCCAACCCAACTTGTGACGAGCGACTGAAGAAAAGCGGTGATCGCAAGATCAGTTAGCTCTTCAGCGAGAATAAATGGACGTGAATTGACGAATATGATGTCCTTGGGCTCTAATCTGAAATCCGGCGTTTTGGCGCCCAGAATGGCGCCCGTGTCCACGACGTAGGCCGTCGGATGGTTCAGCGAACCGCGAATAACGAGCACGTGCATTTTGAACGCGCGATCGGTGTAGCCGGCGCGCGCGGAGATGGCTCCTATGACAGTCAGGCCGGGCGTAAAAGTCACAGGCCCTGGTAACCGGACTTCCCCGACCACGTACACGTCCCGCACATTCGTGGACGGAAAATAGAGATAATCCCCCGGTTCAATGGCAATGTTTTGGGCGAGGTCTCCATCTTGGAAAAGTTTTTCGAAATTGAGTGGATAGCGTTTTCCGCCGCGCATCAGAAAACTGCGTTGTAGATCGGCCAGGTCAACGATATTTCGGTCGATCAAGCCATTTTCCAACCCATGGGCGCGGGCGATGGCTTCGAGCACGGTCAAAGGCCGGTCCAGAGTGTACACGCCTTTGACCATCACTTTGCCCAGCATGTAATACTTTTTGCTTCGGAACGCGACTGGCGTGATGATCGTGCGAGGTGCGCGGCGGAACTTGCCGATTTCCTCATTGAGCTTTGCGCGCAGTTCATCAATGGTCAGGCCCGTGGCCAGAACGTCTTGCGCCTCCAGATAACTCACGCGTCCGTCCGGCCCGATGGCCACATCCGACCGCGTCATCTCCGGTTGACCGTAAAGACCAATCGTCAACACGTCGGACGGTCCGAGCGTCAGGCGTTGCTGCCATGCGGCGCGTTGGGTGGAATCGACAATTGAGAAAGAAAGGTTAGTACTCGGTTTCGCAAGCGGCACGGACGGAACTGCGCTGGGTGCCGATGAAGAAGATTCGCCCGGCCCGGTCGGATCGGTGTTTTGCGCGTTGGCGTGACCCATGCCCAATGCTCCCAGAAGTGCCAGACAACTGAGCCAGCGCGGAAAGCGTTTCTTGACTGATGTTGCCGGTTCGCGATTCAGCACCGCGCCGACCACATTGCAACGAGCGTGCCGGAGAGTTTCCAATTGCGCCCGCGTTTCCGCCGCGTCGGCTGCGCCGCTGTCCGCCAGCCATAGCAAGTTCGGCAAATTTGAACCGAGCAGCACGGATTCCGCGACGCTGGCGGGCGGAAGTTCGACGAGGATGACAAGATTGTCAATCGTCAGCCAATGGGCCAACGCTTCGCGCCATTGCTTGCGACGCTCCAGATTCCACACCCAGCCTGGCAGTGGAATATGGACGACCGGAGGCGAGTCCGCCCCGATCAACTGCTGGGTCACCAAGGTAGGCGACGTCAGCACATTGGTCGTGAGCGCATGGGAAGAGGATGGCGCAGGGTCTGGAACGGGATTTTCGTCGCAGAGTTCGAGATTCGTTGGTGAAGGCAGAGTCGCAATCGTCAACACGCGAAAACCCGTCAGGCTGGCGGCTTCGCCAAGCAGTTTGATCCAGGTGGAGCGCCCTTCGCCCTGAAGTGAAGAAGTGATGCCACAGATAAGACCTTGATTGGCCGAAGGACTGAGCCGTCCTTGCAACATGGTCCAAGCGCGGAAAGCCCATTGCGAGCGCGATTCGGCCTCCATGTGGTCAAGGTCTCCGATGGTTGTGAGTATGGGAAGCTTGGTGACGCGAGTTACGTCAGCGGCGGTTTTCAAGCGGTTATCTGTAAACTCCACCAGCATGATCAAGGCTATGCTCCCGATGAAGCCCAGCAAGCCGCCGAAAACCGTGGCGCAGGCAAGCTTCAAGCGGCGCATATTGGATTGAACGGTTTTCAACGTAGCTGGCGCAAACTCTCTGACGATGCCAGGCGGGTTGGTGGCGAACATGGCGGCTTCACGCTGGCGATTGGCCAATTGCACGCGGGCTTCTTCGAGAGTGAGGAGTTTGGTGCGAATGATGTCCAGCTCTGGATTGGAGCCCGTCTCGCCAGGACCTATGACGGTCGTGCCCGGTCTGGTTGCAGCCAAAATCGTGTTCGTGGAGGTTTCGGCGATTTGTTCTTCGATAGCCTTGATTTGGTCGCGCTTGGCTTGAACGAAAGGATGATTATCCGTGTAGTTCAGCATCAAGTCGTTGAGTTCGCCGAGCGCCGTCTGGAGTCTCTCTGTCTGCCTGGCGATCACAATCGACGGACCTGAAATAGTGGCCAAGTTCTGATCCAGTGAGTTCACATCGGCTCCGCCTTCCGTCAGTTTGTTGGTGACCTGGGGCGAGGCGCGCAAGCCACTGAATTGTCGATGCAGCATCGCGATGTCTTTGTCCATCTGCGCGACCTGCGGCTTCAAATAATCGTTGGCCAGTGCGCCTGCATCTTTGGCCTGCATGTCTTTCGTGAATTGCACGGCCTCCCGCGTGTAGAGATTGAGCAAATCGACCGCTTGCTGAGGGGTTCTGGCTGCGAGTTGAACTTCCGCAATGTCGGAGGCTCGCTCGGCGTCGATTTTGAGATTGTTGACAAGCGTTTCGGTTGGAATCTGCGGTGTGGCCTGGGCGCCCACTCGGCGCAATAATTCCGGTGCGCGGAGCAAATCGGCAAAGGTTCCAGCGGACACTGGGGCGGGTTTGAAATAATCACTGGTGCTTTCGAAGCGGAGCATTTGGGCGGTGGCCGTATATTTGGGCTTAATGACGTAGGATCCCATCAGGAAAAACAGAACCGCGCCAACAAGGCTGCCCGGTACCAGCCAGCGCCAGCGCAGGGCCAGCAGATCCAGAACGGCCCAAGCATCAAACCCCGTTGTAGAGGGACGATGACTCTCTTCCTGGAAATCTTCTGCTGAATCGTCGTCTCGTTTGTGGAACGAATGGGCATTCGTATCAGAGCTGTTCTTCATGGTAGAATTAATCAAACTTCACCTCGACCAAGATACAGGATGCGCCTGCAGATTGGTTAGTGGGTGAACACCTCTATGGCCGTGGTGGACACGCCTTCATCGTTTCGCGAGTGATAGTGGCTGAGATGGAAGGCTCTTTCGCGGAGCCCTAATGGATTTTGAGCGTGAGAATGCCCGGCCATAGGTTTCCAAAGTTGCCGCCGCTGTCGTTTGCCAATTAAACTGTTGCGCTCGTTTCAATCCAGCCGCTCGCAAACGCTCCCGAAGACTTGCATCGGATGCCAATCGCGTCAATTGCCTTTGTAAATCAGCGATATCCTCCGGCTCGATTGTTTCCGCCGCGTGGGCGATTACCTCGCCGAGCGAGCCTCGCGTGGAAGAAAGCACCGGACAACCGCACGCCATCGCTTCCAGGGCTGGCAGGCCAAATCCTTCATACAAAGATGGGAACACGAACGTGTCCGCCGCTTGGTACAACTTCGGCAAATCGGCGTCGGCGATGAAACCAAGACGGCGGATATCCTGGGAAACTGGCGATTGAGCGATAGACCTCTCAATCACTTCCGATCCGGTCCAGTTGCTCCCGACCAGTACTAATTGCCAGTTGGATTTAGTGGCGGCTTTGAATTGATTGAAGGCTGTAATCAGTCGCACGTGGTTTTTGCCCGGATGCTCCAGGCGCGCCACATAAAGGAAAAATGGCCGCGATAGGTTATGGAGTTGATTCATCATGGCTTTCGCCTTTTCGCGCGGAACGGGAAAAAACCGGGTGTGCTCCACTCCGTTGTAGATGACACGGACTCGTTCCGGGTTCAGCCGGAAAAACTCGGCAATGTCCGCGGCTGTGTTGCGGCTGATGGCAATGATCTCATCCTGGCGCTGGGCGAGCCAGCGCACCACGACCCGCCCGTAAAGCATCCGCTTCCAGTCATACTTGCGCGCGACCCGGAATGGAGCCAGATCGTGAATGGTGGCGACCAGCGCGCAAGGGCGACGCCAGAGCAGACGGCGATAGCTCGGAACGTGCAACACATCGATACCATGCTGCCGCACTAAACGGGGGAGACAGAATTGGTGCCAAAGAATGTTTCTTTCCGGCGGCCGAAAAGATTCCGGCACGGTTACCAGTTGCATGGCAGCCGCCGCAAACTGGAACAAAGGCAAATCTTCTTCCAGGACAAACAAGACGAATTGTTGTGGGCCTCCCGCCGCGATAAAGGCGCGGATCAGCGCAAACACGTACTGGGCGATTCCTGTTTGGCCGCGCTGGATGACCGAGGTGGAGATTCCTACCTTCAAGCCGGTTCTTCCAATAAGACCGCCTCCATCCTGGACAAGCGCAGCACATTGCGCACGTTGGCCTGGGCGTTGGTGAAGATGATGTGCGTTCCCCGTTCCCGCGCAAATTTTCGGGCGCGAATCATGATGCCCAAGCCGGTGCTGTCAATAAAGCGTAGTCGGGAAAGATCAATCCGAAATCGTTCTGGAGCTGGAACCCGGGAACGAATCTCCGTCGTGGTGGTGTTCCAAACGGTTTCGGCATTCGCGGCGGTGACTTCGCCCTGCCATTCCAAGGTGTTGGTAAACTGATTCAAGGTCGGGGTTGACGCGACGGCGTTTCTGCCATCGAGGCCTTGCCACACTGTCGTTTCATCGCAGGCGATCGTAAGAAAATCGATTAACCGCGCTCGCTTGAGCGTGCGACGGACAAAGTCAGTGGGCGCGACCAATAGCAATTGCCGTCCTGCGCTTTGCAATCGCTTTTGCAGAGAAATAAGCAGCCCGATTCCGCTGCTATCCATCCCATGCACGCCGGCCATGTTCAACAGGCAATGCCGGCCATCCGTGGCCGCTTTTTCCCAGAGCATCGCGTCTCGCTGAACGACCGCGAAGTCCAATCGTGATGGTGGCGTGATGTGAAGCCAGGCCGGATGTTCTGTCAGTAAGGAAGCACACGACGCGACCGCAACCTTCTCATGACGAACCTGCAATTGCCACCATTGCCGCAGCACGTCGGCGCCAAAGTACCAGAGATCGTTTGCATAGCGACGGACGAGACGGCGTGGTTCCTGAGCCAGGCGAAAAATCCATTCCGTGCCCGTGCGCTGCATCCAACGGGGCGCGCGCTTGACTTGACCCGCCAGAAAATCAATCGTGGCACCCAAACCAATGCCAACCGGCACGCCCAGCGACCGATAATTCATGGCGAACCACTTTTCCGCTTTGGGACAACCGAATGAAACCAAAAGCAAATCGGGTTTAGCCTCGCGAATGCGCCCGGCGATCATTTCGTGATCCATATCGAGCAACGGCTGGAAAGGCGGCGAGTAATGTCCCGCGATGATCAAGTCGGGATATTGAGCGCGCAGATTCGCGACTGCCTTGGTGGAAACCTCAGGCCTTCCTCCTAAGATAAAGATACGGAATCCTTTTTGCGCTGCCATCCGAATCAGCAAAGGAGCCAAATCCGCGCCCGCGACGCGTTCCGGCAGAGGATTGCCCAGCAAACGCGAAACCCAAAGCAGCGGCGTTCCATCGCAGAGGACCAGATGCGCATTCAGCAGAATGCGGTGCAATTCGACGTCGTGCCGGGCTTGGACCAGGAAATCCACATTGGCAGTCACCAGATAATGCGGCCGCCGGGACAAAACCATTTGTTCGATCAACGATAGAGTTTCGTCGATGGTGATGTTGTTAAACGCGACGCCCAGAATGGCGATGGGCGGCCTTTCCTGCCCGGCATTGATTCGGGCGGCCGGAAGGGCCGGCACTCCGGCGGGCTGTAGAACTTGCGTGGCGCTCGGATTCATCAAAAGAAGTTAAGCCCTCCGACACCGAACCGTAACGGAGGTTTTCACCCACTGTCCGGCAGTTTCAACTTGCCGTAAATTCGGGAGGAATGATTGGTTTATGACACAACACGCTATGCCGTTGCTGACCGAATCCGAACGGCATCAAATCCTGGTGGACTGGAACGATACGTCCACGGACTACCCGCGTGATCTCTGCATCCATCAACTGATCGAGGCGCAGGTAGAGCGGACGCCCAATGCCGTGGCGCTCATTATCGGCACTGAGCGGTTCACTTACCGTGAGGTGAACACACGCGCCAATCAAGTGGCGCATCATTTGCGGAGCGTTGGGGTCGGGCCGGAAGTGCTGGTCGCCATTTGCATGGAACGATCTCTGGAAATGGTGATTGGGTTGCTGGCCGTGCTCAAAGCCGGTGGCGCCTACGTGCCGCTGGATCCCAGCTATCCCAAAGAACGTTCGGCCTTCATTCTGGAGGATGCTCGCGCCGCTGTGCTGCTTACACAGGAACGGCTCATTTCCGCGCTGCCTCCGCACCAGGCGCTCGTGCTGTGTCTGGACACGCTGAAGACCGTCTCCGAAAGCGGCGAAACACCGCGCGCCGGCGTAATGCCCGGGAACCTGGCCTACGTCATCTTTACTTCCGGCTCGACAGGACGTCCAAAAGGCGTCGCCATCGAACATCGCAGCGTAGTGGCATTCACCGAATGGGGGCGGACGACCTTCACGGCGGATGAATTTGCCGGCGTGATGTTCTCGACCTCAATCTGTTTTGATCTTTCTGTCTTTGAACTTTTCGTCACGCTCAGTTGCGGCGGCAAAGTAATTCTAGCTGCGGACGCCTTGCAGTTGCCGACCTTGCCGGCCGTCTCGGAGGTGACGCTGGTCAATACCGTGCCTTCGGCCATGGGTGAATTGGTGCGCAGCGCCCGCCTCCCGCCGGGGGTGCGCACAGTCAACCTAGCTGGCGAAGCCTTGCCAACTTCACTCGTGGATAAGATCTATCAAAATCCCTCGGTGCGGAAAGTGTACGATTTGTACGGCCCGTCTGAAGACACGACGTATTCAACCTTCGCGCTGCGGACAGTTGGAGGGATTGCCACTATTGGACGCCCGATTGCCAACACACAGGCGTACTTGTTGGACGAGCAGTTGCAACCAGTCCCGATTGGGTCGCCGGGCGAATTGTACCTGGGCGGAGATGGATTGGCGCGAGGCTATCTGAACCGTCCGGAATTAACGGCGGAGAAGTTTGTTCCCAACCCTTTCAGCCCGGATGCAGCCAGGCGATTGTACCGGACGGGAGACCTTGGGCGATTTTTGCCCGATGGCAATATCGAGTTTTTAGGGCGGTTGGATCATCAGGTTAAAATTCGCGGTTTTCGCATCGAGTTGGGAGAGATTGAGGCGGTTTTGGAATCGGCTGCCGGGGTGCGTCAGGCCGTGGTGATGGCGCGCGAGGAATCAGGGCAAAAAAAACTTGTGGCCTATGTCGTCGCAGATTCGGGTGGAGTAGTGTCGGTGGACGGCTTGCGCCGCGCAGTCCGAGGCAAGCTACCGGATTACATGATACCAGTGGCGTTCATGGTGCTGGAGCGGATGCCGTTGACGCCGAATGGGAAGGTGGATCGGACGGCATTGCCGGCGCCGGATGGCGAGAATCCAAATGGGGAAGAAACCTTCATCGCTCCTCGGACACCGCCAGAGGAAATGATGGCGAAAATCTGGCGCGATGTGCTAGGCATGAAGCAGGTGGGAATTCACGACAATTTCTTTGGCCTCGGCGGCGATTCGCTTTCGGCCATGCAGGTCATTTCCCGTGTCCGAGACCAATGCCAGATGGAATTGTCCTTGTCCGAATTGTTCACTACACCAACCGTGGCCGGGTTGACCGCCGGCCTGGCGAAAAACGGTCACGTGAAACCACCGGCTCAAATCAGGCGCGCCGAGCGTTTTGGCGGCTTTCCGTTGTCATTCGTCCAGCAACGGTTGTGGTTCCTGCAACAAATCGAACCCGAAAGTACCGCGTATCATATCTCGATGGCCATTCGTTTGATCGGAAAACTCGATGTGCAGGCGCTGCAAAAAGCGCTTCAGGCGATCATTCAACGCCACGAAATTTTGCGCACCACCTTTGCTTCAGCCGACGGCAACCCCAGTCAGATCATTGCTCCTGTCGGCCCGATGGCCTGGAAAATGTCGGATTTACGCGAGACCCCGCAGCCGGAACGGGACGCGCACATGCAACGGCTCGTGCGTGAGGAGAGCGTCCGCGCCTTCGATATGGCCCGAGGTCCATTACTGCGGCTCACGCTGTTGCGATTAGGCGAACAGGAACATCTTCTGCTTGTGGTGATGCACCACATCATCTCGGATGGTTGGTCCATGGGAATTTTATTTGGGGAACTGGGAAAACTCTACGATGCCTTTTCCACTGGAACGCCGGTGTCTCTCCCCGCCCTTAGAATTCAATATGCGGATTTTGCCCGGTGGCAGCGTCAAACGTTTCAGGGAGATGCACTGGAAAAAGACTGTCGCTATTGGAAGGAGAAACTTGCCGGTGCGCCTACTTCGCTGGCGTTGCCCGCCGATCACCCGGCAGGCCCGGACTATGGCTATCGAGCCGGACAGCAGAAGGTTGTGTTGCCGGAAAGTTTGATGCAATCCGTACTCGCCCTGAGCCGCCGTGAAGGCAGCACGCCGTTCATGACGATGATGACCGCACTGGTGATTGCTTTGCATCAGTGGAGCAGGCAGCCGGAGATTGTCGTCGGCACGGTCATTGCGGGCCGCAACCGCCGTGAAATTGAACCGTTGATCGGTTGCTTCATGAATTTCCTTCCGCTGCGCGTGAAATTGGCCGCGAACGATTCCGGTCTGGAAGTTCTGACCCAGGTCAAAGCCACGATTCTGGAAGCGCAGGCGCATCAAGATTGTCCGTTTGAAAAGATCGTAGAAGCAGTCAACCCTGAGCGGAAGGAGAACGAGAATCCGTTGTACAACGTGGCCTTCCTTTTGCAGAACTATCCGCACAACTTGCTCGGCAGTGATCGTATCCAAGCCACGTTAGTTCCCCAAGAAGCGCGGGCAGCTTTACTGGACTTGAGGTTTGTCGCAGAAGAAATCGGCGCGCAGATGTTTTTGACCTGTGAATATCGCCAGGCGTTGTTCGAAGGGGAGACTATGAAGGCTTTGCTGGGGCATGTCGGACGGACACTCGAAACGCTGGCGCTTGACCCGCAACGAAAACTTTCGGACTTCGAACGCTCCGACGCGCTCGACGCCCAAGCTGCAGCAGCCGGTTCTTCGCGGGAAAAGTCGGAGATTGCAATTGCCGCAACGTTTACCGCCGAGCCTGTCGAAGAATCGCTTCAGCTCTGGATCAAGAAACTCAATTTGCCCGCAACGATCACGTTTGCGCCTTACAACAATGTCTTTCAGCAACTGCTCGACCCCGCCAGCCTACTCGCCTCGAATCAGCGAGGAATCAACGTGGTGCTGATCCGCCTGGAAGATTGGCTCGGAACAGACGGCGATAGGAGCTCCGCGTCCGCTTCACATGCTGAGGAATCGGTCGAATTGAACACGCGCGAACTGGTGCGCGCTTTGAAAAAGGCCGCCAGTCAGAGTTCGGCTCCGTATTTGCTCTGCGTATGTCCTGTGTCCAAAGCCTTGGCAGGCAACGATGAACTGGCCGCTTTGTTTCGCCGCATGGAAGTCGTCCTGGCCGACGAACTTGCCTCTGTTCACAATGTCTCACTGGTGACCTCCGCCGCGTTACTGGCGCTCTATCCGGTCGCCGATTATGATGATCCGCACGGCAACGAGTTGGGGCACATTCCGTACACCCCGTTATTTTTTGCGGCTCTCGGCACGATGATCAGCCGCAAATTCCACTTGTTGAATCGCGCGCCCTACAAGGTGATTGTGCTGGATTGCGATCAAACGCTCTGGGCCGGGATTTGTGGCGAGGACGGAGCGAAGGGAATCGCCATTGATCCGCCGCGACTGGCCTTGCAAAACTTCATGCGCGCCCAGCACGACTCGGGCGTGTTGCTTTGCCTGTGCAGCAAGAACAATGAGGAGGACGTCGCAGCGGTGTTTTCGAGTCACCCTGAAATGCCCTTGCGGCGGGATCATTTTGCGGCTTGCCGGATCAACTGGCGGCCTAAATCGGAAAATCTGACGTCGCTGGCCGAGGAATTGCGACTCGGCCTCGATAGTTTCATTTTTGTAGATGACAATCCGGTTGAATGCGCGGAAGTCGAAGCCAACTGCCGGCAGGTTCTGAACTTGCTGCTGCCCAAACCTAAATTGATTTCGGAATTCCTGAACCATTCCTGGGCATTTGATCATGGACAGACCACCGCCGAGGATCAGCGGCGAACGGTGGTCTATCAGCAAAACCAACAGCGTGAAAAGTTCCAGGTGGAATCTGCGGGCCTGGCGGATTTTATTGCCAGGCTCGACTTGAAGATTCGGATGGACGAACTGACGGTGGCTCAACTTCCTCGAGTCGCGCAACTAACGCAACGCACCAACCAGTTCAACTGCGCGACCCAGCGCCGAACGGAAAACGAACTGCAACTGTTCCTGGATTCGGGAGCCAAAGTCCTCTCTGTTTTCGTCAGTGACCGTTTTGGGGATTCCGGTTTGGTGGGAGTAATGATGTATAAGGCGACGACTGAAGCGTTGGCGGTGGACACATTCCTGTTGAGCTGCCGGGTCCTGGGCAAGGGAGTCGAACATCAAATGCTCGCCGAGCTCGGACGCCTGGCGCTCGCGCGCGGGATTGGCAAGGTGGATATTTTATTCCAGGCTTCCTCCAAAAACCAGCCCGCCTTGGATTTTCTGGAGCAGGCCGGTGACTCGATCCGGCAGGAACGCGACGGCGGGACCGTCTTCCGGTTCTC
>DASYNM010000049.1:0-6591 GCA_036008545.1 Verrucomicrobiia bacterium
ATAAGTGTGCGCCTTTGGATTTGCTTCAAATTGCTTCTTCCGCCTAATTGCGCGTTCAACGTCCGAGTTCGGCACCTCGTCTTCTTTGGTCAAAGCATGCGCAATAATGGCAACTTGACGCCCATGAAAAAAATAGAGCAGCCGATATTGAACGTGCCCTTGTTTAACGCGCAATTCATGAATGCCATCGCGCAAATAATCTGCCGCCGGACGCCTGAGTTCGTGGCCGAACTGGGCCAAAAGCTCAATGCGAGCCCGGCAGTTCGCCCATGCCCTCTCGTTGCTGTCCAGAAGTTCCTGAAGCCAATCCACAACTGGGGCTTGGCCATCAGCCTCTTGATAGAAGACAACTTGCGTTTCAGGCATAATTTATTCACAAGTCACTTTATCACAATTTTGATATACTCCGCAAGCGGAAGTTTGAATTAAGTTAAGGCAGCAGATCGTAGCAGACCAACCCGCGGGCGTCGCGCACGTAGAGGTGGCCATCGGCGAAGGCGGGGAAATTCCAGTTTTTTCCGCAAGCCTGGACGCGTGACAACTCGGTGTAGTGATCGCTGCGGGCGGCAATCAGGACCAGTTCGCCTTCGTCGGTCAAGATGAGGAGATTCTTTCCGACGGCAATGGTTGAGGAATTCTCGGTGCCGCGCGCGCCAAAGCCTGGTGCTTGCCACATCGTCCGGCCCGTGCGCGCATCGGCGCAGACGTAAGTCTGGTTCGGGCCTTGATCGTAGAGATAATCACCAACCCGCACCGGCGTGGAGAGATTGATCTTCAACTCCTCGTTCGCCCAGAGCGGAACCGCGCTGAGTCCCCCACTCTGCCCTGCGATTTTCGTGGCGACTAATCCGATCGTATGCGAATTGACGATGACCGAGCCGCCGTAAATGACTGGCGTGGCCGCGTGTCGCTTGGCATCAGTCCGAAACGGAACGCGCCACAGAATTGTGCCGTGTTCACGCTCCACTCCCATCAAGGCGTCGGCGTCAATGGCTACGATCTGTTTGACACCTGCCAAGGTTGCCACCACCGGAGAGGAGTACGCCGCTTCGTCATCACCCGCTTTCCACAATATTTTTCCAGTGCGCTTGTCAAAGCAAACGAGGGTTGCGCCGGCGGTCGAACCGACGGGTACGATGACCGCGTCGCCATCCACCAGGGCGGAGCCGTTGTTGCCACGCCGGGCGGCGGTGCCTTCATTGGCTTTGCTGCCGAGGAATTTGACGCCGAAATCCTTCTCGAAACTGACGCCCCAGACCACGCTACCGGTGGCCAGATTGAGGCAACGAAATTCGCCGCGGCAAGATTGCACAAAAACCAGATCGCCATCGATGATGGGAGTGCTGCGCGGGCCGGCGCCCCATTCGTCGCGGTAAACAGCGCCAATGGGCGCGCTCCAAATTTCCGCGCCCGTTTTGGCGTCCAGCAAATGGGCGATTTCCTCCCGGCCATTTTCATCGAACACGACAAGCTTTCCGCCCGCGACGACCGGGGAGGAAAAGCCGCCGCCAATGCGTTTGCGCCAGAGGACCTTTAAATCTGCCGCTAATTTTTCCACCGATGGAGAATCGGCGGACGCATGCCCATCGCGTTGTGGTCCTAGCCACTGCGGCCAATCGCCGGCACGGGCGGTGTTTTGGAAATAGGCGAGCGAGAGCGTCAGCACACCGCAAAGGAGAAGAAAACGACAGCGGCTCGCAGGAAAAATGAGCGCGAAAATAAAGGTCTTGTCCGACACTGCGATATTGCCGCCCAAGACCGTCTCGGGAGCAAGCAAAAAAACGGGTTTGGGGTAAGGTCGGCGAATCAAAACTTCAACCGAACTGCCCGCTCCGCGCGTGGGGGCGCCGACAGTCGCCAGATAACGGCACCGCCGGATGGCTAAACTAAGACGGCCTGAGCGACTCCAAGAATCGGTCAGGCCGTCAGTGTTGGTTCCCTAAAAGCGAAATCAGTTTCCAGATCTTCAAACCCCCCTGCACTTCAGTGCGAATGGGTCGCGCGCGAACGTGAACTGGAACCGTACCACATGTCGCCTCCGAAATTGTTCGCGGTCGCTCCCGCTTGCGATTTCGCCATGACGGCGACTTGAAGTTCGGAATTAGGCTGACTCGAAGTTGGCTGAGATTGTGCCCGTGTAGCGGGCGCGGGTTGAGCCGGGCGGAAGCGCGAGGCGTAAGTGCCGCGATTGAAATAGGGGAAGGCGTGTGCCGGCAACGTTGCCAACATTCCAACGACTAAGGCAGCCATGAGACTCTTTGTTTTCATACGGATCCTTTCTTTGTAATGCGAATATTGTCTTCGCTCTGAGGATGAATATCCCCCGGGTGGATTACCTGGCATAATAAAAACAGGGCCATGCAACGTAAACGATTTGTAAAAGCCCGGTTGGGCGACGCAAGGGGTTTTTTGAGGGTATTTTTACAAAACGATTTCGCTGTGATTCGAATAACTTTTGAAGGCGGAAGCGGAACACCCGTGAAATCGCGGCGGTTTTGGCGCCACCTAAGCATACTAAAAATCGAATGTGCCCGAATCACAATATAGTGCTGGACCACAAACCGAACTCCACCATCAGCTTTTTGCCGATGCGGTTTGAGGCAATTGCAGGGATAGCGGCTGTCCTGTGAGGAGCTAAGTTTATGGCGGAGGTGGCTATGCGTACATACTTTAGCAGACGGCTATGGCTTCAGACGCTGGCTTGGTTCGCGGCTTTTCCGATGCTAGCCTTTGGCCAGGAATTCTATCAATCACCTACATTTGCTGGCCATGCGGTAGCTTTGCAGGTGACCCAGTCGGAAGCCGATCCAGTGGCATTGGCAGAAACAGGCCTCGCTCCGGCCAAGGGCGGCCAGCGCCAAAATTTCATGCGCGATACACCGCCTATTCCCGGCGTGTCCGCCCATTTGCTTTACGCTCTTACAGTGGGCAACGCTTCGCAGGATCAATCACAGGCAGCCCTGGCTTCTTTGGATATAACGCTGGGGTCTCATCACGTTAGTGCGCTGTGGGTTGAATCTGCAGCCACGGCAAATGCCGAATTCCTAAACGTTTCGACCAGCGGGAAATCCGCCGTGGTGGGCCTGATGGTTGACGGACAACCCGTTGCTGTCACCGGCGAGGCAAACCAAACCATTACACTCTCGGACGGTTTTCTAATTATCAACGAGCAAACCGGTTTGAGCAATCGACATTTCGGAACGCTTACCGTAAATGCGCTTCGCTTGCTTGTCGATGGCGCGGGTAGCATGACTGCCGCCTCGTCCACGGCAGAAGTCATCAATACGCCTGCGCGCAACGCTGGACTTTAGCGACAATACTCGATGCCACAAATTGAGGTGGTCGATGGCTAATGGATTTGGCAACTTAGTGGCCATGCATACGGATTGCCGCCGTTTTTCTCGCCGAAGTTTTGTCAAAGCTACAGTCGCGACGACTGCGATGACTGTTTTGGATCTTCCTGCCGCGCCCGGCGTTTCGTGGCCCATTGGCTGTTTTAATCGGCCTTGGATGCAAAAGTTCGGCGCGTCTCAACAGCCGACTTCAGTGCCGCAGCCGGCCAATTGGGGGCTGGATGCCGCGTTGGCGGGAATCAAGGAGGCGGGTTATACGTTTATGGGCCTGTTGACACCCATGCCAGGCGAGCCGTTCCTGGCCGCTGCCAGCGAGACCGATTATTTGCCGGGACTAAAGAAACGAATCGCCGAGTCCGGTCTGAGGGCGACGATGGGGGCTTTGCGGCCCAATTTTGAAGTTCCTCAAGAAGAAATGGTGCAACAAATCCGCCGCCAGATCGATCATGCTCAGTTTCTGAATCTGGAATGGCTGCTGACTTTCGGCGCGGACAAGGCTGAAAACTTTTCCCGGTATTACAAGGCGATGACCGATGCCGCCGATTACGCGCAGGAACGTAAAATTAAACTCGTGCTGAAACCGCACGGCGGCGCCAGTGGTGCTTCGGCGGAAATTGTGCGCTGCCTCAAAGAGGTCAACCGTCCCAATTTCAAAATTTGGTATGACGCGGGGAACATCATCTACTACACCGGCAAGGACCCCGTAGAAGAGTTGAAGCCAATCGTCCAATATGTCACTGGCTTTTGCGCTAAAGATTGTCCAGGGAAAACGGGCGATGTCATGATCGAATTCGGGACGGGCAAAGTCGATTTTCGCGGTGTTTATGAGGAATTGAAGAAGGCGCGTTTTAACGGGCCGACATTCGTCGAAGGCGCCGGCGGCAGGACGCTGGCCGAAGTCACCGCCAGTGCGCGCGCCAACCGCGTTTTCCTGGAAAAGATTTTTGCTTCACTTTGACTCCTCTCCGCGAGGCGCAACCAACGAATTCCTCGAGGGTAGAGAAACTCAACCACGAAGAGCACAGCGCGGCCAGCCGCAACCAAGAAAAGACATTTGGACAGGATGAACAGGATTGACAGGATAAAGCCTTCTTCTTCTGTCATTTCTAAATCCTGTTCATCCTGTTCATCCGGTCGAAAATCCTGTTAAAAAAACAAAGCTTTTCGAGATAGTAATGCGAAGTTGAGAAGAGGCGACTTTTCCCTTCGTGCATCTTCGTGTTCTTCGTGGTAAAAGCTTTTCTAAGCTAGAGAATTCTTCCGCAGGGGATTGCTGCGATCAGAAATCCCAGTGGATGCGCCCGCTGACGATTGAGACTGGACCACGATCTTTGTTGTAGGCAGGATTGATCACATATTGATAATCCGCTGTGGCACTGAGGTTTTTCCAGATTTGAAATTTGTAGTAGGTTTCCAAAGTCTGCTCCAAACCGTAATTCAGCGCGCCATCGCCAGCCAGAATGCCCAAGCCGCCGTCCTCGAAGTATTGCCGCTGCACACGCGAAATCCCGTTGATGATGCCGGCCAATCCCACCGTGTCGCCGGGCCGATGCCAAAAATCCCCTTTGATGCTCAACCCTGCCGAGACGGCCTTTTGCACGTCCGCGTAGGCCCAATCTTCGGTCTGGCCGGCGTTCCAGCCCAGGCGCGCAAAAGCGCCTACGCCCTTGATCAATTCGTATTCCGTATTCAGGCAAAAGCCGTAATTCAAACGGTAGGCGCGCGTCACTACGATGTTGGCCGGCCGTTCGGGATTGTCATTCGCTTCCGCGTAACTGCCCATGTGCGCCCGGTTCAGGTAGGCGAGCAAACGCACTGCGCCCGGATGATCGTGGAGGGTGAAGCGGCGTTCGAATTCCGTAACCATGCCCCAGGCCCGCAAATAGGCTGGGTCGCTCGCCATGCCATTTTGCACGCGCGGCTCCTGAAACATTCCGTAGCGCGCTGTCCAATTGGATTGGTTCAATTCGGCCGCGAATCCGGTGATGTAGCCCAAGCTGGAGGCTGGATAATCCCAGGCCTCGTTTCCCACCAACCCCCAATTCAGAAATTGTGTGGTAGGATCGCCGGCATAGGAGTTTTGATCAAAAATATCCAGGACGCTTATCTCTCCCACCGTCATGGTGATACGGGAAATGTCCTGCTGGCCGGCCAGGTGAAGGGCATCATCGGCCACCGGTTGCTGGTCGCCACCCAATCCGATGGTTTGCCGGATGAAAACGCGGGCGGGAGTGATGTTGCCCGACTTCGAACCGATTTTGTAAGCTTCGGCGCTGGGAAAGGCTTCGACGCCGAGGGTGTGGTTGAATCCAAATCCCTGCCAAAACAAGCCGTCCACGTGAAATTCCGCGCCCGTCCACAAGCGCGCGCCGAGAAACAATTCGAGAGCAACCGTTTCCACCGTCGCGGCGTGGTTGTCCAAACTTTCCGGGCCGGAATACTGCGCCGGGAAATTCGGATGCCACTCGCCGATCTCCGTATCGGCTAGGTGCCAGCTCCACCACTGCTGGGCTGAAGTGGCATTGGTAGTGGCGACAGTCGGCGCGGCGTCTTGCGCAGTAGCCGTCGTGGCGACAACAACAGATACAGCAGCCGCGCGGATGCTAAAATTACGGAAAGTGGTGGATATCATCACACTATTATGCAGATAACAATGTTTTAATCTTAAAACAAGCTAATTTTGCATAAAAACGATTTTATTTTCGCGGCTTGAGGCGATCACCGTCGCGCCGTGTGGAGCTTGTAAGTCAAATACCGGGCGAATGGTAGCCAATATTGCGTTAAATCTGCGCCGCACAAAAAGACAGACAAACCGGGCGGGTCTGCTAAACTTATGACAGTCATGAAAAAGAGGCTGATTCAGATTTTCGCCACGACAGGCCTAATCGCGTCGGTGGCCTTGGGCTGTGCCAAGCAGAACATCGACACGGCCAAAGTCCGAGCGGCATTGCAATCCCTAGCGGGCGACGCCAAGCAAAACCTGGAAGAAGGGTTGACCGCCATCGACCAAAGCAATTACGTCGCTGCCGTCAAGCCGTTGAAAAAGATCGCCTTCACCGTGAAATTGGACAAAGACCAGCGGGTGATTTTGGAGGACACCATCGCGAAGGCCGAAGCCAAGGCGGCGAAGCAAAAATGAGGTTCGCTTCGCTAATTATCTGGCCATTTTCCTGAGGAAGAGCTATATTCAACTAACACAACGAGGTGACGATTTGAAAAGCGCTAGAAGAGCATTTAC
>DASYNM010000050.1:0-5080 GCA_036008545.1 Verrucomicrobiia bacterium
GAACCCTGCCACGCAAAACGGCACGACACCGGGCGGCGCCGATTCGGATTACTACATGTCCCTTCGGCCACCCTACCTTGCGCGCAACGGCCCTTTCCAAACCGTGCGCGAACTGCTGATGGTGCGTGGGGTCACGCCCGAGCTTTTGCTGGGCAACGACGATAATCAAAACGGCTTCTTGGATAGCGACGAAGATCCGGCCGATCAAAGTCCACCCGGCTCCAAGCCGCCGCCTCCTCCAAATCCGGGCTGGGCCGCTTTGCTCACGGTCACGGACACGGACAAAGATGTGGACGCATCGGGCAAAGACCGCATCAATCCCCAGACGGCTGATGAGGCCACGCTTATGACCGTTGCCGGAATCACGCAGCCCATCGCCAGGGCGATTGTCTCCTATCGCAACCAGAACCAGTTACAAACGCTGGACGACCTCCTTTCCGTCACCGCGCAAAATGCAAACCAAGGCGATGGAAATCCTGGCGACGGTTCCAATCCGCAAGCGGCTGGAAATCAGCAGGGCGGCGGGAATGGTTCGGGCAATTCAGGCGCGCCGGTGATCAGCCAGGAATTGCTGGAGCAAATCGCCGACAGTCTCACGTTGGCCAGCGGTACGGACCTGACGGGATTGATCAATATAAATACCGCCAGCATCGATGTCCTCATTTGCCTGCCAGGCGTGGATCGGACTCTGGCGCAGGCGATCATCAACTATCGAAAATCGACCGGCTATTTCGACAATGTCGCCGGCCTCCTGAAAGTGGATGGAATGACACGCGCTATTTTCAAGCAAGTTGTTGCTCTGGTCACGGCCCGCTCCGAGACTTATCGCATCATCGCCGAGGGAAAAATTAATTCATCCGGCGTGCGGCAGCGCGTCGAGGCCATAGTTCACATTGGCCGCAGCGATATCGAAACCCTTGCCTACCGGGAGGACTTATGAACAGCCTCCCCTCCAACAATGCCACCGGTCTTTTTATTGACATCGGTCAAAGTTCGCTCCAGGCGGTCTTTGGCGACGATGCCTTTGCCTTTCCCATCGAGCGCGGAGAAAACGGGCGCTTGACCGATCTGTGCCGCGAGAGACTGGCCTTGAGCCTGCGCGGATTCCTCAGCAAGAAAGGCCGGGCGACGGACCTGAGCGCCTTCTGCGCCATCGGCGCGCGCGGAGTTTCGATGCGGCGGCTGACTTTGCCCGCTTCATCGGGAGACGAACTGCGGCGCGTGCTGCGGTTGCAAATCGAAAGCGAATTTCCTCTTTCCCCGGAAGAATTGGCCTGGGGCAGCCGCCCCGTCGGCTCGCCCAACGCATCGGCCAACGGCGGTGCGGCAAAACAGGAATTGCTGGTCGTGGCCGTGAAAAAGGAAGTGCTGGAGGATTACACAAGCGTTCTGGTTTCGTGCGGCGTGGCGCCCACTTTCACTCTCGCGGCGCTGTCGCGGGCCGATCTCCATCCCCCGCCCACCGCCTCGTGCGCGGTGCTGGACATCGGGCGCACCCATTCTGAATTGACGTCCTTCGACCACGGTGTTCCGACTTCCATCCGCATTCTGGCTTGGGGCGGCGAAACCATCACCCGCGCGATCCAGGAAAAACTGGCCGTCAGCCACGACGAGGCCGAGAAACTCAAAATGGCGCTGGATCAACCGAGTGCGCTGTTTGGCCCGCAGGTGCCATTGTTGCAGAGCGCCACGGAATCCGCATTGGCGGAACTGGCGGAAGTCATCAGGCCCGTGACGCTGGGCGGCACACTTTACCTGACTGGAAAAAGCGCGCGCAATCCGCGATTGGCGGCGCTTTTGGCCGGCGTGCTGAGCGACGCGGTGTCATGCGAAAGCCTGGCCCAGGCGCCCGGAGGGGGGCCGTCGGCTGTTATCGCCGGGTTAATGAAATCAACAGCAAGGAATGGCACAGCTCCTCCGTTAATCCTCGAATCAGGCGGAGGGCAGATGGTGACCCGACAGGTCAGACCGGCGGTTTGGAAATGGGCCGCCGCCGCCGTGTTGCTTGCCTTGGGTGCGATTTGTTTCCCGTACGCGGAGGCACTCGTGTTCAAGCCTTTCCTGGAAAAGAAACTGGCCGCGCTCCAAGCAGATCGCGGGCGGCTCACCACGATTGATCAGGAGCTGGAATTTCTAAAGTTCCTCAAAGAGAACCAGCCGCCATACCTGGACACGATTTACCTGTTGGCCAAATCCGCGCCGCAAGGCACGAGCCTTGAGAGCCTGACGATGAGCCGCCATCCGGAAATCACCCTCCGGCTCAAGATGCCCAACTCCCAGGGAGTCACCGATTTCCGCGCCAAGCTTATTGATACCGGCTGGTTCACCAATGTGATGGTGGAGGAGCAGGCCATGTCGCCCGATCGCCGCATGAGTGTGAGGATGACGGCGGAATTAAGAGCGGCTCAATGGCGCAAACCTCTGCCCGTGGAACCGCCCAGTACAAAGACGGATCGCCAACGCTTGGCCGGCCCGGTGCCGGACTTCAATATGCCGCCGCCAGAACCGATGATGATGATGCCGCAGCCGCCGCCCACGGGCGTCCCAGTCCAAGCGGCGCCCGCTCCACCACCGGGCGGACCTGACACGCAAACACCTCCGCGCGTCCGAAGGCGGCCCCGGATTCAAACCACTCCCGACTCATGAAGCGCCAGCTTACACCCAAAGAAAAGCGCACCATCCGCATCGCGGCGGTGGGCGTCGCCATTTATCTCGTGCTCTTCTTTGGGTCGAGCTTGTGGAGCTTTTTCACGGATCGGCGCGAGGCCTACGACAACCTTGTGCAACAAGCCACCGACTTGCGCAACGTCATCAAGCCGTACGAGGAAAAGACCGGGACCGCCAGCAACCTGATGGATCGCTTCCACATGGACCCGGTCCAACTCAAGCGTGCCTCGGTCTTGGCGGAAGCCAGCGCGGCCATTCAACATGCGGCGGCGGCTGGTAGAGTGGGTTTGGGGCCAATTCGCGAAACGCCCGGGCGTCCTTCCGCCAGAGAGGCCGGCTCGATTCAATTTGAAGGCAACGGTCAGATCGCCGCCGTGATGGGTTTGTTGCATAACCTGGACCACATCGGCTTTCCCGTTATTATTGACAACCTTGAACTCACTTCCAACCCGCAAATGCCCAATGGCATGAAGGTTAAAATGACCATTGTGGTTCTGGATTTTGACGCCTGGAAAGCGAAGGAGCAGCCCCATGTTTGAGCGCTTCGAACGCCCCGTCAAAATCATCTGCCTGGCGATGGCCGCGCTGCTGGTCTGGCAACTGGCCAGCCTGATTCTGCGCGGAAACCCTCTGGCAAAACTGAATATCCCGGCTCTACCCGCCTTGGCCAACGCGACGAACGAGGTGGCGAAGTCTGCGCAGAAGGACACCAATGGTACGAATGCATCGATTGGCGCCAACGTGTCCACCAACACAAATGCAACCAACGGCACGAACATAGCCAATGGGACGAATGTGGCCAATGGCACCAACGTGGTTCAAGGCACGAATGCGACACCGAAATCGACCAACGCCCTCGCTGCTGGCGAGCCTGCGCAGACCAACGCCAGCGCCGGTCCGAATCATGGCGCGTCGCAAAACGCCGGTCCGCCCGGAGGAATGCCCGGCATGCCGCCTGGCATGATGGCCCAGATGATGGGTGGCGGGATGCCAGGCGGGCCCATGGGAGGCGGCATGAAACCGATCGAGCTTCCGCCCGAAGTCCAGGCCCGCGTGGATAGGATCATCGACAGCGAGCTTCTTGGACCCATTATGAGGCCGATGCCCATGGCCTTGATCGGCATTGCCGACCAGGAGGCGTTCATTCGGGCTACCACTGGCCAGACCGGCCCGGTCAAAGTAGGCGGAGAAATTGGCGGCATCAAACTCCTGCGCATCGGTGTCAACCGAGTGCTTGTTGAATCGGGTGGGGAAACAAACGAACTGACTCTATTTGACGGCATAGGCGGCGAGAGCTTGATGCCTAAGCCAACCAACGCGCCCTCTACTAACATCGCTTCGACCAACGCGCCTTCCACCAACGCGCCAACCAAAAGCGCGCCGAACCAAAATAGGGCAGGCAACAATGCCTCAACCGCCCCGACACTTTAGTCCAAAGAAAAGGAGACCCAACAATGCAATCACCCAAACGTCGGCAGTTAAAATTTAGCTTCGCGGCCATCATGCTGTCGCTCTTTTTAGCGGCAGTCCTGCTCTGGGCTTCCCGGACCTCGGTTCAAGCCCAGAACGCCGCCGCCCCCGCTGCCGCCGCCTCGACGAATACCACGGCGGCTTCCACAAATGCGCCCGACGGTTCCACCAACGCGCCTGACGGGGCGGCCGCTGAACCCAAAAAATTGCCGACCGATTTGATCGAGTTGAGCTTTCAAAACATGCAGATAGATCAGGTGCTGCAATGGTTGTCCGAGAACACCGGCAAGAGCGTAATCAAATTTCCCACGGCGCACTGTCAAGTCACCATTGTCGGCACCAAAAAGGTGACCCGGCGCGAAGCGGTCACGATGGTGTATCGCGCCTTGGACATGGAAGGGTTCGCCGCCATTGAATCAGCCGATTCCATCCTCATTGTCCCGGCCGACCAGGAATCGAAGATGAACCTGAGTCCCGCCTTGCAGGGGCCATCGTCCACGGAGGTTCCGGGCGGCCATCAGCGCCTGGTAAGGGTCTTTCCACTCCAACATCTGCCGGTGGCGGATCTGACCGAGAAAGTCAAAAGCGTGCTAACCAAGGATGCGGTGGTGGTGACTGACGACAGGGCCAATCTGATGATCGTGACCGATTACAACGACAACCTGGCCGCCGCCGCCGGCCTAATCGAGGCCCTGGACGTGGAAAAAAACGACGACGTCATCGTAAGGGCCATCAACTTGAAGAATGTGAACGCGCAGGAATTGGCCAAGGAAATTGAACCGCTTTACCAAAAACTGACCGGCAAGCAATCCAAGGAAATCATCGAAATTTCGGCCAGCGACACGGCCAACTCGCTGATGGTTTTGTCCAGCGCGGCCAATTTTAGGGAAATCCAGAAGTTTGCCGCCTCGCTCGACACGGCCGATGCCCAGGAAACCGTGAT
>DASYNM010000051.1:0-4573 GCA_036008545.1 Verrucomicrobiia bacterium
GAACGTCCTCTATCAAATCCATATCTGCACCACCAACAAGTCGCGTGGCTTGCCAAGCTCCGCTTTGAACGACGTGGATGCCGGCCGGGCTACTCTCAGTTACCAGTTTCAATTCCACACCAGCTACGCCACCACGGGGACCATTCTTGTTTCCTATTTGGGCGTCATCAACAATATTGGCGATGCGGGCCAGAATTTGCGCCAGACTTATTCCGTCACCAAGGTTGATCACCGCGACAACCGATCCACGATCATCGGCACGAATATCCTCGTCCCACCGAATAATGAAGGCATTGCCACCCCGCTCTACAATTTGGGGAATGACGGTAACAACCCCGCCAAACCAGGTGTGGCCGATCCGGCCGATCTCGATGCCTATACTCGCCAGGCGGTCTATACGAATGGAGGCTACCTGGCGTTCGCTGGCCAGCGCGACGATGGCTTTTATGCCGATGTCCTCGCGGTTTTCGACCTCCTGCAACTGCGCGATCCCGGCAAAGATTCGCAAAAGGGTTTCAACATCCATGAGATGATCCTGCGCATTCCCATGTCAGAGTTAGGTGGCGACATGCAGACCGTCGGCGTTTACGCGACTACCAGTCGCCGAGCCATCTCCGCACTGCGCAACGGAGCCACTTACTCAGCCGCATCCTTGGCCAGCCTTGATAAAATGAACCGCAATCCATTCGAGCTTGGGCCAAATCAATCGGCGACGACTACTTCCGGTGGCTGGGTGCAGGTAGCCCGGCAAGGCAATCCTCTCTTCAATGAGGTGCTGGTTGCTTTGGCCGACAAGGATCTTTACAGCCGGACCGATCCCACCATCGACAGCGCGATCTTTGCCAAATACGCCCTGAACCCGGAGCCGTGCAAATTGTTCAACGAAATCTACAACGGTGGCACCAACAGCCCGAACATTGAAAGCAATCGCGCCGACATGGCCTACATCTTTATTCCGGACGTGATTAAGGTGGATCTCTCAACCGGCCCGGCTTTGCTGCAAGGCGGCGGCACTAACGACGCAGGCTACAGCAGCCTCGGCGTGTTTGGAGGTGATACCCTCATGAGCAAGGTCAGCGGTTCCGCGGTCTCCGGCGGTTGGCCAAACGGACGCCGTTATGGCGACAACGTCGTGGACATCGCTTTGAAAGCACTCTTGGATTCAACGAACATTCTTGGACCTGGCTTTGGCCTCTACGTCAATCCGCCGACGGCGAGCCAGAACGTCCTGACTAACGACGCCATCTATAGCAAGGTCTTCCCCTACGAGTCCACCCCGCAGAATGGCCGCAACCATTCGCATGATTGACTCATTCGCCGTGCCTTCCACGAAACCGGCGGTGGTCATGCCGCCGGTTCCCTAACCTTTACCTTATGTTCTTCCGCATCCTACTAGCCAGTGGTTACATTCTCTGCGGAACGCTTTCGTCCCGCGCCCACGACCCCGGCCTCAGTTCCGCTAAACTGACGCTGCGAAGCGGCACGCTTCAAGCCATCCTGACTTTCGCCCCCGGCGATATCGAGGCGATTTGCAACGACGAGAAACCGGACCTCGCGCGCTTGGAAACGCTTGCCGCTCAAAGCCTCGAAATTTGGTTTGACGGACAGCAATCGCTCCCCATCCAAGCGAAGGCCAGGCTCCTGTCCAATAAGGACGTCGAATTCGAGTTGCTCTTCAGTGCCTCGCCTGCCAGCCACCTTCGGGTTCGTTCCATTTTGCTGGACCGCCTTCCATTTGGTCACCGTCAATACTTTGCCTTGATCGGCGCCAACGGCGACACGCTAGCGGAGAAATTACTCGGAAATTCGAACCAGGATATGGAGGTAGTGCTGGCCGCGTACACTCGTGCAACCGCACCACCTTCTCATCCGTTTTACGAGTTTTTGGAAATGGGGATAAAGCATATCCTCACTGGATATGATCATCTTCTCTTTCTCTTCGCCTTACTGATCGGTTGCAAAAAGATTTCCTCCGTCGTCAAGGTCATCACTTCATTCACAATCGCCCATTCCATCAGCCTGGCCCTGGCTACCTTGGGCTGGGTAGAGATTCCGAGCCGAATCGTGGAACCTTTAATTGCGGCGACCGTTGTTTACGTGGGCATCGCCAATCTCCACCGTGGCCAGGCGGCATCGCACCGCGTCCTGCTCACTTTTGGTTTCGGTCTGGTCCACGGATTCGGATTTGCCGGCGCCTTGCGTGAAATGGGTGTTGGATCCAACGGCGGAGCAGTCGCTGTGCCTTTGCTGGCTTTCAACTCCGGGGTAGAAATCGGGCAAATCATGGTCGCAGCGGTGATTCTGCCCATTTTGTGGCGGCTGAAAGACAGGCCGCAATTCACTTTGCGCTGGGCGCCCGCCTGTTCCGTTGTAATAGCACTGGCGGGTGGATTTTGGTTCGTTCAACGCGTATGCGGGAATTAGCCCAAGAATATCTTGTGGTCCGCTTCGCGCGAAATGTAGCGTCAAGAGCGAAAGCCACCTGTGGCAGCGATGGCGGGCCTTGAACCTGTAGCTGCAACGCAGGTGGATTTTGTTTCGCCTGCCGCATTCAAATCCTCGTCTCCAGTTCGAGTTAACGACCGGCCGCAATGAGTATGAAAACAGAGTCAAGGTTTGGCCATATACGGTTGGTCGCGGGCACAGGCATCCAGTCAAACGCCCAAGAATCCACGAATCCACCAATCAAAGGCCATGCGCGCATTGGGGTTCAATTTCCAGCGGGCATGACGCTGAAACGACTCTTGCTGCTCGCCGGGCTGATGCTTGTTCCCATGGCAGCTCACGCGCATGCGGCGGGCGCGGCGGTGAATGGGTGGCACGACGGTTTCAATCATCCCTTGCATGGCTGGGATCATCTCGTGGTCATGATTGCCGTGGGGCTGTGGGCCGCGCAGCAACGTGGTCGCGCCGTTTGGTTGATTCCGTTGACTTTCGTCGGCGTGATGACCCTTGGAGGGATCGTCGGGGTCACGGGTATCATGGTGCCGGGTGTCGAGCTCGCCATCTTGTTATCCGTCGCTGTATTCAGTGTGCTGGTGGCCCGGCGAATTCACTTCCGAGTTGGTCCAGCTATTTTGCTGGTCGGATTTTTCGCGTTTTTTCATGGCTTCGCGCACGGAGCGGAAATGCCCGGGTCGGCCAGCATGGTGACATTCGGACTTGGTTTCATTCTGGCAACTCTCTTATTGCACGGGCTTGGTCTCGCCGCGGCGAGGTTGTTCGCCATGATCGTGGCCTGCTTAGTTGGCAGCGCCGCAGTTGCTCAGCAAGTCACCAACACTCCGGCGGGGACGTCCATGCCGGAGCCCACGAACTCGAATCCAACGCAACTTCCTGAAGTTGTCGTCGAGGGCCGCAAGGACAACATGATCGGGATTGCGTCCTCAGCCACGCAAGGCACAACCGGGGCGGCGCAGCTTGCAGATCGACCGATTTTGCGGACAGGAGAAATCCTGGAAACCGTACCCGGCGTCATCGTCACCCAGCACGCCGGCGGCGGCAAGGCCAACCAGTATTTTCTGCGCGGATTCAATCTGGATCATGGCACGGACTTCGCCACTTATCTCGACGGGATGCCGCTTAACCTGCCGTCGCACGCGCATGGCGAGGGTTACTCGGACATGAACACCGTCACCCCGGAGTTTGTGGAGCAGTTGGATTACGAGAAAGGCCCCTACTACGCAGAGGTCGGCAACTATGGTTCCGCCGGAGCGGCCCATCTGGTGTTCTACAAAACGCTGCCCCAAGACTTCGTCACTCTGGAAGGCGGCATGTTCGGTTATGAGCGCGGCGTATTCGGCCTATCGCAAAAATTGGGCGCAGGCAATTTGCTGGTCGGTGGCGAAGCATTTCACGACGACGGCCCCTGGGTGCATCCCGATGACTATTCCAAGTTCAACGGCCTCATGACGTATAGTCAGGGCGACGCGGCCAACGGCTTCAGCGTCACCGGGCGCGCCTATCATGGCAAATGGAATTCGAGCGATCAAATCGCCGAAAACGCTGTGCCTCTAGTGGGTTACTTCGGCACTCTCAATCCGACTGACGGCGGCAATTCTGAGCGTTACAGCTTGCAAGCCGAGTGGCATCGCTTGGACGCAAACTCCGAGACCAAGATAATGAGCTATGGATTCTATTATGATCTCGATCTGTTCTCCGATTTCACTTACTTCCTGACCGACACCGAACGCGGCGACCAGTTCGAGCAACAGGACCGGCGATGGGTGGGCGGCTTGGACGCGCGGCACACGATTTTCAGCCAGTGGTTTGACAGGGACGTGGAGAATTCGTTCGGCCTGCAAGCCCGCAACGACTGGATCAACAACGGTCTTTACCAGACGGAGGATCGCGTACGCGTGGACAAATTCGATTCCGCCAGCGACACCACTCTGCCCGCCACCACCGAAGCGGATCATTTCACAGACACGCAAGTCGGAATCTACGCGGAAAACAAAGTTCAGTGGACGGACAAGTTCCGCTCGGTTTTGGCCATCCGCGGCGACCTAGATTACTTTGATGTCACCAGCCTGATCACCCCAGCCAACTCCGGCACATCCGCCACGTTTCTGCC
>DASYNM010000052.1:0-8070 GCA_036008545.1 Verrucomicrobiia bacterium
TTTTTTCTGTCAGTACTAGACTATCGCGCACTGCTTGATTGCTAAGATGCTGCGGCAGAAGAAATTGTATTGATTTCTGAAATCGCGTTTTTTGAGCAAGATTTGGCCCCTTTGGTCTGTGCAACGCCGTAGCCGCCGTCGTAAGACGGCGGATTTTTGGATAACGGCGGCTGCCGTCTTTCGTCCGCCGACTTACGTCGGCGGCTACGAGAGCGCGATTTCGCCTCCGCCTCCCGGTAGCCGCCGACGTGAGTCGGCGGATTCTTGGGCGGATTCTTGGATAACGACGGCCTCTGTTTTCCGTCCGCCGACTTACGTCGGCGGCTACGAGCGGCTACGAGTCCACTTGACATCATCTTGGCGCACTTGCATACCGAGGCCGTGTCGCCATCGGAAAAAGGAAACCTTCCACGGCTCGACAAGAAGCGTTATCAGGGGCACGCGGTCGTTTTCTGGACCAATACACTGGAAGAGCGGGCGCGCGGCTGGCTTTCGCCCAGGCTCCATTGCGCTTTTCGCGAACTGATGCTCCACGCCGCCGCGCGCGAAGACCTTTTCTGTCCTGCCTACTGTCTTATGCCCGACCATCTTCACCTGATCTGGATGGGAATGGTGCGCGATTCCGATCAACGCAACGCGATGAGATTTCTACGCACCCACCTCGAACCGGCGCTGGGCGCGGGACGGGCGTGGCAACACCAACCGCACGACCACGTCCTGCTCGAAAAAGAAAGAGTGCGCAATGCATTTGCCAGTTTTTGCTTTTACACGCTGGCCAACCCTGTCCGAGCCGGCTTGGTTAAACGAGAAATTGACTGGCCCTACCTCGGAGCCGTGGTCCCAGGTTACCCCGCGCTTCATCCTCTGGCGGATGGCTATTGGGAACTTTTTTGGAAACTGCACGGTGAAAAGGTAAATTCGCCGAGGTCTGCCCCGTAGCCGCCGTCGTGAGACGGCGGATTCTTGGATAGCGATGGCTTCTGTTCTTCGTCCGCCGCCTTACGGCGGCGGCTACATTCTACTGTGGGGAGGTGTAGTAGAAGCGGGCAGGGTAGGCGGGGGCGTTGGTGTCGTCGAATTGCATGAGGCCGTTGGTGTCGGTCAGGACGCTGCCGAGGTCAAGCCAGTTGAGCAGGTCTGTGCTCGCTTCGATGTCGAAGGCTTCGCCGGGGGAGCCTTGCGCTTGCAAGATGACCGTTCCGTCCGAGCGATGTTGCACGGTGACGGGCGAGTACTTGATGGTAACGATTTCTGTTCCGCCCGCCGCCGTGGTGTCATAGCCGGTGACATAGACGTTCCCGTTGCCATCGACGGCGATGGCATTGCCGGCGGCGTTCCCGCCACTTGGGCTGCTGTAGCGTTGCAGCCAGATTTGGTTGCCGTTCGGCCCATATTTGATCGTGACGATGTCGTTGGTGCCGTTGACCCCAGGGGAGTAGCCGGTAACATAAGAATTGCTAGCGAAATCAACTGCCATTGAAGTTGCGGAGGTCGATCCGAGCGGCGTTTGTGGAAAATAATTCGTCCACAACGTGCCTCCGTCCGCGCTCACCTTAAAGGTCCCGTAGCCATACGCCGCAGTTCGATAATCGTACGCGAAACATTGCCCCGTCACCAGAACATTGGTTTCACTGTCCAAAGCCAGCGATTTCCCACGACTCGATCCGTTGTAGTTAACGTTGACGGCCCAACTTAAATTGCCCGCAGATGAATACTTAAGAGTTTCGTATTCTGCGAACACGCCGATAAAACTAGCCAGGAAATATAAGTTGCCAGCACCGTCAAGCGCCGCGCCTCCGACAACGACAGAAGCAGCTGGGCCGGCTCCGTACCCCGTCGTTAAAAGCTGGTTGCCGTTCTGATCGTATTTGACAACAAACAACGACTCCTCGCAACCCGTGCTGTAGCATATGTCAGTATAGGAGCCTGCGACATAGACGTTGCTACTAGCGTCCGCCAGCACGACTTGTGACTGTGCCGGACCAATAGGATCGAGGTATGTCTCCTGCCAAAGATTGCTTCCTGCGGGGTTTAGCTTCGCCGTGGTGAAGCTCGACGCCATACCAGTCAGAATGGCGTTCCCACCTGGGTCCATCGCAATGGCACTGGCAGAGTAAGGCGCTGCCCAAAGCTGGTTGCCGTTAGAGTCGTACTTAACCGTCAGGGCGCTACCGGTTATAATAACGTTGTTGTTGGTATCCAACACAAGGCCGGAGGGCACCGCGCTCGGGGAGTTGGTGTCATCATAGCGTGCGGCCCATAGTTGTGTGCCGTTAGGCGCGTATTTAATTGTGACGTAGCCAAGGTTGGTATTGGTGTTTTGGGAGAAACCAAGGACGTAAATGTGTCCCGCCGAGTCCAAGGCCATTTTCACGGCTTGATTGGTTCCATTGGTAATGCCGTTATTGTAATGGACGGCCCACGCTTGCTGAATTTGGGAGATCGCCGAGAAAGGCAGCAGACACATTAAAAAAAGACAGCTCGCGCAGAGTCGCACCCGCCGGATCCGCCGACTTACGTCGGCGGCTACATGAACAGGATTTGGGACGTGCTGCCCCGTAGCCGCCGACGTGAGTCGGCGGATTCTGTTTGCGAGGTGACGCCGGATCCGCCGACTCACGTCGGCGGCTACGCTGCTGTGCCGAGGCGGGCTGGTCGATTGCCGAGACATAGTGTGTTTCCCCTTAGAAACCCCGGGGCGCGGTCAAATACGCGTCTGGCAACGCAACGGGTTCCAAATCTGCTGACTCGCCATGACGTTACCGGCAATTCTCGGTGTTGTCAATTTTGTTCTATCGATTCCCTTAGGCGGGAGGGGCGAGCGCCGCGAGTCCCAAAATGATCAGGGCGTCGCAGCGCTCCGCCCTCCCGAATTTGCGAGGATACGCCAAGCGGAGCAGATGGGTCGGAATCACACTTGCCAAGCACCCAATCGCTTCCTAGATTGATGGCGATGGAAGCGTCTGATTCACAGTTGATGCAGTATGTGCCGGTGCTGATGCTGGCCGTGCTGGCCATTTTGTTTTCGGTCGGCACGCTGGTGGCGTCATCCCTGTTGGGCAAACGCGCGCGGCGCACGGCGGTCAAGGACACAGCTTACGAATGCGGCATGTTGCCGGTGGGCGAAGGCAACACGCGGCTCTCGGTCAAGTTTTACCTCGTGGCCATGCTGTTTATTCTATTTGACATCGAGGTGGTGTTCCTCTACCCGTGGGCGGTCAATTTCAAGGCCATGATAAAGGAGCAGCCGGGCCTGATCTTCGGTTCCATGGTGGGCTTCATGGTCGTGCTTTTCATCGGTTACATTTACGCGTTGAAAAAAGACGCCTTCGACTGGAAACAATAAACCAAGGTGGCTCCCCCAACGATTCGATTCGGCACGGCTGGCTGGCGCTCATTGATCGCGCGCGACTTCACTTTTGCCAATGTCCGCATAGCCAGCCAGGCGGTGGCGGATTATCTCAAGGCCGGCTTGGCCGACCCCCAATCGGGTCTCCAGGGCTGCGTGCCCGAGGTCATCGTCGCCTACGATTGCCGCTTCCTGGGTCGCCCTTTTGCTCTGGCAACGGCCGAGGTCTTAACCGCCAACGGGCTGACCCCGCGCGTGTGCGAGCGCGACACGCCGACGCCCGTGTTATCTTTCGCCATCCGGCGGCGCAAGGCATTGGGCGGCATTAACATCACCGCCAGCCACAATCCGCCGGAATACTCCGGCTTCAAATTTTCGCGGCACGACGGCGCCGGTGCGCCGCCCGAGGCGACCAAGCCGATTGAAGAAACCATCGCCCGGCTGCAACGGGAAAACTGGAGTTTTCCTTCGGCCATCGTCGGGACTTTTTCCTGCAAAGGCATCGATCCGCAGGCGGATTATTTCCGGCACATTCGCAAGCTGGCCGATTTCTCCGCCATCAAGAAGGCGCGCCTGAAAGTGGCCGTGGATTTGATGCACGGCTGCGGCCGTGGTTATCTTGACACGCTTTTGCGCGAGGCGGGCGCGCGCCTGACGGTTTTTCACGGCGATTTGAATCCGCTCTTTGGCGGACACCCGCCGGAGCCGAGCGCCGAACATTTGGGCGAGTTGCGGAAATTCGTCCGCGCCGGCCACGCTCGCCTGGGCCTGGCCACCGATGGCGACGCCGACCGCTTTGGCGTGGTCGATTCTGACGGCACGTGGATCACGCCCAATCAAGTGCTGGCGCTGACGTTGTATCATCTGGCCAAGCATCGCGGCTGGAAAGGCTCGGCGGTGCGGACAGTGGTGACGAGCCATCAAGTCGATGCGGTGGCGGCGCAATTCGGCGTGCAGATGCACGAAGTTCCGGTGGGGTTCAAATACATCGGCGCGATCATGGAGCGCGAACCGGTCATCGTGGGCGGCGAAGAATCGGGCGGGCTGAGCGTGCGCGGGCATGTGCCGGAGAAGGACGGCATCCTGGCCTGTTTGCTGATGGCGGAATTAGTGGCGGCGGCGGGGACGTCGCTGGGAGCCGTGCTTAAGGAAATCACGAAACTGGGCGGGCCGTTCTTCACCGAGCGAATCAACATTCATATTGATCCTGCCAAGAAGGACGAATTGCTTTCACGCCTGTCGGGTAGCGTGGAAAAGATCGGCTCTTTCGCGGTCGAGAAGCGAATCACGATGGACGGTTACAAATTTCTCCTGGCGGATGGCGAATGGGTGGCCTTCCGCGCCAGCGGCACCGAGCCGGTTTTCCGTTGCTACATCGAAGCCCGCTCCAAGAAGCACCTCGAGCCGCTGCGGCAAGCGTGCCAGGCGCTTTTGAGTTAGGTGTTGCGTTAAGCGACTTCTTTCGCCCCTTGCCCTGCGCCCTCAATGTGGACCTGCTTGTAGCCGCCGCTCGATTTGAAGTAAAGAATCATGCCGAGCAACAACACGGCTTGCACAATCGGTAACACCGCCGTGGTGCTCATCGCCTTTCGGTCTCCGTTCAACTCGGCCTCGGTGACGATGGGCTTATCTTCCGCCGCCGTCGTTTTGGCGGAGGCCCACCAGGTGTTGAGGGCGGCGGTGCTGGCATCGGTGCGATTTTCTTTCGCCAACAGCTCCACGGTGCGATCCAATTCTTTCCCGTTGTCATCCAACACCCCGACTTTGGCGCCATCCAACCCGGTGGTCGTGAACATCAGGAATGAATTGGGAGCGCTGGCTTTGTAGCGTTCATAGACTTGCGGATGTTCCTTGGTCAACTTGTCGGCTGCATTAGAATCCTGATTATAGCCGATGCCCGGTCCCCCCAATAATCCCGCGCACAACATGCCGGCCCCGCCCATCGCGCCGATGGTGATGGCGCCGCCTTTGGGAAATCTTTCGGAGACGACGGCCAACAGCGTCGGCCACATGAACGTTTTGCCCAGCGCAAAGACAGTCGCCGCCAGGATGCAGAACATGGCCGAATCCGCGTGGCCAAAGAGCGCCAAGCCGATGGAAGCAAGCACGGTGCTGACGAAGAGCAAGCCCAGCGGGGAGATTTTATGGACAATCGGCCCGGCGAAAAAGCGCAGAACAAACATCAAACCGGAAATATAGACCGTCAGCAGCAACCCGCTTTGCGCCGAAGTCATGATAGCCCCGGAGATTTTAGCAGTCCACGAATCCGTGCCCAATTCCACATAACCTTGCAACGAGTGAACGACGAGCAAAAGGACCAGGATGAAATAGCCGGGCGCAAACTTTGTCGAGACACCGAAAGCCAGCAGCAGCACACCGCCCATGACCGCTGCGACCAGCCAACTGGCGTCGCCCACGAGATTGTGCATCCAAGCCGTGGTGCTCAGGAGATCGTGAAACCAGAGCGTCAGCAACGCGCAGAGAATCAACGCTCCGAAAAATCCCAGTTCCCTGAGCATGTCGGTCTGTTTGACCCCGTGTTCGCTGGCCTCGGATTTGGGGAATTTCTGCCCCAGCAGCATCCCGCCATAGATAGCCACCGGGATGAGAAAGGCGCACATTTGGATTTCCCATTTCACCGGCTGCCCGCCAACGCCGCCACACATGAAATAGGAAGCAAGCCCGCCCAGGATCAATCCACCGGGCCAGCCAGCATGAAGGATGCTCAAGTACTTCGATTTGTTCTTCGGGAAGAGCGAAGCGATCAGCGGATTGGCAACCCCTTCGCACAGCCCGTTGCCGAGCGCGAAGAGAAACGTGCCCCAAAACAAACACTGCGCCGCCGCCGGTTTGCCCCAGGCAGCAAAGGCCGCCCCCGTCAGCAGCGTCAGTACGGCTGAGGCGGAGTGCAACGCGAAGGCGCCGAACATCAACCGGCCGTAGCCGATCTTGTCCGCGATCAAGCTGGAAAAGATGATGATGACGCCGAAGCCGGTCAGTCCGGCCCCGGTAATGACGCCCAATTCCGTGTTGGTGAAGCCGAATTGATGCGCCCAAAGCCCCTGGGCCAGAATGCCGCCACGGATGCTGAAGCCGACCCCCTCAGCCAGGATGGCCATAAACCCCGCCCACAAAAGCCGGTGCGCGTGCAGGGTCGGGGCGTTGACGGAAGATCCCGGGGATGATGCGGATTCGCTCATAGTTTTATTTGACAGTTAGGCAATGGCAAAATCAAACCCTCTCCGGCCGGGAATGTCAACGGGAAATCGGAGGCGAGTCGTGGCGCCCGGAAGTATCTGACTTTTTGGACGAGTTCCCCTTTTCTCCCTCTCTTCCATATTCTTGTGGAGGAGAGGGCCTGGGTGAGGAGGTTTCCTCGTTCCGTGCCCCTCTCCCTATCCCTCTCCCCGCTCTGCGGGGCGAGGGGAAACTGTCCGACGAATTCAAAATAGCTATGCAAAACGCTGCTCTCGGTCTCTTCTTTTCTTGATTGGACTTCGCCCGGTCGTATAGGCAGATTGCCGAAAACAATCCGAAGGATTCTTTATGCGTGCAATATGGTTGGCAGCAATGGCGCTGGGCTGCGCGACCGGCCTCCGGGCCGACGATTGGCCGCAGTGGCTTGGGCCGGAACGCGACAGCGTTTGGCGCGAGACCGGCATTGTCACCGCGTTTCCGCCAGGCGGGCCGCCGGTGGTGTGGCGCACTCCAATCGGTTCCGGCTATTCCGGCCCCGCCGTGGCCAACGGTCACGTCTATGTGTTGGACCACCAGTTCGGCAAGCCTTCGGACAAGCCGACCGATCCTTTCGCGCGCGGGAGCATCCCCGGCTCCGAGGGAATTCTCTGCCTGAACGCGGCCGACGGCAAAGTCGTCTGGCGGCACGAATACGAGTGTCCCTACACCGTCAGCTACGCGTCCGGCCCGCGCACGACACCACTGGTCAGTGGGGGCAAAGTGTATTCGCTTGGGGCCGAAGGCAATTTGTGCTGCCTGGATGCGGCGGCGGGAGGCGTTCTTTGGTCACGGGATTTCAAAGCGGACTACACCGTCAAAACCCCGATGTGGGGCTTTGCCGGAAGCCCGCTGCTGGAAGGCAACAAACTGATTTGTCTAGCCGCCGGCTCCAATTCCACGGTGGTCGCGTTGGACAAAGACACTGGGAAGGAAATCTGGCGCGCATTGGGCGCCAAGGAGCCGGGATATTGTTCGCCTGTGATTTTTGAAGAAGGCGGCGTCAAGCAATTGATCGTTTGGGATCCGGAATCGATCAACTCGTTGAATCCGGAGACGGGCGAGGTTTATTGGTCATTGAAATCATCGCAACCCGCGCGCGCCGGCATGACCATCCCGACACCGCGCAAAATGGGCGACATGCTGTTTCTGAGCTGTTTCTACAACGGTTCGTGGATGCTGAAGCTTGACCCGACCAAACCGGCGGCCACCACTACCTGGCAGAGCCAGCGCGTCAGCGAAAAGAACACCGACGCGCTGCATTGCGTCCTGAGTCCGCCCTTCCTGGAAGATGATTATATTTACGGCGTTTGCAGCTACGGGCAATTGCGCTGCCTCAAGGCCGCCACTGGAGAACGCGTTTGGGAGACCTTCAAGGCCACTACCGACGACGACAAGGAAATGCGTTGGGCCACGGCCTTCATCGTCAAAAACCAGGACCGCTTCTTCCTCTTTAACGAAAAGGGCGATTTGATCATCGCCAGGCT
>DASYNM010000053.1:0-12851 GCA_036008545.1 Verrucomicrobiia bacterium
AATTTTTTTAAACGAGATGAACGAACAATCGGCCACGATCAAGCCGGCGCCCGCGAAGTCCGGTGGAAAAGCGCGTCGGGTCAGGAACCGGGCGTTGGTTTGCTCCATGACGCGAACGCGGGCATCGCCGCGGAGTTTCCACGCCAGTTGCCCGCGGCCCACATCGACGGCATAGACGCGGGCCGCGCCGTGTTGCAGGAGGCAATCGGTGAATCCGCCGGTCGAGGCTCCAAGGTCGATGGCCGTCAAGCCCGCGACGTCGATTTGGAAATGCTGGAGACCGTGTTCCAATTTGGCGCCGCCGCGACTGACATAGCGCTCGGGTGCCTCCAGCGTCAGCGCGTCATCCGGTTCGACGCGGTCGCTGGGTTTGTGCGCGACTTGTCCGGCGACGCGGACTTGCCCGGCCAGAATGGCGCGTTGGGCTTTCTCGCGGCTGGGGCAGAGGCCGCGATCGACGAGGGCCTGGTCCAGCCGCGATCTTGGCATGAGGCGGCCTGGGTCAGACGGGCTTCAGATAGGCGTGGCGCTGGGCCTCGCGGAACGTAGTCAGGAACATTTCATTTTCCGCCATGATTTTTTGCGCGAGCTCCGGGAGCATCGGCAGCTCGGAATAATTGATGACGCAGTGGACGCTATGGGCGAAGGCCTGCATGGTGTTCAAAGTTTCCATACTCGGTCCCACCAGAAAGATCGTCGCGTGGCGCCGCTGGCTCATGGGCAGCGTCTGGACCAGGCGCAAGGTGGGGTTGTCCAGCAAATCGCCGCCGGCAAACGTCTCTTCGACGACCACGATGTGGTAGCTGATCTGGTGGAAGCGGAGCTCGAATTGCTCGTGATTTTCGACCAGGTGGACTTTGTAGCCCAATCCGACCAGGGCGGTCTTGACCATGCCGACCACTTCCGGCGTGCTGATGGCCAGCAAGGCGGGCCGGTCATTGGGGCCGATGATATCAAATTCTTCCATGATCTATTTCAGTCTGAGAGTTTGCGGGAGGTTCGGCCGCGCAGCCCTGACCGGGTCTTTCATTTTCAATTCGCCGCTGGTGACGAGTTCGCCCCGGTTCTTCTTGACCTTGTCGATGTTGCGCGAGACGGTGCCGCGTTTGCTGGCATAAAGCAGGGCCGTTTCCTCAGTGATGACATTTTGCTCGTAAGCCTCCAGGCAGGCGGCGTCGAAGGTGCGCCAGCCGAAAGTGGTGTTAGCCTCGATAATTTCGTAAAAGCTTTTGCCTTCGCTCTCGCCGTGGACGATCGTTTCCTTGGTGCGGAGGTTCGCACCCATGATTTCGACGAGCGCATGGCGGCCGCCACCGACCTTGGGCGCCAATCTTTGGCTGATGACCCAGCGCAAAATATCGGCCAGGCGGACGCGGATTTGCTCCTGTTCCTCCGGCTCGAACATACCCAGGATGCGGTTGATGGTTTGGCCGGCGTCAATGGTGTGCAAGGTGCTCAGAACCAGGTGGCCAGTCTCGGCGGCGCTGAGGCCGATTTCAACCGTTTCGCGGTCGCGCATTTCGCCGACCAGCACGACCTTGGGGGCCTGGCGCAAGGCCGCGCGCAAGCCCGTGGCAAAAGTGCTGAAGTCATTGCCCATTTCGCGTTGATTAAAAGTGGATTTTTTGTGCGGATGCACAAATTCGACCGGGTCCTCCAGCGTGATGACGTGGACCGATTTGGTCATGTTGATTTCGTTGAGAATCGCCGCCAACGTGGTCGATTTGCCCGAACCGGTCGCGCCGGTGACGAGCACCAGGCCGGTGTTTTCCCTGGGCACCTCGTGAAATATGTCCGGCAGCTTGAGTTGCTCCAGCGAGGGAATCTCGGAAGTGAGCTTGCGCATGACGATCGAGTACTTGCCGCGCTGGGTGAAAATGCTGACGCGAAAGCGCAATGTGTCGGCCACGCTGTAGGAAGCGTCGCAGGAACCGGTACGGAGCAAATCTTCCGTCAGGCGCGGATTGCCGTTGATGAGGTTCAACGCAATCATTTCGGTCTGGTAGGGCGTAAGCTGGGGGATGGGCGGATTGCAGAGCACGGGCACCAGCTCGCCGTTTTGCTCCACCTGCAACGGGCGATCCACGGTGAAATTCAAGTCCGAAACCTCGGTCCGCCGCCGGATGCCGGTGTCGGTTTGCCGGTCCAGGCCCAGCATGGTGGAAAGAATGTAATCAAGTTCGCTGCGACGCATAAATTAGGTTGGGAGCGCGGCTACATTTCATCTTCCTCGGGCGGATGAGCCAGGAACGGGCGGAACTTTTTCTTGTCAATACACTTGTCGTAGGCCTCCTCCGGCGAGATGCGTTTCATCTTCAGATGGTCCAGGATCGAGTCGTCCAGCGGCGTGTTGCCGTATTTCTTGCCGACCTGAATCATGCCGGGAATCTGGTGCGTCTTTCCTTCGCGCACGAGGTTGGCCACTGCCGTATTGAAAATCAGAATTTCCAGCGCCGCCACGCGACCCTTGCGATCCACGCGCTTGAACAAACCCTGCGCGACCACTCCTTTGAGCGATTCGGAGAGCGTGGCGCGAATTTTATTTTGCTGGTCGGCGGGAAAAACGTCGATGATGCGGTCCACCGTCTTGGCCGCGCTTTGGGTGTGCAACGTGCCGAAAACCAAGTGGCCGGTGCTGGCGGCGGTCAGGGCCAATTCGATGGTCTCCAAGTCGCGCAACTCGCCTACCAGAATGATGTCCGGGTCTTCGCGCAAAGCTCCGCGAAGGGCGGCCGCGAAGGACTTGGTGTGCAACCCCACTTCACGGTGATTGACCAGGCAGCCCTTGCTTTCATGCACGAACTCAATGGGGTCTTCGACCGTGATGATGTGGTCGCGCCGGTTTTTGTTGGCGTAATCGACGATGGTCGCCAGCGTGGTGGATTTGCCGGAGCCAGTCGGCCCCGTCACAACCACCAGGCCCTTGTGCAACATGGCGAATTTCTTGAGCACGGCCGGCAGCGGAGCCTCGAACTTTTCAAAATCCTCGAACGAGAGCACCTTGCTCGGAATCTGGCGGAAGACGGCGGCGATGCCATACTTTTGCGTGAAAAAATTGGCGCGGAAACGCGACACGCCGGTGATCTCATACCCAAAATCCACGTCACCCGTTTCCTCGAAGGTCTTGATCTTGTACTCCGGGGCGATTTCGTAGAGCATGATCTTGAGTTGATCGTCCTCCAAGGGTGGGTAATCCACGCGGGTCAATTCGCCGTTGATCCGCAAAATAGGAGGGTTCCCGGACGAGAGATGAAGGTCCGATGCCTTCTGCTCGAACATCAAATTAAAAAGCGCGTCGATTCTGGCCATATGTCATTGATGCTGCCTTAAGCATGAATTCTACCAAATTTAGCCGCAAGCGCAAGCACGTGAGTGCGCCGCCGCCCATATCTATATCGGCACAATTTAGAACTAGCTCAAACAGCAATTGCCACTACGATGACCAACGCAAGCGAATGCAAGACACCTCGAACGCGCTCAGCTACCAAATTCGCGAGGAAATCCGCCTGCGCGGCCCTATTTCCTTCGCGCGCTTCATGGAATTGGCCCTCTACGCGCCTGGATTGGGCTATTATGAGCGCCGGCGGGAAATCGGCCGCGCCGGCGATTTCTTTACCAGCGTGAGCGTTGGCCCGCTCTTTGGCGAGTTGCTGGCTTTCCAATTTGTCCAATGGATGGACATGGAGTGTCCCGAAGGTGGAATCCAATTTATCGAAGCAGGTCCGCACGACGGCAGGCTTGCGGCCGATATTCTAGCCTGGACCAGCCGCCACCGGCCCGATGTTTTCGCGCGCCTGGAGTATTATCTATTGGATGCGTCCCCCGCCCGGCGAACGTGGCAGGAGGAAACCTTGCGTTCATGGCTGGCGAAAGTGAAATGGGCTGCCCGTATTGAGGAGTTGGGTGAGCGGCAGGTTTCGGGAATTATTTTTTCCAACGAGTTTCTAGACGCCCTGCCCGTCCATCGCCTGGCTTGGAGCGCCGCGCGGCGGGAGTGGCAGGAAGCCTGCGTAACCGTCGAGGGCGAGGCCTTCGCTTGGGCTTGGCGCTCTGCGGAGGGCGAGCTAACAGAGCACTTGCCCCAGACGCCCGTCGAATTGGCCGCAGTCCTGCCGGACGGATTCATGTTGGAAGTATGCCCGGCGGCCACGGCGTGGTGGCGCGCCGCCGCCTCCAGCCTGCGGCGAGGAAAATTATTGACAATCGATTACGGGCTGGCGCATGGAGAATGGTTTCAGCCCGCGCGCGCCCAGGGGACTCTGCGGGCCTTTACCCGGCACCATGCCAGCGCCGATCATTTGAGCCAGCCGGGCGAACAGGACTTGACCGCGCACGTGAATTTTTCGGCGCTCATCGAAGCCGGTCGCGCGACCGGCTTGCGGACAGAGGGGCTCGCGCCGCAATCCAAATTCTTGACAGAAATCCTGGCCCGGACGCGCCTTAAGCCAGATTGTTTTGAACCGTGGGACGAAAAAAGGACGCGGCAGTTCCAGACCCTGACTCATCCCGAGCACCTTGGGCACAAGTTTCAAGTCCTGGTCCAAGAGCGTTAGAAATGCGCCAGCAGCGAGTGCGCCGGTTTAATCGAACCTCAAGACGAACCCCTCTCCCTGCCCTCTCCCCGCACGACGGGGAGAGGGTGGCCGCAGGCCGGGTGAGGGTGAGGGTTGGTTGCAAAGGCATTGCCCAACAGGAGATTAATAATCATTCAGCAGGGTGGCCGACGTGGTGCCTTGGAGAACTTGTCCGGGCCGGTCGCTGTCCGAGCCTAACTTGTAGCGCGGAAACGCTTTGGGCGAGAAAGTGAAGCCGGCAGTAAAATCGGTGGGCTGGCCCGGTCCTTGATTGACGCGAAAAGTCAGCGCGGCCGTCCAGCTTCGCAGGTCGCGGTAAATGGAGTAAATCTGCTCCTGCATAGTCCCGTTCTGCGCTTCAAACCGTTCGGCAATGTGTATGCCCCAGTTTTCGTTCATCCGATAGTAAAGACTAAAATCAATCAGATTGTGGCCCGCCAGCGACTGGCCCGGAAAAGTCTGAAACACGGGGTCGTTGTTCATGAGGTAATAATAGCTGGCAGCGAGACTCAAAGACGTGTTGGGCTGGATGAAAACGCGCTCGATGGCCTCGCGCCACCGATGGTCGGGCAGATCGTAAACCGTGGTGGAACTGAAGGTGATCCAGGAGCGCGGCCGAAAATCCAGGTCGGAATACAGATCGGTGAAAGCGCGATTGGTGCCGGGGTTTAAGTTCCAGTCCGTATACACAGCCCAGTTGACAAAATCCTCGATCCCATCGCGGCGTTTGGTCTGCAGTTTGTTGCGCAGCATCAGGCGCAGCACGTTCTCGCTCTGAATCGAGTCGATGGAATTGAAGTCCGGAAAATCAATGGGCTGGAGCGTCAGACTGGGCGCCTGATAATCGAAGAGCGGTACGTGCGAGGAGGACACGGGAATGTAGGCGTAATCGAAATCCGGCACAATAATGTAGCGCAGTTTATGGACGTCCCACAAATCGCTTTCCGCATCGGGAAAGACGCGTGAAGCCTTGAAGGAAACATCGACACCGGTATTGAAGATGCCTCGCCCTTGTTGGTTAGTGTGAATCTGCGTGCCCTCGACATCGCTGTAATAGGTGCCCCGTCCGCCAATGCGCGGCGTGACGTTGAGCCAGCCAAAAAACGTTTCCGGCAACGTGAATTGATGGAAAGTATCGGCCCGCGCCGCCGAGTAACTGGGATAACCTCCCAAGGTGCCCGCCAAGACCTCGGAGCCCAGGCCGCTCGGCAGCGGAGCGTAGTTGGTGAACGGCACCGGCACATTGGTTTCGGAGAACGCGCGCTTAAAGTAGCCGACCGAAGTTTCGCTTTCGTAGTAAATTGGCGTGTTGAACACCTCCTGGCGCAAGCCGGTCAATTTAAAGTCCGGCAAGCGCTCGACTGTTTCGAAGAAATTGACCAATCGCGGCTGAGCCATCGCGTCGAAAACCCAATTGTGCCAAAGGTCGTTGACTTCGCCGAAGGAGGCTGGCTCGACATTTTTGTTGTACTCGTTCCAGTAGAAATCACGGATGATGAGCGGATCGCTTTGATAGTTCGCCACCACTTTGACGCTCACATTGGAGGACGAGGCGTAATCCTCATAAATGAATTGGCCGCGTTGCCTGTTTTCGCCCAAGTGCGGTGCGGTGATGCCGTCGGCCTGCGGGTCCTGGTCGTGCGCATAATAGTAGCGAAAGGCCGCCTCGCCCCAAGTGCCCAGGTGCAGCGCGAAGTCCGGCCCGCCCGCTTGGCCGCGCCTTTCCCGTTCGTCGGCGTGAATGGTTCCATCCAGCAAGCCGTTGCCGTACCAGTTGTAGGCGCTCAACAAATACGGTCCAAAGAGGCTTCGGTAGCCGGGCACGAACTCCCAGTTGTTGGGATGTTTCTTGAGGCTCCTCCGGTAATACGGATAATAAAAGACCGCCGTCTTCCCGATATAAAAAGTCGCCTCATGGGCTTCGATGTAATCGCCCGGCGCAATGGTGATGGTCTTGGCGTGCATGGTGAAAATTGGCTTCGCATAATCGTCTGTCGATACGATGGCGTTGGTGGCCGTCTCGACCTTGTTGCTGACCCCCGCCAATTTTTGGCCCAGGATCGAATACGGCATCTGCATGGTTTTAAAAAGACCGGCCCGCACCGCGCCGGTTTTGGTGTTGTAAATGAAATTGGTGCCGCGCCAGATGTGACCGTGATCCAGGATGGTCACATCGCCTTCGGCTATGAGCAGGTCGGCTGCTTCGTCTTGCATGCCGTTGTCAAATGTGATGACCGTCGTTTGATTGCTGGCCACGCCGCCGTTCAGGAAGTAGTTGGTGCCGCCCTGCATGGTCGTATGGCTTTGGGTGTCGAGTCCGTGGACCTCGAAGGACCCGCCTTGCTGCGCTTGACAGGCGCACGCCCCTGCCAGCCAGAGCAGGACTAATCTCAGGAGCCAAGGTTGCTTCATCCGGGGCGTCCAGATAAACAGAAGCCAGAGACGCTGCCAAGGGGATTTAAACCGCACCCGCGCGCGATGACGCGTCTCGGTCTTTAGGCGACTTTGCTTTTCTCCCTCTCCTCCACAACGCTTGTGGAGGAGAGGGTTGGGGTGAGGAGGAACCCCTCTCCCTGTCCCTCTCCCCGCGCTGCGGGGCGAGGGGACGTCAAACTGCGATCGCAAAAAGGATTTCTCAAAAAGATGCGCACCGCGCGGGGGCGCATCCCGTTGGTATGGGACTCAGAAGACGATTAGCCAAGATGAGCCAGCATACCATCTGCTTGCTCCAATAATTTTATCTGCGCTGATCTGTGTCCATCTGTGCCCCTCTTCCTGGATCCGTTACTGCCCAGGGGATGGACGCCAATTGTTCAGGTTTGGCCCGCCTTGGGGCGAAAGCTCAATCCCTTTGGTGTCGTACTGCTTGGTCAAGGTCATCTGGCGGACGATCAACTCATTCATCAAAGCCACCGGGGTATTGTACTTGATAAAACCATCGGGAGGGCCGAACAGGTCAGCCGGAGGCAATTCCAGGCGCAGGTTGGAGAAATCAAGGGTCATCTGCCTGGGCCCGGGCGGGCTCTGAATGCGCACCGGAAAATCTTTGGCGTCCAGCGCCTGCCAAATCTTGAACCGGGCCGACGTACCGTCGTTGGATTGCACAACCACCTCGAGGCGGCGGCAGGGATGGCCGTTGACGTTCTCCTGAGCTGCGCCGGCCGTGTTGAGCAAGATATTGGTGGACTCGAGATTCGTTGACGCCGGCGCATAGCCCTGCAACGGATCGCTGAGGACAAATCCAGAATGGCTCGATTCATTCCAAATGAAAAACATGCCGCCTTCATTCCACGCCCGCTTGCCTTTGACCGCATTGTCGGGCTGGTAAATCAGCGAGCCTTGGCGCCCCAGGAAATCCCCGGTCACGCTGTGCCGCGAGCCATCGGCTAGAGTGGTGGTGCGCGTCATCTTGGCGCTGAAGCCATCGACATTGGTGAACAAAACTGCCAACGGCCCAGCCAGAAAATCGGGCGGGTTCTCATCGCCCGCGTGATAATACACCTTGGGCGCCGTCGAGCAACCGGCCAGGACAACTGCGGCCAGAGCCAGGAAAGCAACTTGAGACATGATCTTCATGCAGGGCATGAGGGTGGACGGAAACGCAGCAAGGCGCAAGCTTGTTTCAGTCAACCCTGCGCGGGACTGGCCGCCACTTTGATGCGTATCAAATATTGCATGGTTACCAAGGCCGTCAGCAGGCAGAGTGTCCCGCAAATCAAGTACGGCAGCGGCGCGTTGAGCATAAATAGGCTGGCTGCAAAGACGGGACCCACGATCCGCGCCAGGCTTCCCACGCCTTGCGCCACTCCGCTCGTTGCCCCTTGTTCGTTGGCCGGCGTCAGCATTGAAATCATCCCGAAAACCGGCGGACGCGTCAGGCTTGATCCGATGGAAAAAATTCCCAAGCCGACGAGCAGCGTTCCCCAGTTCCTCATGTAAGGCAGAACGCCGAGTCCGACGGCTGCCAAAAACAGGCTCACCGCGATCATTTTGGGCTCCCCCAACCTCTTGATCATTCGGCGCCCCGCGCCGCCTTGTACTATCACCCCGATGGCGCCGCAATAGGCAATAAGCCATGAAACCGATGTCAAACTCTTTTTGGTGTCGATTCCAAAATTCGCCATGACCAGCAGTCCGATGGTCGATTCAAAACATGCAAAACAAAACGTGGCCAAGAAAAAGATGGCAACCACCAGATTGAGCTGCGGCGTGCGCAAGACGTGCAGCCAATGCGCGAGATGCGGCCTCTGCGTGACGGAATGGGCCGCCGGCTTCCAACTTTCCTCCAGGAAGAACGACGCGGAGATAAAATTCAGCGCGCATAACGACGCAGCCGTCCAACCCGGCGCCGCAATGCCAAAATGGTCGCTGCTGACAGCGCCCAGGACCGGCCCAAAAACAAACCCCAGGCCAAAGGCAATTCCGATCAAGATCATTTTAGACGATCGCTCTTCCGGCGTCGAGATATCTGCGATATAAGCTTGGGCGACAGTGATATTGGCCCCGCAGATGCCGGCAAATAAGCGGGAAAACAACATCACCCACAGCGCCGTATCGCCTGAAAGTCCCGAGCCGATGGCGAAAATCACGTACGACAAGCAAGCGCACGCCGTGCTGCCCAGCAAAATCGGACGGCGTCCCACTCGGTCCGAGAGACGGCCCCAAATGGGGGCGAAAATGAATTGCATCAGCGAATAGGAGCCGATGATGGCTCCGATCATGAAGCCGCTGGCGTGAAAATTTTCGCTGTAGATGGGGATCAGCGGCAGGATCAACCCGAAGCCAATCAGATCAATCAAGACCGTCAAAAATATAATTGAAATTGATGCTTTCTTCATTGGAATGCGGCGCAACGCAACAACCGCCTGAAATCATGCCACGGCCGGCGCGGAGAGGCCAAGATTACTTTTGAATTATCTCCATATCCTCGCCTAGCGCGCGTTGCAAACGGGAGCGGGCGACAGCGAAATCGTGCAGGGCCTGGACCCGCGTGGTGCGGGCCTGCGTCAGCGCCGTTTGCGCGCTGAGCACGTCCAATTGCGTGCCGGTGCCGGCCGTGTGCCGCGCCTCAGCCAGGCGCAACGCCTCCTCCGCCTGTTCCTGCACCATCCTCTGCGACTCGAGCACCTCGCTCGATTCGATGAAACTGGAGTAGGCCGTTCGCACTTCCAATTCGATCTGGCGCCCGGACTCATCGACGTCGAGTTGCGCCTGTTCGTAGCGCGCCTTGGCTTCGATCACTTTGCCGTGCGTCAATTGCCCGTCAAAAATGTTCCAGCTCAGCGACGCGCCCGCCGTCCATCCGGACAGATCGCCGCTGAGATTGTTCTCGTAGGGAAGACTTTGCCATTGATAGGCGCCGAAGATCTGTGCGTTTGGTTTGTAACCGGATTTGGCATTGACCAGATCTTCGTGACGCAGGGCCTGGGCTTTCCGCAAAGCCGCCAACTCGGGCCGCTTTTCCAAAGCGCGCGCCAGAGCGGACGGCAGATCGATTTCGTACGGACGCGCATCCAAAGTGTCGCTTAGGCGCAACGGAGCATCCTCCGAAATTGTTTTGGGCAGATGGACCGCCAAGAGGTTGAGCAGATTATCCTTGCCGACGCGATAATCGTTCCTGGCCTGGATGAGGCGCGGGCGCTCGTTGGCCAATTCGACTTGCGCGCGCAGCACGTCGAATTGCGGCACCGTGCCCGCGGCATATCGTTTCTGCACATCATCCAACTCGTGCGTGAGCAATTGAACAGACGCCTCGTGGACGGCCATTTGCTGCTCCGCCACCAGCACATCGTCGTAAGCGACGCGCACGGAGAGCAGCGTATCGGCCAGCGTGGCCTGATAATTCAACAGCGCCTGTTCGCGGGTCAATTTGGCGGAACGAAAGGCCGAGGTGATGCGGCCGCCGGCGTAAATGGATTGCTGCACTTTGACATCGGCGTTCCAGTTTTGATGGGGAAACTGAATGTTGAATTGGGACGGAAGCGGAAAATTCTCGACCAGGGAGTGTTGCAAATCGTTATAGCCGCCGCCGGCTGACAATTGTGGAATGGCGATGGCCCGCAATTGCACTTCAATGCCGTAGGAGGCCCGCAAATCGGCCTTGCCCTTTAGAACGGCGTTGTTCTGGCGCAAGGCGATGGCGACGGCATCCGCGCGCCCAAGGGGCTGGGCGAAGATGTTGGTGGCGTCGGCTAGATTGGTTTGCGCGCGCGCGGAAAGGGCCGCGAGGGCCGCCAAGAACAGCGCCGCCAGATAGGACATTCGCTTCATATCGGAGTCACACTACGCTTACGATTAAGATCGAGAGCAGCAAACCGCCACCCTAAAAATGTTGGGGCCTGATTCATCATCACCACAGCCACCATGTCAACAATGGCGCCAAGGCCAGGCTCGGAAAATAATCCGCCACCTCGATCTTTTTCAGGCCCAAGATAATCATGGCCACGCAGAAAATCAGCAAGCCGTCAGTGGCATTGATGGCATCGAGCACTGGACCGGGACGCGCGCGCAAGGCCGGCTCCAGCAGTTGCGCACCGCGGATGAGCGCGTCCTCCAAAGCCAGGACCGGCATGGCCGAAAGAATCACGCCCCATCCAAATCTTTCGCAAAACGCGTAAGTGGCGAGGCCGTCGATGCCGGCTTTGACCATGAAGACCGGCGAGAAGCCGTTCAAGCCTTCCTGCACTGACGCCAGCAAAGCCAGAGGCCCGGCGCAAAACAAACCCGTGGCCAGCAGGAATCCGTCATTGAAACGCTTCGGGCCTTGCGGCGCCGTCAAGGTTTGGGTGGCGCGGCGTCCGATGGAGTTGGAATACTTTTGCAGGCGTAATAACTTGCCGATTATTTTTCCCAAACCCATCGACAACAGGACGAGGGCCAGTTCCCCGAAGAGTTGGCGCAAGGTCCCGTTAAAACTGACCCACGTCAGTTTTAGTCCATACCACACCGTCAAGACGCCCAGGATAATTTTCAAGGCCAGTGCGGAGGACGCGGGAATGGGTTTCCTCGCGGCCAATCCCCCTGCCCCGCCCACGACGATGCCGAGCGCATTGATCAAGGCGCCGTTCATGCGTTTCGGGCGGTTGTGATCTTGCGGAAGAGTGGAACGAGCTGCGAATGAAATTGGGTCATCGAATCAATTCTCGCTTTTGCCTTGGCCCAGTTTGGCATCTTCGTCCGTCGTCAACCATCAAACTCAGGCCCCGGTTCGGACCCATCGCTCGATTTCCTCGGGGCAGCCGATGGAGCGTGGGTAATCGGCGTTCCATGCCTCCGGAGGAAAAGGATCGGGAGCATTTGCTCTGGATGTGATTTGATCTGCGAAGTAAAGGGCCGAAACAGAGGTGAATCCCGTGGCCTTCTCCCGCTCAGGATGCTCCAACATGGAAATGGCGGCGACGACGCTGTCGGGCATGCCCCACAAATCCAGCAAGAAAGCAGCAATCTCGCAGGGGGCGGCCTGGAAGACTTCGCGCAAGCGCGGGCCCAGCGGCGACTTGGCGTCCCGGGCGGCGTCGCAAGCGGCCTGGTATTGTTCGGGGAAATTGGCAATGAGAATAAGCCGCCCGGTTTCATGCAGCAGTCCCGCCAGAAAGGCCTCCTCGCATGTCTGGCGCGGCAGTTTATGTTCGCGGCAATAACATTGCGCCAGCGACGCCGTGTCCCAGCAATGGTTCCAGACCTGCGCCAGGGAAAACTCCGGGTGGGAATTGGCGTGATAATGTTTGAAGAGAGTTTGCGAGAGCACCACGGCGGCGATCATGCCGGTGCCCAGACAAAACACGGCCTCCTCCGGTTTGCTCACCACGTAATCGCGTCCGAACAGCGGCGAGTTGGCCAATTGCAGCACCTTGGCGGACAAGCCCGCGTCCTTCGCAATCATTCGACCGATGACCGCGCTGGCGCCGCGATTGTTTTCCAATTCCGTCAGTAACGAGTGATGCACTTGCGGCAAGGACGGCAAGGATCGAAGCGAGGCCACCACGGTTTGTAACTTTTTATCCGGCACACGATCGCGGGCCGCAAAAGTCCGCTCCAGTATTTTCTTTAGTTGCGGCGCGTCGAAAGGCTTGGCCACATACTGATGCGCGGAGGTGATCACCGTCAGCCCGTCCAAGGGGACGAAGCCGGACATGATGATGCGCAGTGTGCCGGGCGCCACGTTGCGCGCCTCCTCCAGCAATTGGCCACCGGCCATTCCGGGCATGACCTGATCGGAAAGAATCAAATCTGGCGGGTTGGTCTTGATGGCTTCCAGGGCTTTGCGAGGGTCACCAA
>DASYNM010000054.1:0-11109 GCA_036008545.1 Verrucomicrobiia bacterium
CCAAGTGGTCATGGATTTTTCCCCTACGAAACTGTTCTTCCATCCTGTAAATCCTGTAGCCCGCAGAGCGGGCAGCTCTCAATTTGTTCTGACTCATCCTGTCGAATCTCGGTTCCTCAACTGGATCGTGCCGGCTAAGACCGGGACTTTCGTGCTCCCCCAAAAATCACAAATTGACACCGTTGCGGAGGCTGATTAAATACACGGCAGGATAATCGATTCAGAAACTTAAAACAAAGATCACATTTATGCCCATTAAAGTTGGTTCCAAAGCGCCGGACTTCACTCTCAAATCCAAAAACGATTCCGGCTTGGTGGATGTCAAGTTGAGCGCGAATTTCGGCCAGAAGAATACCGTGCTGCTGTTTTTTCCCGCCGCCTTCACCGGCGTTTGCACCGCGGAATTGTGCGACATCACCGCCGGCCTCGGCCAATACTCCAGCCTCAACGCCGCCGTCATCGGCCTGAGCGTCGATACGCCGTTCGCGCAGGAAGCGTGGGCCAAGAAGGAAAAAATCGGCATCACGCTGGCCAGCGATTTGAACAAAACCGTGACCAACGCTTACGAAGTGCTCTTCCCGAATCTGGCCGGCATCGGCGATACGTCCGCCCGGGCCGCCTTTGTTATTGACAAGCAAGGTGTGGTGCAATACGCCGAGCAAACGCCGACGCCAAAGGACTTGCCAAATTTTGACGCCGTCAAAGCCACTCTCTCAAAGCTGAAGTGATCCCGCCGCGCCTGTGGCAGGTCTCGGTTCGCACGACCGCCGAAGGCGAGGAGGCTGTGGCGGATTTGCTGGAGCGAGTGCTTGGGCAGCCGCCGGCGGTTTATCGGAGCGAAGAGACGGGGGAGGTAGTCGTCACCGTTTATCCGGAGGAGTTGCCGGCGTCGCAATCTGCTCTTCGCGCCAGTTTGAAAGCGGCTCTGGAGGAGATGCGCGGAACGCGGCTTGACCTCGGCGCGGCTGGGTTGGCCATCAAGCGGCTCGCGCGGGAAAACTGGGCCGAATCTTGGAAACGCCATTTCCAGCCGATCGAAATTGGCCATCGCCTGCTGATCAAGCCGAGTTGGAGCCGGCGCCGCGCCCGTCCGGGGCAGCGCGTTGTGATTCTGGATCCAGGGTTGAGCTTCGGGACCGGCCAACACGCGACCACGCTGTTCTGCCTGCAACAACTCGCTCGCTGCCGACGTCGCGGCGTGGCGCAGGCGATGCTGGATGTTGGTTGCGGCTCCGGCATCCTGGCCATCGCCGCCGCCAAACTTGGATACCACCCCGTGCTGGCGTTCGATAATGACCCGGAAGCTGTTCGCGCCAGCCGGTACAATATTAGACGGAACAACGTACGCGTCGCAGTGCGTCGCGCCGATTTGACCCGGCTGCCGCAGGCGCCGCGCCGGCGGTACGACGTGATTTGCGCCAATCTCATTTGCGATATGCTGGCGAGCGAAGCTGAGAGAATTCGCGGTTGGCTCAAGCCCGGCGGAAAACTTGTCGCAGCCGGAATCCTGAATCGTGAATTCTTCGAGCTGCAAAAAAAATTGCGCAGATGTCGCTTGACTTTGGAAAAATCGGGTGTAAAAGAGAATTGGAAATCAGGACAGTTTGTCCTGTTGTAGTTTTGCGGCTTGGTAAGCGCAATGCAGAGCACGTCACCGCGCGAGCCGGGAGCATGATTGCAGACGGTGCCGCGATAGTGCAGCGGCCGTCACGGATCGAAGGAATTGAGTATGACTAAGACGCTGAACTTGATTCAGGAAACAGTCCGCAATACCAAACATCCCTTCCGCCAGGCCGACAATAGACCGGCCAAAGCCCAAAAAAATCGCTACGAGCGCCGAAAAATTCGGGAGTTCTTGCGCTTGGGCGATTGGAGTCCCGAGCAAGAAGCCTAAGCAAGTCCGCCATAAAGTTTGCACGCCTCGCGCGAGGGCGGCTTTGTCTCCTCAAAATTCGCCGTACGCTGGCGCAAATGGCGTGCTTTGCGGTCACGCCCTCAAATTCATATTTTGCCGAAACCATTGCACGGCGTCCGCAAAGGCTTCGCGAGGAGGAGTCTGAGGCAGACCCAATTCGCGAATCGCTTTGGCCGGATCGAAAAACATTTTGTATTTAGCCATCCGCACGCCGGCCAGAGGCGCTTTGGGTGGACGTCCCGTTAAGGCTGAAATTCCCTCGTCGAAATATGCCGCCGCCAGCGCCACGCCGTATGGAACGCGAAACTTCGGCGACGGAATGCCCGTCAATTCCTCCAAGACATCCAGCGCCTGTTTCATGGTCCAATTACCTTCGGCGTTACCTAATATGTAGCGTTCCCCCAACCTGCCTCGTTCAGCCGCCAAAATGTGCCCTTCCGCCACATCACGTACATGCACCCAATTCAAGCCCGTGTCCAAATACGCCGGCATTTTGCGCTGCAAAAAATCGAGCACAATTTTGCCCGTCGGCGTCGGCTTGACATCCAGCGGCCCGATCGGCGCGCTCGGATTGACGATGACCACTGGGGCGCCTTTGCCCGCCAATTCGCGCGCGACCTCCTCCGCCTGCCATTTGGAGCGCTTGTAGTGATTGCTCATTTGCGCTCCGCTCACGGGCGTCTCCTCATCGCCCGGCACGACTTGGCCCTGATCCTGTCGTCCCAAGCCGATGCACCCTACCGTGCTGGTATAGACAATGCGCTGGCAGCCGGCGGACATCGCTGCGCGCAAAACATTGCGAGTGCCCGTGACATTCGCAGCATACATCGGCGCGTAATCGCGCAGCCAAAGGTGATAACTTGCGGCGACGTGAAAACACCAATCGCAACCGCGCATGGCCTTCGCAAGCGTTGCTGGTTGCGTGAGGTCTCCTTCCACCGGTTCGAAAGACACACCTGCCAGCGCGTGCATATCGCTGCCGGCGCGCACCAGCGCTTTGATGCCATGCCCCTGCGCCGCCAACTGGCGCGCCAGATTGGCACCGATGAATCCCGACGCTCCTGTGAGGAAACAATTCATGCGCTATTTAACCGGCTCTACACAAATCACCCGGACGCCATCTTCCAAGCAAAATCTCGCAAAAAAATAAATCGACATCAGATCAGACCTGTGAATTACTCAAGTCCGCTGCATTATGCCGAAGAAAATCAATCGTCCACGCAAAGAGCTGACGTGCCAGGAACTCAAGGACCTGGACTTGGAGATTCGTTTCATCGAAGGCATCGTCCGCCGCGACCCGGCCTACATCGAAGCCCTCCAGATTCTGGGCGACGACTACACGCGGCGCGGCCTCTACGTCGAAGGATTGAAAATCGATCTGCGTCTGGCCCGGTTGCGCCCGCAAGATGCGGTGGTCCATTACAATCTGGCTTGCAGCTACTCGCTCACCGACAAAATTGAACTGGCTTTCCAGGCTCTCCATGCCGCCATTAGTTTTGGCTACCGCGATTTCAAAGCGATGGATAATGATCCCGACCTCGACAATGTGCGCCAACACGCCGAGTACAAGAAAATCCGAGCCAAAATGCGCGGGTTGCAGCCAAAGACTTCTTGAGAGGTGATGTCGCCGCAGGCCGGCCATGGGGCAACCGCATGAACGTCACCGTCAACCACCGCACCCGGCATTATCGCACTGTCACGTTTGACGCGCGGCGCAACGAAGTCCTTCTTATTGACCAGCGGTTGCTGCCCCATCAATTCAAAATCGCCGCCCAGTCGAATTATCGCGCCACGGCTCGCGCCATTCAGGACATGGTTGTCCGCGGCGCCGGCGCCATCGGTGCCACTGCCGCCTACGGATTAGCCCAGGCCGCGCTGGCGTTCGGTGGGCGGGACGTAGCAAAATTCGCCCGGCACATCGAGGCCGCGTCCAACACCCTTCGGTCTGCCCGCCCAACCGCCGTCGATCCCGTCAACGCCATGACCGCCGTTCGCCTGACCATGCAGGCGGGCCAGACGGTGGCCGAGCAACAAGCGCTGGCCCTGGCCGCCGCAGAACAATTCGCGCACGACGACGTTCGCCATTGCGAAGAAATCGGTCGGCACGGCGCCAAACTCATTCGGCAGAACATTCGCGTATTGACCCATTGCAACGCCGGCTGGCTCGCCTTCGTCGATGTCGGCACCGCCACCGCACCGCTCTATGCCGCGCAAAAGGCCGGACGGAAGTTTCACGTGTATTGCGATGAAACCCGTCCGCGCAGTCAGGGCGCGACGCTGACCGCCTGGGAATTGGCGCAACAAAAAATTTCTCATCATATCATCGCCGACAACGCCGCTGGCCACTTGATGCAACGCGGCGAAATTGATCTGGTCATTGTCGGCAGCGATCGGACGTTGGGGCGCACGGGCGAAGTCGCCAACAAAATTGGCACCTACACCAAGGCCGTTTTGGCGCGGCGCCACGGCATTCCATTTTACGTGGCGATTCCGCTCTCGACCCTTGACTGGAACATGCGCTCCGGGCGCGACATACCGATTGAAGAGCGCAGCCAGAGCGAGGTTTTAGGCGCGTGGGGAAGAAGGGCGAAGAGCACTGATTTGGTTTACGTGCGGGTAGCCAATCCGACCAGCGGCGCGCGCAATCCTGGCTTTGACGTAACTCCGCCGGAGTTGATCACCGGCATCATCACGCCTCAGGGGATATTCAAGCCGGCAGACCTCTGGAAAAATCGCCACAGACTGGGCTACAAGTGAGTCGGCGCGAGACGCGAATGAAAACCGGAAAAAAACGGAACTTGCGTTGAAGCCGAAGCGATATAGGCTTTAAGCGAAACGAAGGCGGGGTCGCCAAGTGGTAAGGCACGGCTCTGCAAAAGCTGTATTCGTCGGTTCGATTCCGACCCTCGCCTCCATCCCTAACTGTATGTGCAGGAATGGGTTGGAATGGCATGAATGTCGGACTTCCAGCAAAAGTTCCAGCAAAACGACCGGTTTGGCACCTTTCTGCTTATGCAGATTTATGTGCGCAACCCGTTGCTAACGCGGTGAGTTCGACTCGTCGTAGCTTCAGATTCTATGAGCAACGACGTGAAGGCGAAATTTCGCATGTACCGCTCCAGCAAGAGCGGGTACTATTATTGGCAGGATAACGACACCGGGAAGCAGGGAACGTTGGGCACCTCCGACAAGCGGCAGGCCCAGCGCCTGCTCCACGCGAAGAACGAGTCGTATTGCACGCCCACATCCGCCATCAATCTCCAGATCGCCCGTGCGTATCTCGACGCCGCCGACCCCAAATTGCTCACCCGCACATGGCAGCAGGTCATGGAGCAGATCGTATCCGAGAAAAGCGGTGAAACCCGCGTCCGCTGGGCCACGGCCATCCGCGACAAGAATTTCGACGCCCTCCGAAACCTGCCCATGCTGGAAACGCGGGCGGACCACTTCTTGGCTGCCCTCGCCGACCGCAAGGTTTCAACCAATTATTACCTGCGGCGCATCCACAATTACGCTCTGGGGATGGACTGGCTGCTCAAGGCCATCATCCCGAAGAGGCAATGGCCCAAGGTGTATCACGCTTCCAAACGGGCGATTACCGAGGACGAACATCGAAGAATTATCGAGCGCGAGAAGAACCCGGAGCGCCGCGCTTTTTATGAATTGTGCTGGTTCTTGGGCGGCTCCCAGAAAGACGTGGCCGAGTTGACGGCTGAGAATGTGGACTGGGACGACAACACTTTGAGCTTCGTTCGGCAGAAGCTGCGACACCTCGCTCATACAGGCATCAAGCCTCCCATCATTCATTTTGGCGAAGAGGTCACGGCCATTTTGAAGAGCCTGCCGCAATCAGGGCCGTTGTTTCCGAACCTGAGTAAGATGGCATCCAAAGACCGGGCTAACGAATTTCGACAACGCTGTCATGGTCTGGGGATTACCGGCGTCACGCTCCATTGCTATCGTTATGCGTGGGCGGAACGCGCCCGCAAGTGTGGCTTTCCCCAGCGATTTGCGCAGGAGGCGCTCGGACATAACTCAAAAGCCGTCCACGCTGCTTACGCCAAGAAAGCCGAAGTGCATCTGCCGAGCTTGGAAAATTGGGGAAAGCAGATGAAGGAAAAGGTGCTGCGTGTGGAGTTCGCAGGCCAATCCGATGGCAAGCCCGCGTCCGCTGAGGCGCGAAATATGCAAGCCTCTCAGCAACCGGGCAGCGGTGAGGTGCCGACCGGCGCGACCGAGGACCATAAACAAAAGGAAATCACGTATGCCACCAAAACAAACTGACGACCCCGACCTCGACCCGACGATTGAGCATGTGCTCGGCTCATTATCAGCCAGTATGGAGCCTACATTGATGCCGGGTATGAAAAAGAGGCTCTGGCCAAGCTGGCCAATGTCACGGGACAAAACGCTCAGGCCCGCTAAATTCATCTGTTCAAATCAAAACCAACCTATGAAACGTAACGCAGAACCATCACGCCATCGCATGTGCCGCCCAGCCCAAAACTCGGCGGTCAACAGGAACCAAAATACCATGCCTCAGAATGAAACCGAAGACTTCGACACCGATCTCTCGTTATTCAACCACATAGTTGACACGTTCCCTGAAGGTCCATATTGGCACCGCAGAATTAAACGTGTCCTTGCCGCCGCCGGATTCGCCACGCGGCGCATCGAGCGTGAGGAAGTCCATCCGGTGTGGCAGGCTTCGTTGACGCGGACGACATTTGATCTCGCAACTGATAACAAGATAGCCACAAAACAACTCCGCAAAATCCTCAACGATGGTGGCATCAAGATCGCCCGCGACCAGTTCTGCATCATCGAGCGGCGCGGCGACAAGCTTCAGTGCGGATTCCTGCTCGATCTCGGCGTGCCGGGCGTCGCATAATCCGTCATGCGCCGCACCGCTCTGAGCACCACCGCCTCGGCGGAGCGGCCGTACATTTCCAAGTCAAAATTCCTTGCGGGTAGCCAGTGCAAAAAGTTGCTCTGGTACGCTTACAACGCCAAGGACCAGATTCCAGAGCCTGACGCCGCGCAGCAGGCCATCTTCGATCAAGGCCACGAAGTCGACGCTCTGGCCAAGTCGCTTTACCCCGGCGGCCTTGAGGTCAGCGCGGACGTGACCGACTTCGAGCAGGTGCTCCAGAAATCTCTGGAGGCCGCCAAGGCGAGGAAGCCCCTGTTCGAGGCTGGCTTTGTTTACAACGGCGGGTTCGCTCGCGTGGATATTTTAAATCCGGTAGCAAACGACGCGTGGGACATCATCGAGGTTAAATCCGCCACGGAAGTCAAAGACGTGAACCTGATCGACCTCGCGTTTCAGGCGTTTATCTACAATGGCGCGGGCTTGAAAATCCGCCGTTGCTGTGTGATGCACGTTGACCGTGATTACGTGCGGCATGGCCCGGTCGAGCCGAAAAAGTTTTTCAAGGTCGTTGATGTCACCAAGGAAGTTTCCGGCCTCAGCCGGGAGATCGGGCCGCAACTGGAGGACATGTTCAGCGCCATCCGGCGCAAGCAGGAGCCGGAGATCAAAATCGGCCCACACTGCTCCGACCCGTATCCCTGCCCGTTAAGGGATAAGTGCTGGGCCTTCCTACCGCCGGACAACGTGTTCAACCTGTATTACGGCGGCAAAAAGTGCTGGCGCTTGTTTGGCGACGGCATCATCCGGCTCACCGACATCCCCGACCGCATTGACCTGACCGACCGGCAGACCATCCAGCGCACGGTTGCGCTCACTGGCCAGCCACATATAGACCGCAAGGCGCTGGCCAGCTTCCTCAAAAGCCTGAAGTATCCGGTCGGCTATCTCGATTTCGAGACGTTCAACACCGCGATTCCGCTGTTCGACGGTTTGCGGCCGTACCAGCAGGTGCCGTTTCAATTCAGCCTCCATCAGGTCGCAGCGCCGGGCACAACGCCGAAGCACCATGCCTTTCTTGCCGATAGGCGCTTTGACCCTCGACCAGAATTTCTGAACCGGCTGCGCGACTGCATTGGCGACAAGGGCAGTGTCGTTGTTTACAATGCCAAGTTCGAGAAGGGCGTGCTCGACTCGCTGGCCGACGCGTTCCCGGCGCACGCAGGCTGGATTGAAGGCGCGAAGCGCCGCATCGTCGATTTGTTGGAGCCGTTCCAGAGCTTTGATTATTACCACCCTGAGCAGCATGGGTCGGCTTCGATCAAGTCGGTCCTGCCGGTGCTGACGGGGCACAGCTACGCCGATCTGGAGATTCAGGAAGGAGGGCAAGCCAGCGTCGAATACCTGCGCGTTCAGTTTGGCGACGTGCCGGAGGATGAGCGCCGCAAGGTGCGCGAGCAGCTTGAGCGGTATTGCGGGCAGGACACGGAGGGCATGGTCTGGATTGTTGATGCAATGACCCGCTTAGCGAGTTGAAGGTGTTGGAATCAGAACGAACTCTGCCAGAATCAAACGCGCCAGCATCGACCATGAACCGGGAAACCGAACGCAACTTGGGCGAGCAGCCAATTGCGCAGATCATGCGGAAGCACAACCTCAAACCGCATGACCTCGTGGCGATCTCGTCTGTGGAGATGACGCACAAAATGGTGTCCCGTGCCTGCAAGGGCAGGCGGCTGACCCTGAACACGCAGTCGAAAGTCCTCGCGGCGCTGAACCGAGCGACTGGGAACAACTACTCGCTGCGTGACCTGTTCAATTACTGAGGGCGGACGATGGGCGCGGTCCTTGAGCTTCAGCTCGCCGCGCCGATGGTCAATCAGAAAAACCACTGGTGCAGGCTGAGCAGGTTGGTCAGGACTCCCTTGAACCAAGGGGCGGCTCAAGTGGGCGCTTCCGGGTCCGCTCGCCGCCGTAAACAATCGCTCGTGGTTTGACGGACGCTTGCGTTTGTAAACAACAGATCGCGCACGCCCTTCAACCTGCCTTGCAGATTGTTTACAATTCCTCTGCGCTCACAATGTCAGCATTAACGACCTTGAGCGGTTTACCAGTCAAAAGCGGCTCCGACCGCGTCCGCGTGCGCGTGGTGAGTGGATGTTTTTGGATACGAGGCGGAAGTGGAAGAACAGGTTTAAGCTAAGAGACAATATGACCAAGAAAAAACGTGAAATTACCGAATATGAACTTATCGGCTGCTCGGAATCGACCGAGTTGAGTCGAGAGGTGTCAAAAAAACTTGCTGAAGGTTGGTCGCTTTACGGGAGTCCATTTTATGCGGATTATGGCTTGTCTGACCATAAGGCTTTTTTCCAAGCAGTCACTCGGAAGAACAACGCAGAGTCCCCATGAATTCTGACGGTCCACCGTAGCAACCAGCGAGGCTCGCCCGGAACACCGACCGGCGCGGCTGGGCAGAGGGGCGGCGCTGCCAGCCGCACTTCATTGGTGACGAACTGGCCGGGCCGTTGCACCATGAAGGCCAGCGACACAACATCGATGCCCGATTCACGCCGGAGTTTATCGACGCTCACTATGGGCTAGGTGACTGGACCAGCGGGATAGAAACACGGTCACTTGCCGATCAGGGTCCGCAGTCTCGCTACCAGCTTCTGGACTTCACCATCACGATCAAGCCACCAGTTTGTCGACCAGATGCGGTGGATTTTCCAGCCACGCCCCTCCAAGATTCGTTGCCGCCATACATCACGCGCCCGTGCCGTCCAGTCCGAGTGGTAAGCTTTGCCATCACATTCGATTCCGAGCACGTAACCACGCTCAGAGTCAGGATGAACAACCGCCAAGTCGATGCGAAATCCGCCATCCCCAACCTGTGCGGCGGTGACATAACCTAGTGCCATGATAGCATCGCGCACTTCGACCTCGAACAGCGATTCCTCCGCACCCGATTCTGGGAAGGCCCCGACGGTGGTTGCCAATCGGCCAACAAGCTCCAGAGTCTGTTTCTGTGCTTCCGAGTCCTTTGCCGACACCGCCTTCACATATTGCATGTAGGCGTGCAGGTAGTCGCGACCGCTGACCGCCATGCCTGTGGAAACCGTCCCTCCAACCAGCTTGTCTGAGATTTCTTGGATGGGCATCGAGGTCAGGACGTAATTGCACTTCTTGGCACGAGTTATGGCAACATTCAGGCGGCGCTCCCCGCCACTCTGGTTAATCGGCCCGAAAAAGCGGCGGAACAAACCTTGTGAATCCCGCCCGAAGGTGGTTGAAAATACCATCACATCGCGCTCGTCGCCCTGCACCGACTCCAGATTTCTAACGAAAAAACCAACATCCTGTTCGTCCTCGACGCGGGCACGCTCCGCCACGTAACGCGCTTGGAAAACAGCATCCTTGGCCGCTTCTTCCAGCAGCATGTCTTCGATCAAATCGCGCTGCACCTCGTTGAAAGTGACCACGCCAAGCGTCGGCGGTCTGCCGTCCGATAGCCATATCTGCCGGAGGAGCATGACGACCTGTCGCGCCTCCTCCAGATTTCTCTTCTTGTCGTAAACACCGTTCACTTCCATAAACACGAGGGGAGCCTTGCTGGCGCGACCGTGAACGGGCGGAGGAATTTGAAGTTGCCCGGAGTAAAAAGCATGGTTGGAGAAGTTAATGAGCGCAGGGTGTTCCGAACGATAATGGATGTTGAGGAAACGCTGGGGCAGCAGAGCTTTGGAAGCCTCCAACAAATCGGTGACGACGAGCGCTTGCTCCTGACTGGCCTGAGCAAGCCGTTGCTGAATATCTGTGGCGTCGAGGAAGGATTCATCTTCCATTTCGCCCTCTGGTTCATCGCCAAAGCTAAAACTCGATTGGAAGAACGCAGTCGGCGGCAACTGTTTCTCGTCACCAGCGACGACGAGCCGCCCGGCACGGTAAATAGCAGGAATGGCCTGTTCGACGGGACACTGCGACGCCTCGTCGAATATGACGAGATCAAAAAAATTAGCCGCTAAAGGGAAAATCTGACTGGCAGTGTTTGGGTTCGTCAGCCAGCACGGTCGAAAATCAAAAAGGCCGACAGTGTGTGCCAATTCCACAACTTGGCGGAGACGTTTGCTGTTCGGCCCACGCGTGACAAGGATGCCATTAAAATCTCCCTTTCGCCGGGTCGATTGGCGAATGCGCCAAATCAGCCGGATGTGAGCGACTTCCAACTCACGTTTCTCGGCTATGGCTTGGGCGAGGCGGCGCTGGTCTTGCTCGAATTGCGCCGCGTTCATTTGCCGAAGCACGGGGCGTTGCGTTTCCCACG
>DASYNM010000055.1:0-4231 GCA_036008545.1 Verrucomicrobiia bacterium
CGCTGACGCTGGCCATGCGAGACGGGCGTCAGATTCAAGATCGACCGGCCCAGTTGCTGGCTCGTTCCGGCAAAATCATGAGGGTCCGTTACAGCCTTTTTCCCATGCATGACCAGGACAAGATCGTCGGCGGTGTCCTGACCGTGCGCATGGCAGAGGGCGTCCAATCGCAAAGTCAATCATAAATCGACATTCCATGAAAAAACACATCCTCGCCATCGACGACGAAGCGGACATCCGCCAACTGTTGCAGGAAGTATTGACCCTCAGAGGCTACCGCGTTTCGACTACAGCCGATGCCGACCAAGCCAGGAAGATCGTCGCCCAGGACCCGCCCCAACTCATCATCGTGGACCTCCAAATCGAAGAAGGAGACGGATTCGCGCTGATCGAAGACATCAAGCGCGTGGGGCCAAACATTCCGATTCTACTGCTAACTGGCGCCATTTTCGACCGCAACCTCGTGCGCGATACAATCGAGAAGAAAGTGACCCGCTACCTGGACAAAACCGCTTCGCTGAGCACGATTGTGGCCGAGATCGAACGACTACTGGCGGATGTTCCTGCGTCAGCAGAGCGGCCCTGACCGCGTCGGACAGACGGGGATTGGTGTAAATTATTATCTTCCGCGATGAGCAGCAGTAGGATTAGGCTTCGGTTTTTAAGTACGATTAGGAACCGACTATTACCCTACACCCCAAAAAAATTCTGGTCGTGCGTGGCGGCGCACTGGGAGACTTCATCTTGACTCTTCCGGTGCTGGCTGCCCTGCGAGGACGCTTTCCAACTCGCACGCTGGAAATCCTCGGCTATGAACGAGTCGCCTCCTTGGCCGTTGCGGGCGGCCTGGCGAACCGAGTCGCCGCGCTCGAATCTCCCACGCTGGCCGGATTTTTCGCGCGCAATGGCGCCTGGCCGGCTGCATCGGCGGAATACTTCGCGGAATTTGAATTGATTATCTCCTACGTGTTCGACCCGGAAAAAATCTTCCAGTCGAATGTGGCGCGTTGCAGCGCGGCGCAATTCCTGGCCGGCCCGCATCGTCCGGACGATTCGGGCAAGCTGCAAGCGACCCAAGTCTTGTTGCGCCCGCTGGAAGTCCTCGGCATCAACAAAGCCGATCCACGTCCGCGCCTCGTTTTGCCCGGCCCAGTCATATTGTCCCCGGAGCCACGGTTGGCCGTGCATACCGGCAGCGGCAGCGACCGCAAAAACTGGCCCGAACCAAAATGGGCGGAGTTTCTGCAAAAGCTGGCCGCGACCACTCATTGGACTTTCTTGTTAATTGGCGGCGAAGCAGAAGGCGAACGTTGCCAACGCGTGGCCGCCACTCTTCCACCCGATCGCGTCCGTCTGGCGCAGAATCTTGAGCTGGTGGAATTGGCGCAGATGATGCGTTCCTGCGCCGCCTTCATCGGCCATGATTCCGGAGTCACTCATTTGGCGGCGGCGCTGGACTTGCTCGGCTTGGTTTTGTGGGGGCCATCGAACGAAGCAGTCTGGCGGCCTATGAGTGATCGCATGAAGCTCGTGCGTGATGACCGCGGCTTGGACGCATTGCCAATGGAAACGGTGTTCAGGGAAGCACAAGCCCTGGGTGCAGAGATTGATTGGAATGGATGAAATAGGCCGCTAGATCAAGCCCGGACGACTCTTCCGCGATCACAGTTCATCGCCAAGCAAGGGGGTCGCGTCCGGCACGGAGGCCAGATACTTTTCAAAGTCTTCACGGCGACCCGCCGCAGCCTCGCGTCGCATGTAATCCATCGTCATGACGACCGCCAATTTCTCTCCGGCGGCGCTGGCCATGAATTGGCTAACCGAGTATCCCTCGCGCGCCGCGAGTTCTTCGATGGTCTTTTTTAGAGACTCCGGCAATTGAATGGTCACTGTGCTCATGATTTCTTTCGTATCAATCTCAGAAATTCACGGGGCGACAAGGCGACGACGTCAAGCTGTTCGGACCCATGAAAGTCCTGCACGTTATGCGTCACAATATAGCGACAACCCGCCGCAAAAGCCAGTTCCAAAACCATGTCATCGTCCGCGTCCGTGAGAAAGGGCCGCCAAAGGAAATGGATTTCCTGTAAATGTGCCCGACTGGCCAAGTAACGCAAAAACCGGCGGGCATCTTCCGCAGTATTGCCCGGCGGCAGATTTTCAGCGCGAGTGAGCACTGCCTGCCACTCGGTATAAAGCCCCACCGAAAGGCAAAGCTGGAATTCGGGCGCAGGCACGGAACTAATGAGCGCGAAACTTGCGCCCAGCCGGGATCGTGCCGCTGCCACCAGAACGCTGGTGTCTAACACAACTCTCATTTTAGCACATCCTTCACCATTGCCGGCTGTTCGTCCATCTACAAGGCGACTAGCTCGCGGCTTTAGAGTACGCTAAGACCCGCCGCCATCCTTCGCCGCAATCACAACCTCCAACCCGCGCTCGCGCAAGGCTCGCACCAAATCCTCCGGCGCGCCCCAGTCGCTCACGATCGTATGGATGCGCTCCAGGCCGCAGAGCGGGGAGACGGAGCGGCGGCCAAACTTGGTGCTGTCAAAACAAAAAATCACCCGCTGCGCCGCGTGAATCATGGCTAGTTGAATCTCGATGAGCAAGCCGTGCGAATTGCTGATGCCCTCCAGCGTGATGCCGCCCGCGCTCATCACCGCCACGTCGGCGTGGATTTTTGAGAACGCCTCCACCGCCAGCGGCCCGACCAAAACGCCCAATCGCGGATAAATCACGCCCCCTGAAAGAATCAATTCTACACGGTTGGCCGCCGCGAACAAGTTCGCCACCGGCAACGAATTGGTGATGATTTGCGGCATCTTTGATTCCAGATGCTTGGCCACGTGATAGGCCGTGGTGCCGGCGTCGATGATGACGGTTTGGTTGGGGCCGATGAGTTCGGCGCAAGCCTTGCCAATGGCTTCCTTTTCCGCCAATTGATGCGTGTCGCGCGCTGAGAAGGCAAATTCATCGGACGGCGGGTTAACGAGGCGCGCCCCGCCATGCATCCGGCGCAATCCACCAGCCGATTCCAATGCGGCAATATCGCGGCGAACAGTCGAAACGGAAGCCTCCACCTCGCGCGCCAGCTCTTCCAACGACGCAAATTCCACCCGATTCAGGTAATCCTGGATACGTTTTTGGCGCGCCTCTGGCTGCATTTGATAGATTCTGGAATGTTTTGGAATATTTTGCAAGATATATATTGACGAACTTACCATTTAGTGAGATGTTCGCGTTAAGATAATGGTTGCCATTGCCAATAATCCGCATCGAGCGGTCGTCGAACACCGCGTCCGACAGGTTGTCTATCAACGACTTGGGAAGACATTGCCACGCACGGCGCTGGCCCCTAACCCGCTGGTCGTCAACGTCAGCGCCCGGCATTGTCATTTGACGCCGGAGACGGTGGAGATTCTCTTTGGCAAAGGGCGCACCCTTACCCCTTACAAGTGGCTTTATCAAGACGGACAATTTGCCGCCAAGGAGACGCTGACGCTTATCGGCCCGCGCAGCCGGGTCATTTCGAATCTGCGCATTTTGGGGCCATGCCGCAATTTGAACCAGGTGGAATTGGCTTACACCGATGCCATCGCGCTGGGGTTTGAAATACCATTGCGCATTTCCGGCGATATCAAAGGCAGCACGGGCGGCATGTTGATGGGGCCTGAAGGATTTTTCGAGATGCAAGAGGGCGTCATCCGTGCCATGCGCCATGTCCACATGCATCCCACGGACGCCGAATTTTACGGGGTCAAAGCCGGTGGCCAGATGCAATTGCGCATTGGCGGCGCGTGCGGCGTAATTTTGGATCGAACGCTCGTCCGCGTCGATCCCTCTTTCAAACTGGAAGTCCACATCGACACCGACGAAGGCAACGCCTGCAATTTGCAGCCGGACACGCCTTGCGAGCTGATCACTTAAACGAACAAAGTCAACAATCCATCAACAACAGGAGCGAACACATGAGTCAAGAAGCGTTAGGCATGATTGAAACCAAGGGCTACGTCGGCAGCGTCGAGGCCAGCGACGCCATGGTCAAGGCCGCCAATGTCACATTGGTCAAAAACATTTCCATCGGCGGCGGATTGATCACGGTCTTGGCCATCGGCGACGTTGGCAGCGTCAAGGCGGCCGTTGATGCCGGAGCCAAGGCCGCCGGCAAGGTCGGCGAACTCGTCAGCTCGCACATTATTGCTCGTCCGCACGAAGACTTGATCAAGGT
>DASYNM010000056.1:0-9095 GCA_036008545.1 Verrucomicrobiia bacterium
GCGGTTGATGGACGGCCTCTTACACCTGACGAGTTGGGCGGACTGGCGAAGGAAATGATCGAGGCGAAAGACGCGGCCGAAGCGGACCGCTTGCAGGCTGAGATTGTGCGTGGATTCTACGGCCGGTCAGCCGATGCCTAAAATTCGCCGCGCGAACCTTCCCGAACGGCTGCTTGTCCATCTCCTGACGCGAGTGCGCCAACGAAACATTTCCTACGAACAGCTCATTTTGCTGGCGCAGTGGCTCGATACCGAACCCGAGGTTCCGGCGGGCAAGTGGTTTAAAAGATTTTCCGGCTTCACGGTCTGCGGTGAAGGCGAGTTGATCAAAACTTTTCTGCTGGCCGGTCAAGCGCCTGATGGAAACGAAATTGGATAAGATTTCTCCGGGCCAGCCGTGCTTCCAGATTTCAGAACGGCCTTGTTGAATCCTTCCGCGAACCGGGATAGCCTTGGTACGTCATGCCGGATGTATTGCCAGCAAAAGAAGCGGGGTTCGTGGACCCCAAGGCGCTGATGGCGATTCGGAATCTCGAATTGCGCGCGCGGGTCGTCGTGGAAGGTTTCTGGAGCGGCTTGCACCGCAGTCCTTATCACGGTTTCTCTGTCGAGTTCACCGAATACCGTCCCTACTCCCAGGGCGAAGACACACGGTATATGGACTGGCGCCTCTACGCACGCTCCGACCGCTTTTATCTCAAGAAGTTCGAGGACGAAACCAACCTCCGTTGTTATTTGCTGGTCGATCAGAGTCGTTCGATGAGTTATTGCTCGCTGGATTATTCCAAATCAGACTACGCCCGCACCTTCGCCGCCACGCTGGCCTGGTTCCTGAACGCGCAGGGCGATGCCGTCGGCTTGTTCTCCTTCGACGAGCGCGTGCGCGAGTATTTGCCCGCGCGGCATCGGCACGGGCACTTGCGCCAACTCATGCTGGCGTTGGAACGGGAACCTGCCGGCCGGGCCACCAACCTGACCGAACCGTTGCGCCGCGTGGCGGAGTTGGCGCGCAAACGAGGATTGATCGTGCTGATCTCCGATCTGCTTGCGCCGGTCGTCGAATTGGAAAGCCACCTCGCCCGCCTCACCGCGGCCGGGCACGAGTTGGTCGTTTTCCAGGTGCTCGATCCGAACGAACTGGCTTTCAATTTCCCGAACGCGATGCTCTTTCAGGATGTCGAGAGCGAGAAAGACCTTTACATTGATCCGGAGGCGGCGCGCGTGTCCTATCAGCGTCGTTTGCAGGAACACGGCGAGGGCGTGGAAGCCGTCTGCCGCAAATTGGGCTTTGCCTTTCATCGCGTGCTGACCGACCGGCCGCTCGATCTGGCGCTGCTTGATTTTCTCCGCAGCCGCGTGCGCCGAGGCAAATTAATTCGGCGCCGTCAACAACGTGTGTCAAAATGAACTTTCTTTCGCCATGGTTTTTGCTGGGCGCGTTGGCGGTGACCGGACCAATCTTGTTCCATCTCATTCGTCGCGCGGCGCGGGAGCGGACGACGTTTAGTTCGCTGCTTTTCCTGAGGCCGACGCCGCCCAAAGCCGTGCGCCGGAGCAAACTCGAACATATCTGGCTGCTGCTGCTGCGCTGCCTCTGTGTGTTGCTGCTGGCGGTTGGTTTTGCGCGCCCATTCTTCGCCCACGATATTTCGCCCCCTTCGGCGGCCTCGCAGGAACGCCGGCTCATCCTTCTAGTTGACACAAGCGCCAGCATGCGCCGCGAGGGTCTTTGGGACAAGGCGCGCGCCACCGTGGACCGATATTTGGACAAGGCCGCGCTATCCGATCAAGTCGCCGTGCTCACGTTCGATCAGCAACCGCGCACTCTTATTAGCTTCGCCGATTGGTCGGCGTGGTCGCAGGATCAGCGCGCGTTGCTGGCGCGGCAACGCCTGGCTGCCGTCGCGCCCGGGTGGATGGGCACGCAACTGGGCCTGGCCTTGACGGGTGCGGCCGAGCTTTTCCGCGAAAACTCAGTCGCCCGCCGCGAGATCGTTCTGATCACTGATTTGCAGGAAGGCGCTAAGCTCGACGGCTTGCAGGGATACCAATGGCCCGCCGGCACGCGTGTCATCGTCGAGCGGCTGCCAGCCAAACAGCAATCCAACGCCGGCCTGGAAATCCTCGAACCGCCCGCCGCGATCGCCGGGGTGGAGGAGGATGTTCACGTCCGCGTCGCCAATAGCAGCGACTCGCGAAAAGAAAAATTCCGCCTCGGTTGGAAAGGATCAAGCGAACGGATGGAAATCTATTTGACGCGCGGCCAGACCCGCACCTTCACTGCGCCCAAGCCGCCCGCCGCGATGAAATCCGGCGCGCTGGAATTGTCGGGCGGCGATCTTGATTACGGCAACGTCTCCTATTACGTCGCGCCGGAAATCCAGCATGTCAAGATTTGCTGCGACGGCCTCGGCGCAACGAACGACCCAGCCGGGATGCTCTATTATTTGCAACGTGTTTTCCCGGCCACGCCGCGCCGCCAGATCGAATTCGCGCAGCAATTGGAGAAACAAGATGCCTTCGCGGTTATCGCGACCAATCTTGCGCCGCAGGAAATCGCGGTGTGGCGCGATTGGCTGGCGAAGGGCAAGACGGCCCTGCTGGTGTTGACGGGCGCCGAATCGGGGCCGACGCTTGCCGGCTTGCTTGGCTTGCCGGAGGCGCAGGTGACTGAGGCCGGCGGGGAATACGGCTTGCTAGGGTCGATTGATTTTCAACATCCCATTTTCGCGCCGTTCGATGATCCGCGCTTCAGCGATTTCAGCCAGATTCATTTCTGGAAACATCGGCACTGGGAAATTCCAGCTTCGGTCAAGGCGCGCGTGCTGGCCCGGTTCGATGACGGTTCGCCGGCCTTGACGCAGATTCCGGTGCTGGAGGGAAATCTTCTTGTGCTGGCCTCCGGCTGGAATCCCACCGACAGCCAACTAGCCGTGTCAAGTAAGTTTCCGCCTTTGTTGGAAACCGTGCTGGATTGGAGCGGCGCCGGCGCTCCCGTCCGATTCCAGTACCGCACTGGTGACGCCATTCCATCGCCCGTCCTAGTCGGCGCTGCCGTGCGCTGGCAAAAGCCAGACGGTAAGGAGATCACGCTGGCGGCAGGCGCGCCATTCACGGAGACTGACACGCCGGGCATCTATCGATCGTCCGCTGGGGAGCGCGAGCGAATGGTTGCCGTCAACCTCCCGTTGGACGAGAGCCGCACTGCGCCCATTTCGCAAGATGATCTGGCCCGTCTCGGCGTGCCGCTCGGACTGGACGACGAACAATCCGCCGCCATCGCGCGCGTTCGCCAGCAGCATTTGCAGGATGCGGAATTGGAGAACCGGCAAAAACTTTGGCGCTGGTTGATCGTGGCGGCGTTGGCGGTTACCTTTGGAGAGATTGTCTTGAGTGGATGGCTTGCGCGCCGCGTGACGACGACGGAAGCAACGTTATGATGGAACCGCGTCTCAGAATCGAACTCGCCGCCGCGGAGCTGACCCTGCGCCGCGCGCGGCTCTGGCGCGAGCTGACTCTCTGCTGGCTGGGCGTGGGCGCGGCGGGAATTCTGTTCCTGGTGCTGCAAGGTATCTCCGGCTGGATTTCGCCGATCCTCTGGATCATCCCGCTGCTCGGTGGATTGATCGCCACGGGCGTCGTCCTCCAGCGACATCAAAGCCGCGAGGAAGACTTTGCCTCGCTCGTCGCGGTCATCGAACGCGAACATCCTGAGTTGCGACACGTACTCTCGGCAGCCGTGGAACAGGAACCGCATGCCGGCGGCTTTACTTATTTGCAATTGCGCGTGATCGATGAGGTTCTGGCTCATCCGCAACGGGATTCCTGGCAACGGCGCCTGGAACAGAAGCTCGAGGCCACGAAAATCGGCGGCCTGGCCGCGTTAGCCGCAGCTATGGCCGCGCTTTTCCTGGTCGCCTACGGCTCGGGGCGCGCGCATCCGGTGCTCGGTTCGTTGCTGGCTAGCGGAGTCACGGTCACGCCGGGCGACACCCAGGTCGAACGTGGCTCCAGTCTTGTCATCTCCGCCCGTTTCGGAGGCGAACCTCCGGCGGAAGCGGCCCTGGTGCTGGTCTCCGCTTCCGGTAAAACGCAACGCATTCCTTTGGAACGGCATCTGGCCGATCCTGTTTTCGGCGCCAGCTTGAGCGAAGTTGCGGAGGAGGCGCATTATCACGTTGAATATAAAGGCGGCCAATCGCCCGATTATAAGATCAGCGTGTTCGATTATCCGTCGTTACTGCGAGCCGACGCGTTGCTTGTTTTCCCTGGCTACACGGGCCTGACCAACAAGACCATTCCCGACACCCGACGCATCAGCGCCGTGGAAGGCACGCGCCTGACCTACACTCTGCAATTGAACAAGCCTGTGAAACGGGCGCGCTTCGTCAACAGTGATCAATCGCTGGAGCTGGCCCTGCAAAGTAATGCGCTGGCCGTGCTCGATTCGTTTGCATTGACCAACAGCGCCCACTACACGCTCGCACTCGAGGACGCCGAAGGCCGAGCCGCCAAATTTCCGGCCGACTTTGTCCTGCACGTGCTGACCAATCAACGCCCGGTGGTCAAACTGGATTTTCCGCGCGGCGATCAGCGCGTCTCGCGCCTGGAAGAATTGCAACTACAAGGGGAGGCCACGGATGATTTCGGCTTGCTGAAATATGGAGTCGGTTTTGGCGTCGCAGGCCAGGACCCGCGCTTCATCGAGTTGGGCGGGCCGGCGCCGGGCAACGAAAAACGCGCCTTCAATTATTTGATCACCCTGGAGAACTTGGGCGTCCAGGAGGACGAGGTCATCGGCTATTTTGTTTGGGCAGAAGACAACGGACCGGATGGCAAACCGCGCCGCACGTTCAGCGACATCTTTTTCGCCGAGGTCCGGCCTTTTGATGAGATTTTCCGCCCCGAACAATCCGGCATGAGCGAGGACGAAGGTCAAGGTCAGCAGGGCCAGGAAAACCCCAATGTGAAACTGGCCGAGCTGCAAAAGGAAATCGTCGTCGCCACTTGGAAACTTCAACAGAATAGGTCACCATGAAAACTCGATACACTCTCTGTCTGCTGGCCGCGTTGCTCTGCGCGCGGACGACGGTCGCACAAGACGCACCCACGAAACGCGCTGCCCCGGCGGGCGATTACGCCACCGACCTCGCCACCGTAGGCGAGTCGCAGGAGGAGGCGCTGGAGCAGGCCAAACAAATGTGGGGAGAAGCCAAGAACTCCGCCGCGCGCGACGCTTTGCAAACGGCCATCAAGGAAATGGAGCGCGCGAACAAGTTGTTGGAATCGGCGAAGAAGAATCCAGCCGAGCTTCCGGGTGCCGTGGCCGCCGAGCAAGCCGCTTACCAGGCTCTGCTGAAATTGGTCCCGCATGAATTTCAAGTCAACCGCTCCCGGCGCGGCAAGAGCGGCAAGGCGGGGCAGCCCGGCGAGCGCCAGATGGAACAACTCGAATTGACGCCCGAAGAGCAGCGCTACGAAACCGAACGCCAGGCCGCGGCCACGCCGACTGGCGCGCAGAAGGAACAATTGGAGGCCGCCGATCGCTTGAAACAATTGGCACAACGACAGCAGGATTTGAATGATCGGTTGCGCGAACTGCAAACCGCGCTCCAACAGGCGCACACCGAAAAAGAGAAAGAGGAGATTCAGCGCGAACTTAAACACTTGGCCGATGAAGAGCGGCAGATGTTAAGCGACGTCGATGACTTGCGGCAGAAGCTCGATCAGGCGCCCAGCTCCAGCGCGCTTTCCCAGGCCGCGCGCGATTTGGACAAGACCCGCGAGGAAACTCAACAAGCCGCCCAGCAATTGGCCAACCAATCGGTTTCGCAGGCGCTGGCTTCGGGCACGCGCGCGGAGCAGAGCATGGAGAACACGCGCGAGAATCTGCGCAGCCAGACTTCCAGCCAGTTCTCCAACCAGATGCGCCAGTTGCGGGACCAGGCGCGCGATCTGGCTAAGAAAGAGGATGAAATCGCCCGCGGCTTGGAATCGATGGACAACGAGGATCACAAGACATTGGACAACACACCGCAGCGTCAACAATTGGCTCAGCAGATGGCCCACCAGCAAAGCGCCTTGACCAATCTTCTGGCCGGCATGCAGGACGTTTCGGAGAAAGCCGAGAGCAGCGAGCCGCTTCTTTCCGAACAGCTCTACGACACCTTGCGCCACGCCAGTCAACTGCACACTGAGAGCCTGCTCGAGACTGGCGGCGAACTGATGGATCGCGGCTTTCTGACCAAAGCGGCCGAGGTCGAGAGTTCCGCGAGGACGAACATCAACGACTTGCGCCAACGTGTCGAACACGCCGCCGAAAGCGTGTTGGGCAGCCAATCGCAGGCCCTGCGTTTCGCCCAATCCGAATTGGACGATCTTGCAAAACAAGTTGAACGCGGGCTTGGGAAAGAGGGGACCAATTCCGCGTCCGGCTCCGGCGCGGGAACTAATTCGGCCTCGCTGGCCGAAGCGCGAACTAATTCGACTTCGTCCTCCGGTGGCGGTGCCAATCCCTTCTTGACTCCCAATGCACAATCCAACGCCACCTCACGATCGAGTGAGCAAGGCAACGCTTCTTCGCAATCAGGCGAGCAAGGCAATGCCACTCCGCAACAGAGCGAACGCGGCGATGCCTCCTCGCAGTCTGCCGCACAGGCCCAAGGCAACTCGCCTTCTGGCGCGGAAAAACAATCCTCGACATCAGGCGCGCAAGGCGGCGCCGACGGCGGCGCTGAGCGTTTGCGCCAGTTGGTGCAACAAATTGGCGGCGCACACGGTGGCGACGGGTTGGCCGGCCCTATTGTTGGCGATGACTTTCGCAACTGGACCGACCGGATGCGCGACGTGGAACAGGTGGTCGATTCCGTCGAACTTCGCGGCCGGCTGGCGATGGTGCGCGAACGTGTCGCGGCCTATCGCTCGGAATACAAGAACTACGGCCGACTGCCGCTCGCCGAGACCGTGAAAACGCAGGTCCTCCAGCCGATGACCGAGGTCCGCGCCCAACTTCAGGAAGACCTAGCCCGGCTGGAAAATGTGCGCAGCCTGGTGCCGCTGGACCATGATCCGGTGCCGGACAACTATTCCGAGTTGGTCCGTAAATACTACGAAAAATTGGGAGGCGGTCAGTGATTGTCTTTTCCGCCCGCGGGTGGATGTTTCCAGTTCTGGTGCTGCTCATTTTCCTGGCCGCCGCCTTGATTTGGGCCGGGCACCGCAGCGCCGTCGAACGCCGCATTCGCATCGGTTGCGGTTTGCTCAAACTCACCGGTCTGCTCACGCTGGCGCTTTGCCTCTTGGAGCCGGTGCAACTGGGCCAGCGCGCCCGCCCGGGAGCGAACGTATTCGCGCTCATGGTCGATGAGAGCCAAAGCCTTCGGGTCAAGGACGCGGGCCAGACTGAATCGCGCGGCGAGGCGCTACGCCGCCAATTGACCAACGACACCGGCGGCTGGCAGGCGGCGCTGGAGGAATCTTTTCAGGTGCGCCGCTACGCTTTCGATTCCCATTTGCAGGATGTCCACGACTTCGGCGGAATGGAATTTAACGGCAACGCCACCGCGCTTGAGCACGCCTTGCACACCGCCGCCGAGCGATGGCATGGCCAACCCGTGGCGGGTGTGCTCGTGTTCACCGACGGCAACGCGACGGATGCTTCGCCAGGCTTGGCTGCGCTGGACAATTGTCCGCCGGTTTATCCCGTCGTCATCGGCAGCGAAGCGGGCTTGCGGGACATCGCGCTGGACAAAGTGACGGTCAGCCAGACGGCGTTTGAAGATGCGCCGGTGACCGTGCAAGCCGAAGTGAGCGCGCGCGGTTTCGCCGGCTCGGACGTGAGCGCACGCTTGCTGGAAGTCACAGCGGGCGCTTCCAACGTCGTGGCGCAACAATCCAAATCGGCACGTGACGATGAGAGCGCCTTGAATTTTCGCTTCCAAATCCAGCCCGACAAACCGGGCCTGCATTTTTACGAGGTGGAAACGCGCGTGAAAGAGGAGATTGGGGCGGTTGCTGCCGATTCGCGCGAGGCGACGCTGGCCAACAACCGCCAGATCGTGGTGGTCGATCGCGGCCAGGAGCCGTTTCGCGTCCTCTACGTCGGCGGCAGGCCCAATTGGGAATTTAAATTTCTCAACCGCGCCGTAGGGGACGACCCGCAGGTGCATTTGGTGGCGCTCATTCGCATTGCCAAGCGCGAACCCAAATTCGATTTCAAAGGCCGTGACGGCGAGTCCAGCAATCCCTTGTTCAAAGGTTTTGGCCAGACCGACGATGAGACTGCGCGCTACGATCAACCGGTCATCATCCGGCTCAATACGGCGGACGCATTCGAATTGCGCGGCAACTTCCCCAAGACCGCCGAGGAGCTTTTCCGGTATCACGCCGTCATTGTGGGCGATCTGGAGTCGGAGTTCTTCACGCACGATCAAATGGTGCTGTTGCAGCGATTTGTTTCCGAGCGCGGCGGTGGATTTCTCATGCTGGGTGGCGCGGAATCGTTCCGACAAGGCAATTACGCGGGCACGGTCATCGCCTCGATGCTGCCCGTTTATCTGGATCGCCCGGCCGCCGCCAAGCTGCCGGCGAAGTGGAAGTTCGACCTCAAACGCGAAGGCTGGCTGCAACCGTGGACACGCTTGCGTTCCACCGAAGCGGAGGAAAAGGACCGCCTGCAATCGATGCGGACGCTCGACGTGCTGAATCCGGTGGGCGGCGTCAAGCCGGGCGCCAGCGTGTTGGCTACAGTTTCGGACGAGGACAGCGATGCTTTTCCCGCGCTGGCGGTGCAGCGCTTCGGATTGGGCCGCACGGCAGCCTTGATGATTGGAGATTTGTGGCGCTGGGGCATGCAGAGTGAATCGGCTCAAAAAGATCTGGCCAAAGCCTGGCGCCAAATGGTCCGCTGGCTCGTCTCCGATGTCCCCGCCCGCGTGGCCGTCAACGCTGAGACCGGCGCGGATGGTGACCCGGCCCGGGTCCGGCTGGTGGTCAAAGTCCGCGACGAGGAATACAAACCACTTGACAACGCCGCGGTGCAATTGACCATCCACCCATTGCCGTTGTCGCCCGGCGCGCCGACCAATGACCTTCCG
>DASYNM010000057.1:0-25711 GCA_036008545.1 Verrucomicrobiia bacterium
CAGCGTCGATGCTCGAATGCAACGACAAAACGTTCGGCGCGCTGACCTCGACGTCCCCGCCGTTTCCGCCATCGTCTCCTCCGGTGGCCGTGATTTGGCTCCCGGCGCTGTCGCTAAACGAGCCGCCGGATTTGATCACAATGTTTCCTCCCTGGCTGACGCCGTCGCCGCCGCCGTTGGCCTCAATGACGGAGGAACCTGTCAATTGGACGTCCTGAGAGGCGAACAACTCAATGACCCCGTTCTGCTGCCGCACGGAGTTGGCCTGGATCGTCCCGCTGTTGTTGACAGTTTGCGCCTGCAAGAGCACCCGGCCTGCGTCGGCCACGATCCGGCCTTGGTTGTCCACGCTTCCGGCCGGCAGTTGGACGGGGGCGGACAGACTAAGGCCATCGGGTCTTTCCGAGAGTAATACCCGCTGCCCGGCAATCAGCGCCGCCGTGCCACCGGGCGCCTCAATCGTGCCCTCGTTGTCAATTTGTTTGGCGATCAAAAAAAGCGAACCGCCCTCCGCAGTCAGCAAGTGACCATAGTTCACGATCGGCGTTGTAGCCGGCGGGCCGCTAAAACTCCAACCCGCGCCCGCGGACGAGGACCATGGATCGATCGCCGCAGTCGTTACCACCAAGCCGCCAGCCTTCACAAAAGCGTTCGGGCCGAAGTAAAAACCGCTCGCATTCTGCAGAACAACAGTACCATTGGCCTCTAACGAGCCAAATATGGTTGACGGATTCGCATTACGAATATTGTTAAAGACGATCGAGCTGGACGAAGGTTCCTCGAAGATGGTGGTCTGCCCGGGGGCGATATTGAAACTGTTCCACTGCAAGACGGCGTTTCGCGAGGTGGTGATCTCCAGCACGTTACCTACCTGCGTCTCGTGAGCTGATCCAGAAATCACGGTCAACCCTTGCGGGTTGGCACGGCCGCTGATAGCGGCGAAAAGGAAGTACCAAGGGATCAGGACTAGGAGTGCTGTTTCCTTGTCACTCAGGATGGATTGCTTTTTCATAAATAGAAATTTGAGGTCAAGTTTACTCGCTTAAAGCTGTGCGCTCAGACTGAACGAAATCCGCTCGCGTCCGGCTCCGGAATAGGCGCTGTTAAGCAGCGGCCAGGCGACCAAAATGTGGCTCTCCACGTAACGGCCCAAATTAAAATTGATGCCCACGCCTGTGCCGGAAAGAGCCTGGCGTGCGTTCTGCGAGGAACCGGCATCCAGTTTATAGCCTTCTCCGTAATCCGTGAACAGCGTGAGCTGCGTCCCGATCTTCATCTCCTTGCCACGCCAATAGACGGGCGAGCGTAATTCGGTTTGGGCGACCCAGCCTGTGTCCGCATACAGCTCTCCTTCCCGGTATCCGCGCACACTGGCATTTCCCCCCAACTCGAACTCTTCCAGGTTCAGCAGCGGTTCGTTGGCCCACTGCCCGCTCAGGCCGGCATACAAGGTGAAATTATCGGGCAAGACCTGGGTTCGCGACAACTGCGGGCGAATGGCCACAAATTCCGTCGTGGCCTCCGTCGTGTTGGCAATTAGCGACGGAAACGATCTCTCCTGAGAGAAAGTGCCGCCGGTTCCTGCCACCAGAGATATGCCCCCATTGAATTGGCTCCAAAGATCACTTGGCGATTGGCTTTGACCCCAATGATCCTGGCGCGATCCAGTCCAACCCAAAAAAAGCGGCGTGTAGTTCAACGAAGGATACGTCTCGGTGCCATGTATGGCAATACTGCTGTTGGTGATCGTGGGCGGGGCAGCGCCTGAACCGTGCGTGATGATGGTCCTGTAGAAAAAGTAAGTCGTCGGCAGCGTTACAACTTTGTCGTCTTTATAGTCCATCCCAATGCTCCAACTGGACTGGATTCCATTCCAAGTCTCCAAAGGCACACTTAGCCGGAAGCCAGCCGTGGTTTGAGACGTGTACTGTTGCGTGATGAGTTGCTCTCGGACGCTCAGCAGGGAGGTATTGATCGCAGTTGTCTCCGGCCCAAGGATGGTCGGCGCGGTGGTGGATCGTGACGCATAGGCCGTGAACTCCGGGCGCCCGGTCGCCGGAGGCGGCACAAACTGCTTGGTTGTCTCATTGTAACCAAAATGGGTCTGATCTTGCGCAATTTGTGTCTCCACCCCGGTCTGCTCTCCCAGCGGAGCCCGGTAAAAGCCGCTGTAATAAGCAACTTGCGGCGAGTCCAGTGGGTTCAACGAGAGGTGCGTGTCGTCTCCAATCGACGGCTTGGAGAAACTGGGGCTAAACCCATATTGCAAGCCTATTGTGTGATCCAATTGCCACAGATTGCCGTAAGTGAGGTTGGCGTTGATCCGCAACTCCGGCGTGCCTGGTGGACTGTAGTTGTCCAGATCCACCCTTTCGTGAAACGGAAGCCGGTCTTTGACATCCAGGATCAGGGCGGTGGTGCCAGGCTCCAGTCCCGGTCGGAGTTCCGGGGAGATCTGCCGGTCGGGATTGGAATTGGCACGGTCCAACTCGGTTTGAAAAAACTTGGAATTTAGAATGATCTTCGAGCTTTCGAGTCTCTTGATGTAGGGCAATGAGGACATGATATTATTGGAACTGAAATACCGGTTGTGCAGAATCTTGACGGCTGTCAGCCTTCCTTCAACCACTTGAAAAATAATCACATGGTTTGTGACCGATTGGGGGGGCGCGGTGACTTTCACCGTCACATAACCACGATGGTAATACTCCAGTTGCAGGGTGCCGGCGGCATTAGTAATCGTGCTGATATCCACTGCGTCGCCGGTAAATGGGGCAAGGACTTGGGAAATCAGTTTGCTTGGGAGGAGTGTGTTTCCCCTCACCTCATACCGCTCCACCTTGAATTTGAGTGTGGGTTGGGCTGCGGCGTTGGTTGTGGCGGGAGTGTGCGCCGGCACCGGTTGACCGGCGCTGCTGCCAGGCTCGATTCCGGCTTCGTGACCGCTGCAAATACCCACGGAACTCAGAAGCAGCCAAATTATTGCCGCCGCCATTGGCCGCGACGGCGCGTTGCGCCCTTCCAGCCATTCGATCGGCGTCATGCATGGCCGCATCAGCCCCGTCATTAAGTCTGGCAGCGAACTGCCCCGCATTTCCTGGACGCCAAATCCTGCCCGACCTGGCACGTCCGCCCTCAGCGTCATCCCTGATTTCGGAAGGCAGACGATTCTGCCGCCAACGCGAAATTCCCGCCATGCCTTGCGCGAAAATCCCAAAGCCATGCCCTCGCACAATGCCCGAACCACCCAATCCGATGCCGCCAACGTCCGCTCGGCACCGTTCAGAATGATTCGTTCAAACCTGGCCAGGTGGAGAGACACCTCCATCCGGCATAGTCCGGCCAATCTTGCCATATCGTATCGTGCCATTGTACAGAGATTCGTGGCAATCACGAGGCTGCAATGTGACAATTTGGTGATAATGCCCGGGCCGAAAACCTCCGCAGCGCCATGCAGGCCAATCAGCCCCTTTTGTCGTTCCACACCCTATCACGGGAATATCGTATCCCAGCCTTGAAGTTCATTACGTTCCCATCCGCGTGATCCTCAAAATCGACGCTTGCTGTTCCCCGATGGTTCCCTTGATGCGACGCCCGGCCGCGCCGCCATGTCAGATTTGATTCCCTGCCATTGAGCATATGCTGCCAAGCAGCGAATTCAACCACGGATAACCGTGATGTCACGCAATTTCTTGCACCGATTCTACTGCGCGGGCGAGTCGCATCAATTTGAGCCAAACAAGAGCGCGCCATCCAACGGGAACCTTCGGATCGCGAAAAGAAAAGGTGCGAACCCTTGCGGATTCGCACCATTTTCTTGTCCCCAAATCGGAGACGTCGAGAGCGGATACTGCTTCTTAGAAGTGAGTGACAGGACCGCCATCGAATATGCGTTGGACGTTCATGTTATCTTCCAGGATCGCCGTCTGAGGCGAGGTCGCCGTCTGCAGGCTGATTTCGTAACACACTGCTGTGACCAAACCCGGTCCTAAGTCCTCGCCCGCATAAGAACTGGTGGACACATCCGAGGCCAAAAAGAGGTGCTCGTAGCTCCAGTAAGGATACGAACCATTTTCCACCGCGCTGATGTTATATTCAAACGGCGAGAGTTGAACGACGGGGCTGATGTTATCATACGTGAGAGCGGTGCCGAGGGTGGCTCCAGTATTAAGTTTTGCGGAATCGACCAAGCCCAACGCATCGCTGAATGACACGTAACCCACTACAAGACTGGTATCCGTACCTGGAACGCCGAGCAATCCAAGGGCCTTGGCCACGTTGCCACCGGAACCGTAACCGCTATCGTTACCCCCATAGGAATCGCCAGGCGCCAGCGCCCAAGCTCCAACATTTCCAGTCGAACCAGGGGTGCCGACGGTGCCGTTAACCGTCCATTGAATGATGGGTGTGGTCAGGCCATAGGGCGTGTTTGCCTCTGCCGTGATGCGACTGCCAGATGTGTTGTCACGTCCCGTTAATTTGATCAGGGTGCTTGAATCAGCAGCGACGCCAGTCCAGAAGCACAACGGGTTCGCGCCGCTATTGAACAGGTTGAATGCCTGGTCGTTATTCATGCTGGTAATCTTGGCCGCAGCGTACGAATCGGCAGCCCACAGAAACGGTTGAACCGCGACGCCTTGAAATGTGCCGGTCGAATTTGCGCCTTCCGAGACGATCTCGTTCAAGGTCGGGCTCGTAAAGGTCGTGGAGTCCTGTTCCACATCCGAAAATGCGAGGGTGGACGGAGACGTAAACGTGGCCACCCCAGCGCCACCCGGGGCGCCTAGATCTTCGAAGTTTTGCTGCAGGCTGGGAGTCGTGCATTCATGGACTCCTTGTGCAGAACCATCGAACGAGCAATAAACAGTAACGTGTCCTCCACCGGTAAGGCCGGAAGGCAACCCACCTTCAAAGCTCCCTATAGTAGTGTCATTAGGCTGCCCATTGAAGGTGAATATGTTGTTGCCGGAGCTGTCGCCAGTTTGCGCTTTTAAACCTAAGTCCCCCAAAGCGTTAAAAACCTGCAAACGGAAGGCAGTCGATCCGCTTATATAGATGGGAGTTCCATCCGGCGTGACTTGAGGACCCGAAGGGAGCGCTTGAACGACGGTCGCAGTCGCGAGCCCGATCAAAACTCCACCGATTACTTTGTTCATTTTCATATTATGTTTGTTCTTTGTATTTGTTAATCAAATTTTGTCGAATTAGGTGCATTATTTCGTCGTTTTATGATTTGTTCAATCAATATTAGGCGTTCAAAGCCCGATATTGACGGCGCAACGCCAAGGCCAGCAAGCCGCTTGCGGCGAGCACGCCATACGTGGACGGTTCGGGCACCGCGGTGAAATCGATCTCGCCAGTGGCTCCGTTGAAGGTGAAGTAACCCAGGTATTCGTCAGACAGACTCTGGCCGCTGTGCGGCACTTCCCAGAGCGCGGAATAAACAATATTCGCCCCCGTCGTGATGTTTTCGAGCGGTCCGCCGGCCCCACCCGCAGTGTTCAAACCGCGGAAATTGAGATTGGCGGGCTCTCCCGAAGGCGTAGCCTCATTCTGGTAGCTCTCTGCGTTGCCCGAAGCTACGATCGAGCCATTAGCACTACCAAAGGCTGTGACACCTGTGCCCAATGCAGCACCCACGCCGACCTGTCCGATTTGATTAACGGTGGTAATCGCATTCGCCAGGGTGGGTTGGGCGGAAACGGGGGTAGGTGCATTCAGAGATGGCGTCGCCACCACCCTCGTGATCCACGTTGTGTCGGACACATTGTCGCCCGCCGCCGCAGTGAAGCCAACGCTGGCGAGAGAGCCGCCAAAAGCGGACAGCAGTTCAGACTGAGTGAACTGGGCACCGGCGCCAACGTTCAATTGAACCGTTGAGCTTGCGGCCTGGGATGCAAATGTGCTGACCTGGCCGAGATCAACCGTCACGTCAGCGTCGCTGGTGGCGGCGGTGTTGCGGAAATCCAACAGGAGATCCTCATTGTTGTAAGCGACTTGCGCTTGCGCTTGAGAACCTGCCACGAGCGCGGCGCCAGCTACTGCGAGAATTATTGTTTTCTTATTCATAGTGTCCGTTTTTATTTGGCCCTTTTTGGGGCTGTGTGTGCTAATTTGACTTTGTTCATGCGACCTTGACCTGTTGATCAGACCAAGTTCGCGTTCAGCAGTTCTTGCTCAACGTGGATAACTATAGGGCGTCCGAAAAATACCGCGTCGCAAAAACAGACATGGTTGGAGCAAAGTCGGACATGGGCTGTCAAATCTACCTACTATTGAAAACCCCCTCAAATCAAGGGGTTTACGCTTCTTTACCGAAAATGATGCTCCTTGGTTGCCGCAGGCTGGCAAAATGTAAAGTATTCTTCACAATTAGAAAGCGTTCGTCACCTTCAAGAGTTTGGGCCGGGGGGATGATGAGGAAGCCATGCGGCATCCGTGGGGCAGGATTGAGCGAGCGCCGGAGTCCTCCGCCCGCAAGATTCGACGTCTCGTCAGAGGCAATAGATCGCGGCGCGTGGTGAACGGTCACTGGACAAAGGCCCTTACCCAGGCCGCTATTGCTGCGATTAGGGGACGCCGCCGCTGGAAGGTTGGCTAGCCGATTGCGGCGCCCTTTCGGCGCGATTCTCCCCATCTGGCGCGGCCGCTCCGGCTGCCCCGGCCGACCTCACGCCGCCACCTTCAGACGGTTCCGTCCCCGTACGGAAGTAAACCCGTGAAATATTCCTCACTGGCGGCTTTATCGAGTGCGCACGCAACAACGCCGGAGAGGTTGCGGATGGCGACTGGCTGCCGATACCGTCGTCTTTTATCGTTAGGGTCACGGGTGTGCCTGAGTTGATGACGTCAACCTTCTCCTGATCGGCGTAGATTCTGACCACCTGCATCGACAGCTTCTCATTCATTGACATGACCACCTTTTTTTCGCCTTCGGCGAGCTTCAGATAGGTGCTAAAAGGAGCTGCCTTCGGGTCCGGGCTTTTCACTTTGATGGCCAGCAACACCTTCCATTGATCTCCGGTCCGCATAAACCCGGTTAAATGCATCTCCGGCAAGTCGGGCGGTGGGTCTTTGGCAGGCTCCGGCGGACGAGGAGGCTGATTCAGCCCGAATACGTTTCTCTTCAGGATGACCGAATAGGGATTCGCAGTCTCATCGGAGGCGGAATCAACGATGTTGCCAGGCGGCCCATCCTGTGGTCCGGCAAGACAAACCCTCACGACGCCGAGCAGAACGGCGAGGCCGACCGGACCAGTCCATGTCATTTTCGAAACCAGTCTCATACCATGGTACGGATAATTTAATTGCGATACAGGGCTCGCGCGAAAACCCTTTTTCATTTGCTTGCGCATCGAACAAACGCCATCCATTTATCCATGACTCAAGATTATTCAATCGCTCGCCAGGAAGTGACGATACAGTAAATGATATAACCAGTGTGCGTCTATCTTGTGACGATTAGGTAACAATCCAAGAATTTCGATTGACTTAATGTCATCGGAACCCTATGACTACCGCGATTTTATTGCACGACCATGAATTCTAATATCTGACTCTTTCGTGAACGATGTCGCCACACTGGCGAACAGATAGAGTCAAACAATACTTATACAAAAATACAAAGAGCACTTGGACAATATGCAAACCAGACCATTAATCATGATCGCCACCGTGGGCGTCGCGCTCCTGGCGGCTTCCCACGCACGGGCGCAAATCAACTATCTAAATGAGGATGTGCTGTTGGATTTCCGCAACACTACGGATACCAGCGGTGCTGACGTGACGGTGGACTTGGGCCAGGTCAGCGCGTTCGCGGCACTCACGGCGGTGACGGCTCTGGATACTGTGTCCAACAACGGCTACGTCCCGCTCTTCACCGAGTCCGAACTGACCAACGCATTCGGCGGTCCGCTTGACGGTGTTGGCTTCACGGTTGCGGCGGTGGACAGCGTGTCGGACACGACGTGGATCACCAGGGTGCAGGCCGGGACCACTCAGCCGACCTACACTTCCGCCCAACCATCTCATGCGAATGCGACCACCATCGCTAATCAGATCGGCCTGGTCGCCCAGGGCGCTAGCGGCTTTGACGGTACTATTGTCATACCTTTTGGCACCGATGGAGTCATCGTAGCTTCTGGCCAGAACTTGAGTTACCAAACACAAGCCACGCCTGCGAACCAACCCGCCAACCTCAACTTCCGCGGTGAGATTACTGCGGCCGGGGCTGGTGGACCGCTCGAAAGCGTTACGACAGGGAATACTGTCTATTCCGCGTTCTGGGAAGTGCCTTACAGTGGTCAGGGTTTGACCAACACCTACTTGGGTTACTTCACTTTCAACGGAGCCACTGGCGAACTGGATTTCACGCCGGCCAATGCTGTGGTTGTCACCCCACCTACCTTGGCCTGCACACTAGGGACCAGCAACAGCGTCATTGTCGCCTGGACGAACACGGGAAGTTTCACTTTGCAACAGAACAGTAGTCTGGCAGCAGGGGGCTGGACAAACAGCAGCCAGAGTCTAACCACCAACGGCAGCGGCCTGGTGAGCGCCACCATCACGCCGTCCGCTGGGAGCTTATTTTTCCGCCTGGCGTCTCAATGATGCCTGTCAAACAAAGTGTTTGACACTTGACTCCTGACGCCGAAGCGCGCCTGGCAGGCCGTGGACCTTTTTCTGCGGAAAGAAGGAAACATGCAGGCGGACCAATTCCCGTGGCGGGCGGTCAAGACCCATAATTGACGGACATAATTTCGAGGCCGGACCGCCCAGGCGATGCCATTCCCGAACCTGCTCCAAGGCTATTAAATTGGCTTGTTCAAAGGCCCCTCTTTCAAAGGAGGTTCCATTAGTTATTGGGCGACAGGCACCAGCGCCTCGACGTCGAATCGCACCACCACGCGCGGCGGAAAATTGGTGGGCGGCGGACGGTTCATCTTCTTGGTGCTCGCTATAGCCAGAAGCACAGATTCATCCCATTGCTTTTGCCCGGACTTTTTTTTCCAGACTGGATCGGTGATATCACCTGCGGAGTCAACGGCGACTTCCACTTCTGCCAGATTGGTGTGGTCGTCCACGTCCTTGGGGCGTTCCCAATTGAACCGCAGCGCTGCCTCCAGAAGCCCTTTGTAAAGCTGCGCGGGATCCGAACTGGTCACGACGGTCTTGCCACCTTCGAATTCAAAGGCGGGCAATTCCGCAACAGGCGGTGCAACAGTGGGCGGAGCGGCGATGCCAGAAGGGGGCGGCGCAGTCTCCTTTGGTGGTTGAATTCTTGCCACCTCGGCAACTTTTGGCGCCTCCACTTTGGCCACATCTACTTTGGGCTTTTCCGGCTCTTTGGGTTTCTCTGGCGGCTTGGGTTTTTCCTTGACCATCTCGACGGCTATTTTCTTGATCTGCTTGCCAAGCAACCCCTCGCGGGCAGCAAAATAAAGCAACACCCCAACGATCAATCCGTGAAATATCGCCGCCAGGAGCATGTTCACCCTCGTGGAGTTTCGTTTTTTTCTTTGTTGTGTTCCGACTAACATGCGTAATCGTCCTATTTATCAAACCTCCTAGTTGAACAGAATGCGTTTCTCAAAGGCAATTTTCATCTTCCTGCGAATCGCAACCATGCCGGTAAATATTCAAAATTGTGTTAGTCGAATTTACAAAGCTTCGAATGCATCGCGAATCTTTCACATAACTCGCCGACGCGACTCTATACGCTTATTGTTACGAACTAGTGCTGAAATTGTAACGATTGTGTGAATTTGTCGCGGGCGGTTTCCCCTTGCGGCAACCGTTTCTGATGCGCAACCGGTGTGACGGATAGTTAGAGTATCTCGCTGGCAGTCTAAGTGACCGTGAAAGCAAGACCTCGTTTTGAACCACATTCAAACTATAGGTCCACCATAAAGCCACGAGTTACACTCTACGCTGCAAAACCGGTGGCATGGAGTTAGTGAATAAGTTGTTTCAGGAAAGTAACGCGTCAGACATTGAACCGTCATGGGCTTTTGCCAGCATTCGTTGGGCAGGCATTTGTTTGAGCTTGCAGTGATGAAAACTATCCATCAGTCAACGAAGTTTGAGACAACTGTCCTCAGTGGAGCCGAATGGCCGCTAGTGACAACGGATTGGGTCATCTTGCAGTTGTGCGCAGGAAATGCCTACGCTTTTGCCAACAAGATAAGCAAAGAAGTTCCTCCTGCGGGGGTCATCGTGTGCCCGCCCAAATCTAACGTCACGGTGATGGCCAGTGTGCTGGGGCAGGCCGTGTTTCGGGGGATGGCGATTCAGCTCAGTTGGCTATCAGGCTTTATGACGGCACGGGAGCGGCAATGTCTGGAAAGCGAGGTGGCCCGACAATGCGCTCCTTTCCTGGTGTTGCCAGCCAGCCACCCTCTGGCCAAACGGCTGATGTACTTATTCCTGCATGAAGACAACATGACATTGCCCAATCGACTCGCGGTTGCTCAAACCTTTGCCGAACTGCTGGCGCCGCAAATGCATGAGGCTCTTCAACAAGGCCAGGAGATGGAGAAGGGCCAGCAGAGCGCCAAAAACCGCCTGAGGCTGTTGATCAGCCAGATGCCTGAGTCCGATCTGGCAGATTTATCGCTTGAGCAAATGGCCAAACACCTGAATTGCTGCGAACGTCATGCCAGTCGGCTCTTTCAAGAAGTATGCGGCACCGGCTTCATTACCTACGTCTCGGAGCTTCGGCTTAAGAAGTCCTGTGATCTGCTGCTTCAAGGTAGGCTCAAGATAATTGATATCGCCTTGGAGAGCGGATTTGGCTCCTTGGCTCACTTCAATTACGCCTTCAAAAAACGGTTTGGCATGACGCCGACCGGATGGCGGGAAAGAAATACGGCACCTCAGCGCCAGGCGACGCGGCGAAAACCGCTTCAAATCGCCGCCATGACCATGTCGCTGCTGTTTTGTCTTTTCGGTTTGCCAGGAGGTGCTCGCGCGACAGTGGCGGTTGACGGCGGCACCACCCAGACCGCCACGGCCCATCCAGTGACCCTTTTCCAGATGGATCAATAATGGTAGGCCATCGCTCTATCGGCGTTCGCGCGCTCGCCTCATTTTGGCAATTGGTGGCGGTCACCATAAGCTTTTGGGGTTGGGTGTTGGTCTGGCAGGGCGAGGCGTTCTACAATTACGACATGCTGAGGAGTTATCTCGTTTACAACGAGTTTCTATTGGTGGGGATCTTGTTTGGCTTGGGCAAGTCTCGTGAAAACCACGGCTTGGATCATGAATGGGTGGTGGCGAACCGGCGCAGCATCCGCCAAACCTTCCTAGGCCTATTCAGTGTATTTCTGGCCCTGTTCGTCGCGCACGACAACTCGGCTTCACGCTCATTTTTTCTTAGCTACATACCTTGGCTCTATCTCACGCTGCTCTTTTCCAACTATCTACTGCCCCGGTCGCTGAGCAAAATTTCATTTTCGGGCGATCGAGAGGAGCGGGTGGCTTTGGTGGGAACGGCAGGGCAGTCTCAGCGCCTCAAGTCATGGCTGGAGAACAAGCGCACAGTCGGTTTCCGCACTTTGGGTCTGGTTTGTCCGGAGTCAACCTCCACGACCAACAACCTCTTTCCGGTACTTGGAAGTTTGGAAAAATTGGACGAAATCATACGCGAACACGCCATCACTCAATTGATTGTGCTGGAACTCTCCCTTGGCAGCCAGCGGTTGCAGCAAGTGACGCAACTGTGCGAAGAGTCGGGAGTCAGGTTGCTGGCGCTACACGATCTTGACGACTACTTTAACCACCGGACCACAACTTTCGAGGACGACGGGGTGCGGTTCATCGGCTTGCGTGATGAACCTCTGGAAAGCCCGTTGAACCGGTCTTTTAAGCGGATGTTGGATGTGGCGGTGGCCGTGCCGGTGGTGATTTTGATCCTGCCTTTTACGACCCTGCTGGTCTGGTTCCTGCAGCGTTTGCAATCGCCAGGGCCGATTTTTTTCCAGCAGACCCGTGCCGGAATGCGGGGCCGGCCGTTCACGATCTACAAATACCGGACGATGCACGTAACTGAAGCAAACGAGGTCAGGCAGGCCTCGAAAGGTGACCCGCGCGTATTTCCGTCCGGGCATTGGCTGCGGAAGTTGAGTATCGATGAGTTGCCGCAGTTTGTGAATGTTTTGCGCGGCAACATGAGCGTGGTTGGACCTCGCCCGCATTTGCCCAAGCACGAGGAGATTTTCATGCAGGCCATGAAGCGATATTTAATTCGTAAATTTATTTGTCCAGGCATCACTGGATGGGCACAGGTCAACGGACTTCGCGGGGAAATCCATACGGAGTCTGACATTCAACGGCGGGTGGAGGCGGATATTTTTTACCTTGAGAACTGGTCTTTGAGCCTGGACTGCCTGGTGATTCTGAAGACGATCAAGCACTGCATTCTTCCCCCTCGTAGCGCCTATTGAACGATGACAAGACCGGCGGGCGGTATGGAAGTGCGTGCAGGATGGTGATCATGCTGGCACCTCGGCGTCCCGCGGAACGGGGGAGTTGGAATTGGCAGGTTGGATGGTTTGCTGACTCGGTGGGTTCCAGGCATCGGGTTCACAAACCGCGGCGGCGGGCGAAAGCCGCTAATTTTGCTTGTGATGGAAAATAGAGGTAAAGCGAGACGGTTTTGCGTCCAAAGGGGCGCAAAACGGTAATGGCGGCAGCCTGCCTTTGAATTTTCGTGAAGGAAAACACTATCATTCTTCCTCCCAACCCTTGGGGCAACGGTGATGCGGCGAATTATCGCCTGACTGTTATGGTTTCGAAGCGGCGTTATCTCAGTTATTTGCGCGAACGTTGGTGGGTCCCGATGATTTGCGCAATGTTGACCATGGGTGCCGTGCTAACGTATGAAACACTGCGCGAGGAAAGTTTTACCTCCTACGCCCAGCTCTACGTGGTCGGCGACGCTCGGGTGGACAACGTCGCCCGCCTGTTGAATGAGGAGTCGCAGACATATTTTGGCACCCAGATCGAGTTGCTGAAAAGCTCCCGGGTGCAGGCAGCCGCGTTTGAAAAGGCCGGAATCACAATGGAGCCGGGGAAAAAGCCTCCTGTTGCGTTTGACGTGGCCCAGCCTCTGAAGGCGTCCATACTTAAATTGCAGGCCACCGGGCGCGATCCAGCCAAGGTGCGCGCTTATCTTCAGGAAGTCGTTGACGAGTATTTGAGCTATAAGAAAGAGACGCGAAACGCCACCTCAGAGGATATTATTATTTCCCTGAATGAGCAGTTAGCCGGACGGGAGAAATCGTTGCGCGAGGCGCAGGGGAAGTGGGCCGAGTTTCAAAAGACCAACAACGTGGTTGTGCTGGAGGAAGAGGGCAAAAGCGATGGAGCATACCTATCCGATTTAAATCTCCAGTTGGCCAAACTGAGGCTGGAGCAGGAACTGCTCACCAACGGCCTCGCAGGGGCTCCCCGAATTGCTGTCACCAACGCGGTGGACAATAGCGGAGCCAGTTCCAACATTCTTAACGCGTCCCTGGCCGAAAGCGATGCGATGCTAAAGAAGGCGCGTGTGGATTTGGCGGTGGCGCAGGCCGCGAAGGAAAGCGCGCCCGGAGGAATGATGCGGCGGTACGACGATGAAATTGCCCATCTCGAAAAAACCGTGACGATCCTGGAAAAAGAGGACCTCTCGGAAAAGCGCTCGCAAATCGAGGCTGCGGACAAGAGGATTGGCGCCATCAAGGCAGCGATGCCACCTTTGGAGAATAAACTTCATGACATTAATCAGCGCTTGGCCGAAGCCCAAATACTCAAGGACAACGTCATGCGCGAACAAGGCTATTACGATCACCTTGGGGTCACACTCCAAAATGTGGACCTGAGCAAGAATGTGGACCAGGAGCGGCTTTCCGTGTTGGAACCCGCCACCGCCGCGCAGCCTGAGAAACGTTATCTGGTGGCGCGGATGGCGATCGCTGTTCTATTCGGTTTGTTTCTTGGCCTTGGGATTGTTTTTGGATGGCATCTGCTGGACGACCGGTTTGTTTCCGTGCGCGACATCAAGGATCAATTTGGCGAGCGGCTATTGGGTTTGGTGCCCCAAATCAAAGTCTCCCGGAGGAAACCGCAACAGGCGTTGCTGGGGCATTGTGACCCCCGTCTGGCCTATGTCGAATCTTACCGGCATCTCCGATCGGCCCTCTTGCTCTCTTCGTTCGAGGCACAACGACCCCAAACACTTCTCTTCACCAGCGCATGCTCGGCCGAAGGAAAAACGACCATTGCCATGAATCTGGCGCGGCTCCTGGCTCGCAGCGGTCTGCGCGTCGTGCTAGTGGATGCCGATTCCCGTGGCGCCGGCATGCACCGTTTGATGAGCAGCCAAGATCAACCGGGTGTCCTGGATTTTTTGCGCGGCGAGGGCGAGGCCAAGGCGGTTGTGCAACCGTCGGACATTGAGGGGTTGTCCTTTGTTCATGGCGGAATCCATAATGGGCATTCAGAAGGGCTGTTTCTGCGTCCGAAACTCGCCGACTTGCTCCGAGACCTGCGTCAAAACCAGGATTTCGTTATTTTGGACGGCCCGCCGATTCTATCTTCAGATGATGCTGCCATGCTGGTTCCGCACTCGGACGTGGTGGTTCTGGTGGCCCGGCCTTTCTACACCCGGTCTCGACTGGTCCGCCAGGCTTTGGACATGCTGTATCAAAGGCAGGCAAAGCAGGTCAACATCATCCTTAATCGCGCACGGCCGGACGATCTTGCCGGCCATTATGCGATGAACGGTTTGACCAGGCCGGCTCAAAATGGAAAACTTGCCCCTCACTGAGGGTTCGAAAGCGGCGGATATAGCACGAGAGCAACCGCCCAATTAGCTTATGCATGTGACCCTGGTCCATTATCAAAAGGCTGATTTCCCGGAGATTTTCTGGTTGAAACGGCTGCTCCCTGGAATTTCTGTCCAGCAGATTGAAGATCTTTCCCAAACCAAAGTCTTCCCTGGTTCCATCGTCATTTCCAAGTGGCTGGGCAGTTTGCGCTCCGATTTGCTGAACATGATTGCCGCCACGCCCGGCGTGGTCCTATTCCACATCAGCGACGAATGGTATCTGGACCCATGGGACCGCTATCGCTGTTTTGTCCATGTTATTCGCAATTATCATCACCCGTTTCTCCGCCAGGAAGGAATCACACAAATCCCCATCGGGCCAAGTCGGGATCCAAGCCGCGCGCATGAAATGCGTTCAGTCACGGAACGCAGTTACATTTGGAGTTTTGCGGGAAATCTTGCTTCGACCCGTCGTTCCCTCGTAAACCATCTCTCAAGCCTCAAACCCAACTTTATCCATATTTCGGGTGCAGGCACTCGGAAGCAAAACCTGCTGAATCCGGAGCAGTATTTGGGTATTCTTGGTGATTCCGTTTTTGTGCCTTGCCCAATGGGAAACGTCAACTTGGAGACTTTTCGCTTATACGAGGCCTTGGATTCCGGAGCCATCCCCATCGTGGAGCGACGCCATTGGCTTGATTATTTTACCGAGCTGTTCGGGCCGCACCCGCTGCCCTCGGTCCGCAATTGGATGGAAGCCCCGGCCTTGATAAATTCTCTACGCTCCGATCGAGTGCGGCTATGCGACAAGCAAATCGAAATTAGAGAATGGTGGCAGCGATTGGAAAAGCGTATCTCAACCGAGGTCACTTCGATCATCAGCCGTGCCACGGCGCAGAAAGCACGCATGACGTTTGCGCCGAGCGCACCTTCGCGCTTGAGTGGAATTTGCGAGATGCTCAAACACCATAATGCCACCGCCTTGTGGGCGCGCAGCCAGTTGACAATCCGGCGCCTATGGGCCGCCGGGCTCAGAATGTCATGACCAAGCGGATTAACCAACCCACGCCGTCAGAATCTGAAGACGGGTGGCTCGGTTCGTGCTCAACCACATAAAGGCCATCGCAAGGCTTTATGAAGTCAACTCAGCACCATCGGCCTCAACGAACTGCCGCGATTCTGGCAGCCGTTTTGCTTATCCAATGGGCCGCGCCGAGCGAAAGTGCATACGGACAAACCAATCATTTTGTATTCGCTCATTACATGGTCTGTTACGCGGACTACGGCGATGTCTTGAGCGGTTTCGTGCATGATATTCAGGACGCGCAGGCGGCGGGAATAAACGGGTTTGCCTTGGATTGCGGGGAATGGAACGGTCCGGACTGGTATTACCAGGCTCGCGTCAACATGATGTACGCCGCCGCGGAGCAACTGGGCACAGGGTTCAAGCTCTTTTTTTCCGTGGACGAAACGAACGTGACTGACATCGTGGCCATGATCAGTTCACACGCCACCAACACCAATTCGTTCCACTATCAAGGCAAGCTCGTCGTTTCCACTTCCGGCCAAAGTAGTGTGGACTGGCAAAACAGTGTCTTCCCGCCGCTAAGCAAGGCAGGCATTAGCGTCTTTTTTGTGCCCTATTTTCTCCCAGCGCCAGGGTTCACATGGAATTATAGCGGTATTCACAATCTGGTGACGAATTATAACAGCATTCTAAATGGTCTGTATTATTTCGCAGCGGGATTGGCTTCAACCGTCACGAACCATAACCAGGCTTACGCTCAGGCCTGCCAAAGCGCGGGAAAACTTTTTATGGCCGGTTACTCGCCACACTACTGGGGGTGCGCGCAGCCAACCGCGGGTCGTCAATACTTCGAAACCCAGGGCGGCGAGGGCACGATTACCGAATGGATGTGGATCATTGCCAATCAGCCGGACTGGGTTGAAATCAGCACGTGGAACGATTTCAACGAAAGCACTTATAGTTTGGCGCTGACCAATCCGGCTCAATATGAATCGGAGCTTCAATCGCCTGTCCGTTATTCGCATGCAGGTTACCTCGAGCTGGCCAAACATTATATCGCCTGGTACAAATCCGGCCAGGAACCGGCTATCACCAACGATGCGTTGTTCTACTTTTACCGCACACACTCGACCAATCTGGTGGCTCTCGACACGAATGACATCCCTGTGACGGCCTTCAACGGAGACGTGCAGGATGTCATATACAACACACTTTTCCTGACGGCGCCCGCACAACTTGTGATTTCCTCCGGCGCCAACGTGACCACCAACATGCTCGCGGCCGGGCTGCAACAACTGCGGACACCCTTCGCGCCCGGACCTCAGACTTTCACCTTGACTCGGAACGGCCTCCCCGTGATTTCCGTGCAAGGTCCACCGGTTTTGTCCCAAATTCAGGTCTATGATTACTTTCCAGCCTCGGGCTACGCTTATTCGTTAAGCGTACCCCAGGATCTCCACATACAAACCCCGAAATAACAGCCCGAGGTAATGACCGAGCGAATTGGCATTTGGATCGCGGCCACGTCCCCAAGAGTCCTGCATCCGTTGTGGCTGCGCTTCCGCGCATCGCCACTTTCAGTGCGTTTGGCCCGCGGCGTCTTCTGGACATTGATCGGGGCCCTCCTATCGCGCAGCTTGGGACTGCTGGGTTCAATTATTCTGGCTCGGATTCTCGGTAAAATCCCTTTTGGAGAAATGGGAACCATTCAGAGCACCGTCGGATTGTTCGGGGCCTTTGCCGGATTGGGAATTGGCATCACGGCCACCAAATATGTGGCGGAATCGCGAGAATTGGAGCCCGACCGTTGCGGGCGGGTCATCGGCTTCTCGCTCAGCGCGGCTTTAGCGGGAGGCATCCTCGCCGCAGTGGGGCTGATCGTTTTTGGCGGATGGCTGGCCGCGCACACCTTGGCCGCTCCCCATCTGGCGCCTTTGGTGCGGACGGGCGCGGGCTTGGTTGTCTTCGGCTCATTACAAGGCGCCTACCTTGGAGCGTTGTCAGGGTTTGAAGCGTTTAAACAGGTAGGCTGCGTGAATTGGATCGGTAGCCTGGTCGGCGTGCCGCTGGCTGTCGGCGGCGCTTTGTGGGCGGGGTTGGAAGGTGCGGTTTGGGCGATGGTACTGCAGGCTGTGGCAACCTGTGCCATTGGTCATTGGCTGTTGGCCGGACAGATGCAGAAAGCCGGTGTAAGAATTTCCTTTTCGTTGAGCCCGGCGGAATGGCGTATGCTTTGGCGATTCACCTTGCCCGCCTTTCTCTCCAGCCTCCTGGCGACCCCGGCGGGCTGGTTTTCCCGGACGCTCCTGGTCAACCAACACGGCGGTTACGCCGAAGCGGCTTTAGTCAGTGCCGCCAATCAATGGATGAATTTGGTGAACTTCCTGCCCATGACGATGGGGAGTGTGCTGGTGCCGATATTTGCGAACCTCTACGCGATGAGGCGTCGCGCGGAATTTACGAAACTACTTTGGCGTAACCTGCTGCTCAACGCAGGCCTCGGTTTGGCTGTCGCTGCCCCGCTCATGGTTTTTGCGTCGCACATTCTCGCGCTCTACGGACCTGGTTTCGAGGAAGGAACTTCCATATTCCTCTTGACAATGATCTGCGGCCTCTTTATCGCTTTCAACAACCTCTTTTCCAGGGCGATGCAATCGGCTGGAAGGGCCTGGACCGACCTCATCTCCAATGGGCTTTGGGCTTTGGTGGTCGTGGCTGGAAGTTGGCCCCTGGTCCACTATTACAAGGGATTGGGACTGGTTGCGGCTCATGCGCTTGCAGCCGTTGCTCTGATGGCTTGGCAGTGGCTGGTCGTTCGCAGGCTTTTGCAAACGGCCCCTCAAACCACGAGTGCAGACGGCCATTTAATTGCTCTCGAAGAGAATTCGTGAGAAAACTCGAGAATCTTTGCTTAACCGTGCCGGTCCTTTTGGCGGACTTGGCGCAAATCAATTCTCTCTAACCGCCCATCCTACGCACGGTCCGAAGAAGTCGCTCAAAGAGCAATCTGTATTCAGTCGGGTGATTTTTTATGCGATTCAAGGCAATTGTAAACCGACCGGTTCTGCGTTCGAAGATAGAACGCACGGTCGAGGCCATTACGGGACTTCGTTTCCGCTACAACTTTAACCTGCCAAAACTAACCGACCGGCACCTCCATCGCCCCGCCTTAATCGCCTGCGGAGCCGATCCTTCGGGGGCCAGCGGGATTATTCTCGACGTCGGCGCGCACTTGGGAGAGAGCGCGTTGGCTTTCCGCGAGAGTTTTCCCCAAGCCGTGATTCACTCATTCGAGCCAATCTCCTTTATTTTTGAGGGCTTGCGCCGGAATTGCAAACCGCACGCCAACATCATTTGTCACAACTTTGCTTTGGGAGATAAAGCAGGCGATTTATGCATCGCCCTTTCCGGCACGAACGCCCTCGAGACGATGAACAGCTTGAATTCCCTCGCCACCGCCTCGACGCCCCCCGAATTAACCCACACTGTTAGAATAACGCGGCTGGATGACTTTTGCGCAGAGAACGGAATTATGCAGGTGGCTGTTTTGAAGATAGATGTGGAAGGATTCGAATGCCAGGTGATTGACGGCGCGCGCACGCTGTTGCACGAGGGCGGCATTGCTCATCTCGTGGCGGAAGTCACCCTGGATCATGAGAACGCGCAGCATACGCAGTTGGCCGCGTTGGAAGAGCAGTTGCGTGAATTCGGCTATTCGCTTTCGGGCTTTTATGAATCCTCCTACAATTCTCAATCTGGACAAATGCTATTCACCAACGCCTTGTTCAAGTCGCCGTACTTATGCTCCCCAAGTCGCATTCAGCCTCAGAAGGCCTCCAATTTTGGCCTGAAGTGATGACACAAGATACAAAGCTACAAAAGCAGCGTTGGATCGTTGCCCAGGAGGGATCTCGGCAGACTTATGCCGTGCCCGTGGCCTTTCATCGTCTGCGTATGCTGAGGCTCGTTTATGTGGACATTTGGTGTCACCGGGGACGATCCTTGCTTCGGCGCGGCCCAACTTTGGCCCGCGCCTTGGCGACTCGCTACAACTCCGAGATTCCGCTGACAAGCGTTGTCTCTTTTACCGCGACCGCGACTCTGTGGCGAGCCGCTCAGAATCTGCGTCGTCGGAAGTTGTCCCGTTCCGAAATGTGGGATGAATTCTGTAGTTTTGGCAGGTGGTTTGCCGGCCGGATTCGGGACGACTTGCATAAACGTGAGCTGGATCCGCAAGTGGACAAATTCTTCGGCTTCAACTCCAATTGCCTTGAGGCGCTGGAGTTTCTTAAAGAGCAGCGCATTTTTACCGTCCTCGATCAGGTGGATCCGGGATTGGTCGAGGAAAACATTGTATTGGAAGAGGCGCAACGCTGGCCGGGTTGGGAAGCGATGCCGGGAAGGACATCACAACATTATTGGGATCGTGTCAAAGCAGAATGGGCCGCGGCCGACTTGGTGCTGGTCAACTCCAACTGGTCACGCGATGCCCTGGTGCAACAAGCCGTGCCCTTTGAGAAAATCATCGTCGTTCCGTTGGCCATCGATCTGACTCGAGACCACGCGCTGGAGCCTGTCAATTCTGAAGGCCCTTTGAAAGTATTATGGCTGGGCAGTGTGAATTTGCGCAAAGGAATTCAGTATCTCGTGGAGGCGGCACGCAAACTGGAACGACAGAAAGTGGAATTCCTGCTGGCTGGACCGCTGGGCATCTCCGATCAAGCCGTTCGGTCTTTTCCTGGCAACATCAAAGTGCTGGGAAGGGTGACGCGTGATTTACTAGCTCATTACTATCGGCAGGCGCATGTGTTCGTCCTGCCAACCCTTTCCGATGGTTTTGCCGTCACGCAACTTGAAGCCATGGCCCACGCTCTGCCCGTGGTGACGACTCCCAACTGCGGCAATGTCGTTACCGACGGTGTGGACGGCTTCATCGTGCCTGCCCGCGACAGTCAGTCATTGGCCGATGCCCTGGCCCGTCTCGACGCCAATCGCCCGTTGCTCGTGGAAATGTCCCGCAACGCTCTGGAAACGGTTAAAAAATATGACTTGCCCTCCAATGCACAACTCATTGATACACTCGCGTCGAGGCATCGCCGTTCTTTAGTTGCCGATGGATCGTTGTCCCGATCCCCCGCGGCTGCCATGCTTTAATCCGCCTCACCCCTCGACCCCAGACCATGCATTTCAGATACTTGCAGATTACAGGAACAGCATTGTGCGGTCTATTGATGATCCATGGCAGTGCAGTGGGTCAGGGCACGGCCTTTACCTATCAAGGCCAGCTCAATGACGGAGGTAATTCCGCAAACGGCACTTACGACATGGTTTTCTCGTTGTTTGCCGCGAACGTTGATGGAAATCTCGTGGCCGGGCCGCTGACAAACTTGGCTACGACCGTGACGAACGGACAGTTCACCGCCAGTCTGGATTTTGGCGGCGTGTTCGGCGCGTCAAACTGCTGGCTGGATATCTGCGTTCGGACTAATGGCAATGACACATTTACTGAACTTACCCCGCGCCAGCTACTCACGCCCGCGCCGTATGCAATTTTTGCCAACACGTCGGGCAATCTGTCCGGTTCTCTGCCAACAACACAATTGACAGGCTTGTTGCAATCCAGCCAGTTCAGCGGCACTTATACGAACGAGGTTTCTTTTGTTAACGGTTCGAACGCCTTCGCCGGCGCTTTCACCGGTTCTTTGACCACCACGAATCCGACGGTTTACGGAACGGCCAGCGTGTATCCTGATGTCGCCAACATCACCATTTATACCAATGAAAATCCATACGGAACAAATTGCGCTGCCGCCAACGCTTACGATTTGACCAACGGACTCTTCTCGTTTTTCCGGTCCAAGCCATATTTATATCAACCCAACCAGGTCTCGGGAACCGCCCCGGCATTTGGCACCGCGACGCTCGGCTTCACCTTTGGCATCTATGGACAGGAGTTCGTCATCGAGGAAGAAGGTTATGGCCAGACGCTCTTCGTCAACCTGGATGGAGTGTCGCAGCCTATAACGACTAGCCTGACGAATGACGGAAGTTACTATTACATCAAATACACTTTCGCAAGCTGGGCTCCCAGGACCATCCGGGTGAACCAAGCGGGCGGAAGTGTTACAGCCGTCTATTACCCGGCGACCAGCGGCTGGATAAGGGGAGCATCCTATGCTTACAAACGCATGATTGTGCTTGGGGATTCTTACACCGACGGCGCCAACGGCATCGGCACCTGTCAAACGTTTCCGTCGGTCCTGATGAACTACTTTCTCAATCTGGACGTCTGGCCTTCCGGCAGCGGAGGCACCGGATATATCGCCAACAACAGTGGAATCTCCGAGAACTTCCAGGGGCGCGTCCAGTCGGATGTGATCACCAACAATCCCGATATCGTCATGGTCGCAGGCGGCATCAACGATCTTGGTTATCCGTCAAATCAACTTTATAGCGCCGCGAGCCAGCTCTACTCGACTCTCAAGCAAAGTCTGCCCGCGGCCACAATCCTGGTTGTTGGCCCCTGGTGGCCGCGTTCCATTCCCATCGACACCAATATGATGGCGGGCGCGTCAGCCATCCAGGCCGCCGCCGCCAATGCCGGCCTGGCCTTCATCCAGCCGGCTGGGAATAATCCGAATCCGTGGATCACCGGCTATTACAGCGTCCCCGGGAGTGGGAACGCCGTCAACTTTATCAGCTCGGACGGCACCCACCCAACCGTTGCCGGGCATGCCTTTCTTGCGGCCAATCTTGCCCCTTTCGTCGCATCCAATTGTCCAGGGCTGATGCTGAATACGAGCATGAAATAGTCACGTTTCCACCAGTCTGGAAACGAAACCGAGGCTCAAAAAAAACTAGTTCGCTGAGACCCGCCTCTGGAAACCGCGCCGATTTATGCATTATAACTCCGCCTATTATCAAAGTCACTACGGGCGCCTCCTGGATGACGGGGGTTACTTTAACTTGCGGGCTCAGTATTGGAAGAAAGCCATCATGGCTGCGCGCAATATCCCGGAAGACAGCCTTCTCTTGGACTATGGTTGTGGGACGGGCCAGGTCAGCATGGCTTTCCAAAACACACATTTTTATGATGTCGCCGAGTTTAGCCGGGAATTGATCGCGCGGAGAGGTAAGGTTGTCTATGCGGACAACGCGGATATACCCGTGGGGATGTTTGATTTTGTTCTGTCCTCCCATGCTTTGGAGCATTCGCCCCGCCCTCATGAGGACCTGCTGAATTTCCGCCGTTTCGCGAAGCCAACCGGTCAGCTTTTGCTTATTTTGCCTGTGGAAAAAGATCTGCGCAAGGCGATGGAGGTGGACGGCAATAATCACCTCTATTGTTGGACTTTCCAGACCATCTGCAACTTGTTGCACGCGACCGAATGGAAACCTCTGGTCCAGACCTATGTCTATGATTCGTTTGGTCTTGGGTTCTTGAGCAAGCTACTGCCTCCTCAGCAGGCGGTTTCATTGGCGTGGACTTTTGGGAGGCTGAAAAAAGGTTTCAAATCGATGATGATCGTTGCCGCAAAGGCTGACAGCGCCCTGGCTAGAGAAACTCTCCGTGAGTTGCCTGCAAGCGGCCAAAAAGTGGTAAGGCAGGAAGCGCCGGCAGCCTAGACCGGAAGAACCGGGCTTCCCACATTCGTGCACTTACAAATGAATAGCGCAATCGCATCTTCGAGTCCCGCGAGTGGCCGGTCGCATTCAAAATCGACGCAACTCTCACGGCGTGTGATTGTCAGCGGAACCATTCTTGGGCTGGGAGGCATCCGCACGCACCTGGTTTTGCTATGCCGCCTCTTGCGGCGGCGGGGGATCGAAGCCGTTATCTTTGCCACCGGCGCGGACTGGGATTCCCAAGTGCTGGCTCAACTGGAGGCGGCGGGGGTGAGGTTCAATCTTCCCCCAGCCTTTATCCGGCGAACACGAAAACTGGCGGTCCTTTATTCGCGCTTAGCGTGGCCAAGACTTGTGCCCCGCACTGCGAATTCGCTTTATTGCATCGGCGCAGGTCGCTCCCATTTCCTGATGCACCGTTTGCGACCGCGGGCTGCCGTGAGCATCAACCATGAAATTGTGATCCCACCCGCGCCAGACAGCTTGGCAGGACAATGCGCGGCGCATTTGGATGTCTCCGTGGCCAATTCCGGAAAGGTGGCGGAGCGTATGCGCGAATACTGGCCGCAGAAACCGGTGCGCATCATTCCTTTCCTGACTTCGGATCGCGCGCAACCGGTGCCTTCGAGGCAACGGGTCGGCGAAGGGAGCCAGTTGCGCGTGGTGTATCTGGGCCGATTGGTGGCGCACAAGCGGCCTGACGAACTTGTTCGCCGCTGGCGGGCTTTGAGTGCGCATCCGCTTCTTGCCTCCGCGCGCTTGGACGTTTATGGCTCCGGTCCGGATGGAAACATGCTCAAGGAACTCCGTGATTTTGTGGCTAATTCCGAACTCTCCGAAAAGGTTTGCCTTCACGGTGAATACGAACTGAATGCGCTGCCTCGGATTCTGGCGGAGAGCGACATGGTGGTCTTGCCAAGCTTGGACGAAGGCTTGCCTTTGGTTCTGGTTGAGGCGATGTCGCACGGCGTTCCGTTCGTAGCGACGGCGGCGGGCGGAACCCAGGAACTGAATAACGCTGACACGATTGTCACGAGCACGGCATGGGAGGACTTTGAAGCGGGCCTTTTGGCCATGGCAGGAAAAATCCGCGCCGGTGAGATTAATTCCCTCCGCCTCCATCGATGGGCGGAAGCGCGCTACGGCTATTCCGCGGTTTCCCGGCAGTGGCTCGATTGTCTGTTGAATCCACGGCAATTCTTTGGTCTCCATGATTGATATCGCGCTCACTTTACAAGTGTTGGTCTGGTTAGTGGTGCTCGGCGTGTTCATGGCCAGCGGCCAGGCATCGGTTTTTCATCCCGCCATCCTCTATCTGGCCTTCCATGGAGTGGTATTCGTTGCCCGGCCTCTGCTGGTTCATTTTCTAGCATTCGATTCAGTCTGGACATACATGGTTTTCCGACCCGAAGACGAGGATTTCATTCGTGCCCTGGGTGTGAGCAGTGTTGCGCTCATTTCGTTTGTGGGAGCCAGTCTTTTCCTCGGATGGTCGCGGGCGAGGTTCACACCAGCACCAACTCCGTCGTTTTCGCCGGCGCAGCGCCGGGCGTTGCTATGGACGACTCTGCTTCTCTTGCCTCTCCTGGCCATCTCCATTTACACGACGCGCGGCGGCGCGGAAACCGCCGGGGAACGCGCCCAAAACGGCGTGTTCATCATGACCAATTCCACCGGTTACCTCAATGATGCACAATTCATGTTGGCCCCGCTCATCTGTGCCTGGCTTTTGCTGACCCGGTTTCACTGGCTCAATTTGCCTCCCATTATGTTGTATGTTGCCTACCGCTCCTGGAATGGCTGGTCGCGGTGGACCATTGTTCTGTTTTTCGTGATGGTGATCTTTGCGTTTTGTTGGCAGCAACGCCGGCGCTGGCTTCCGCTGTGGTCCCTCGCCCTCGCCGTGCCGCTGCTGATGCTGTTCAACGTTCTTGGGCACGACCGGGATGTCATCAAAAATTTAATCACCGGGGAGCAATCCGAGAACGTCCTAAAAGACTTGCGCCAAGGCATGACAGCCGAAGAAAAAAGAAATATGCGGTATGACACCCAAGACTTCGCCAATTTTGATTACTTGTGCTATGTCGTGGGGGTCGTTCCCAAGCGCACCGAGACTTACACCTATGGGCTGCAATATCTTCAACTGTTTACTGAACCCATCCCACGCATTCTTTGGCCAGGGAAGCCTACTGGAGCGCCAGTGCGGACTCTTGACTTGGGCGCCTACGGTAACTTCGTCGGCTTGACCG
>DASYNM010000058.1:0-11115 GCA_036008545.1 Verrucomicrobiia bacterium
ATGACTTGGTCGCGGCCTTGCGCGGCATCCCGGATGACCAACGCGGCTGGCAGGCCGAGAAAATCTCTGTCAAATGCCAGAGTTGCCAGGCCATTTCCGTTTTTGACCCCGCGCATGTCGGGCAACGCTGCGATTTTTGCGGTTCGTCCGCTTTGGTGCCGTACGAGGAAATAAAGGAAGCCTTTCGCCCCGAGAGTCTGCTGCCAATGAAATTGAGTGAGAACCAGGTGCGCGATGCGATCCGCGTCTGGTACGGCAACCGTTGGTTCGCGCCCAACAAACTCAAAAGGGCCGCGCTCACCGATACGGTCAAGGGTCTCTACATCCCCTACTGGACTTTTGACGCGCAGGTTCACGCCCAATGGACGGCGGAAAGCGGCTATTACTATTACGAGACGGAGAGCTACACCGACTCTAACGGCCAACGGCAGACCCGCCAGGTGCAGAGAGTCCGCTGGGAATTCAGCAGTGGCGCGCTCGATCATTTTTTCGATGACGAATTGGTGCCGGCCTCCAAAGGCGTGCAGGAGGCGATGTTGCGCAAGATCGAGCCTTTCCCGACTACGACGGAATTGGTGCCCTACAACGCTGGGTTTCTTTCGGGCTGGGTGGTGGAGCGATATCAAATTGACTTGGTCGCAGCGGCGCAGGAAGCCCGCCAGGAAATGGACGAGGAAATGGAACGCCTCTGCGCCGCGCAAGTGCCCGGCGACACGCATCGAAACTTGCAGGTGCAGAACGATTATTCCGGGCAGACCTTCAAGCACATCCTGACGCCGATCTGGCTGCTGACCTATGATTACGGCGCGAAGCATTATCAAGTGGTGATCAATGGCTACACCGGCACGATTGCGGGCAAGTATCCGAAGAGCTGGGTGAAGATCACGCTGGCTGTGTTGGGAGTGCTGGCGGCCGCCGGTGTTGCAATATTGTTGACGCATCATTGATGAGGGGTGATTTTTTCCGTTCCTAACCCTAATCTCTTTCAGTTTTTTGAAATAATCAGCGGAGATTAGGATTACGATTAAGATTAAGATTAGGAAAAGGTTCCCAAGAAAATCCAAGCCCCGCCCCCTCCAATCCACTTTCATCGCAGAAAAAGCGTGCAATTTGGCTACGGCCAGTCCAAATTGCTGCGATGCTGGAAGCGGTGAACACGTCCGACCCCCAATGTGTGCAGGTCGAAGTGCAGGCGGCTTATGCGGAGATGTTCCCGCAGGGAGATCGGGATTTCATTCCGAAGATTTTTGGCTGGGCGGCAGATTGGTTCTCCGGCCAATACCGCGATTACCAGGCGATTGACGCGCATTATCACGATTTGGAACACACCATGCAAGGCATCCTCTGCATGGCGCGATTGCTAAGACGCCGGCATCGACAGCCAAGCGAGCCGCGCTTGACGCCGCGGATGATGGAATTGGGCTTGCTGGCCATGCTGACCCACGACACTGGGTATCTCAAAAAACGCGACGATACCGAAGGCACCGGCGCCAAATATACGTTGATCCATGTCGATCGGAGCATCGCCTTCGCCGGCGAACTCATGCGCGGGCACAATTTCCCGGCCGACGAAATCATGGCGGTGCAAAACATGATCTCCTGCACTGGCGTCAACGTCAAATTGGAGAACGTGCAGTTTCAGAGCCCTTTGGAGCGCGCGGTCGGCTTCGCCCTCGGCACCTCCGACCTGCTGGGACAAATGGCCGCTCCGGACTACGTGGACAAATTGCCGACACTCTACGCCGAGTTCGCCGAAGCCGCCCGCTCAAGCGTGGACGGCCGGATGAAGGCGGGCGGATTTTTCAGCAGCGCGGAGGACCTGATGAATAAGACGCCGTTGTTTTGGGAAAACTACGTGTTGAACAAACTGAACCGTGACTTCCTTGGCCTCCATCGCTTTCTCAACGATCCCTATCCCGACGGCCCCAATGAATACATCGACCACGTCCAATCCAACATCGCTCGGCTGCGCCGTGAATTGGCCGCGCGGGGGCGGAGGTGATGTTTTGACATGCCGCGCGAGTATGTTTTAGAGCCTTTCCGCTCGCCGCTCCATTTGCGGATTGATTATGCGAAGGAGTTGAACGAGCAACAGCACGCCGCCGTGACCGCGCCGCCCGGGCCCGCCCTGGTCATCGCCGGCGCCGGTTCGGGCAAGACGCGCACGCTCACTTACCGCGTCGCTTTTCTCCTTGAACAAGGCATTCCACCGGAAGCGGTGCTATTGTTGACGTTCACCAACAAGGCGGCCAAGGAAATGATGTTGCGCGTCAACGATCTGCTGGGCGGGGAATTGTCGGGGTTGTGGGGCGGAACCTTTCATTCCATCGGCGCTCGCATTTTGCGCCGCAACGCTCGCGCTTTGGGCTACGAGGCGGATTTTTCCATCCTGGATCGCGAAGACGCCAAGGATTTGCTGCAAGCCTGCCTGGGCGACATGAACATCGATCACAAGGCCAAGCATTTTCCCAAACCCGACGTGCTGGGCGATATTTTTTCTCTCGCGATCAACAAGGACCTGCCGGTGGAGGACGTGCTTAAGGAACAATTCGACTATTTTGTCCAAGTCGCACCGCAAATTGCGCAGGCTCATGCAAGCTATCAGGCCCGAAAGAAGACCGCCAACGCGATGGACTTCGACGATTTGCTGGCGCTCTGGCTGCGGCTGTTGCGCGAGCACCCCGAGGTGCGCGAGGAGCAGCAGCGCCGCTTCCAGTTCCTGCTGGTCGATGAATACCAGGACACCAATAAAATCCAGGGAGCGCTGCTCGATTTGCTGGCCGCGCGGCACGGCAACATCATGGTCGTGGGCGACGATTCGCAAAGCATCTACTCCTGGCGCGGCGCTCATTTCCAAAACATCCTCAAGTTCCCCGAGCGCCATCCCAAAGCCGTTGTTTATCGCATCGAAACCAATTATCGCAGCACGCCCGAAATCCTCCGCCTGGCCAATGCCGCCATCGCCGCCAACATTCATCAGTTTCCCAAGGAATTAGCCGCCGCCCGACCGTCCGGGGCCAAGCCGGCCCTCGTGGCGTGCGGCGACGGCGCGGTGCAAGCCGCCTTCGTGGCCCAGCGCATCCTGGAATTGCGCGAGGAAGGCCGGTCGCTGGAAAAAATGGCCGTGCTCTACCGCTCGCATTTTCACGCGCTGGAATTGCAACTGGAACTGACCCGGCGCCAAATCCCCTTCAGCATCACCAGTGGCATCCGCTTCTTCGAACAGGCGCATGTCAAGGATATTTCCGCTCATTTGAAATTTGTTGCCAATCCACGCGACGAGTCGGCCTTCAAACGCATCGTCCGCCTGCTCCCCGGCGTGGGCGCCAAGAGCGCGGACAAAATCTGGAACGCCTTCCAGGCCGCGCATACCGCCGCGCCCAGTGCCGGCCTGGCCAAGATCCTGGAGAAAATGACATCGCCGGTTCCCAAAAAAGCAGAAGCGGCGTGGGAGCAATTCACTGAAACCATCGCACAATTGGAAGACCCCGAAGCTCGGCGCAGCGCCTCCCGCATGATTCAACTGGTCCTGGAAGCCGGCTACGAGGATTATATGCAAGAGCAATTCGCCAACTACCGCTCGCGCCAGGAGGACATCGAGCAACTGGCCAGCTTCGCTCTGCAATTTGAAAGCGTGGAGGAATTTCTGACCCAACTGGCCCTGCAAACCACCGTCGAAGCCGAGGCCACCGCGCCGGCCCGGCGCGACGATCCGGGCGTCCTGCTTTCGACCATCCACCAGGCCAAAGGACTGGAGTTCGACGTGGTCTTCATCATCATGCTGTGCGACGGCTCATTTCCGGCGACGCGCGCGATGGAAAGCGTGGACGGCGAGGAAGAAGAGCGGCGCTTGTTCTACGTAGCCCTGACGCGGGCGCGGGATGAGTTATACTTGACATATCCATTGATCCGCGTCACGCGCGGCACCTGGGCTGAGCAGTCGCAGCTGCCCTCGCGTTTTTTGAGCGAATTGCCGGGTGATTTGCTGGACCGATGGCAAATCCGGTCGCCGGGCGCGTACTGACTCTTTTTTTAGCTAGAGCCACGACAAAACAGAATCTTGTCAGTCGCCGATGGTAAACTTGGCGCGGCCCTGGCGCATTCGTTCCGCGTCAATAATAGATTCCATCCGGCGCAGATCCTCGGCGATGGTGGTGCTGAGGATCAAGTACTGGAATTTGGTCCATTGCTCGATCTCGTGGCGGGCCGCGGCCAGGCGCTTCTCCAATTGCTCCGGACTATCGGTGCCGCGGCGGCGCAGGCGCTCCTCCAACTCCCGCACGGTGGCCGGCGTCAGGAACACCGTCACCAAGGCGTGCCGCAGATCAGCATCGGCCATCGCGCGGGCGCAGATGGTGGCGGCGCCCTGGACGTCGATGTTCAGCAGAACGTCCTGGCCCGCGCGCAATTTGTCCAACACCTCAGGCTTGGGCGTGCCGTAGGACTGGCCATGCACAATGGCGTGCTCCAGAAAGGACCCGGCCTGCACCCGTCGCGCAAATTCGTTCTTGTCAATAAAATAGTAGTCCCGCCCCTCGATTTCCCCCACGCGCGGAGGGCGGGTGGTGCAGGTGATGGCCCGCGTCATTTCCGGATGGTGGGCCAAAAGTTGCAGGCATAGGGTGGTCTTACCACCGCCCGAGGGGGCGGAAATCACGATCAGCAATGGCGTCGTCGCGCAGGCTGGCGGTTCTGGCGGGGCGGGGTTCATTCGACGTTTTGCACCTGTTCGCGGAATTTCTCCAGCTCGGCTTTCAACAAAACAACTTCGCGCGAGATGGCGCTGTCGTTGGCTTTGGAGCCAAGCGTGTTGACCTCGCGGTTCATTTCCTGGGCCAAGAAATCGAGCGTGCGGCCGACCGGCTCCTTCGACTTGACGCAGTCGTTGAATTGTTGGAAATGGCTTTCCAGGCGCGTCAATTCCTCTGAGATGTCGGAGCGGTCGGCGAAATAGAAAATTTCTTTGATCAAGCGCTCGTCATCCAGCGCGGGCGTGTCGAGGCCGGCGCCCTTGATGCGGGCCAGCAACTGCGCGCGATACTGCTCGGCGGAGAGTGGGGCGCGGCGCTGCACCCGGCGGACTCCAGCACGGAGGCGGGCCGCGCGCGTGATCAAGTCTTTGGCCAGCCAGGCCCCTTCGCGTTCGCGCATTTTAAGCATGACGTCCAGGGCCGCATGCAACGCCTTCTCGATCGCCGGCCAAAGCTCCTCCGCCTGTCTGATTTCCTGCGTCGGTTGCATCACCCCCGGCGCGCGCGCCAGTAAATCCAACGTGATGCCGTCGGCCAGATGGAGGGACTTAGCCAGGGCGCGCAGTTCACGGAAGTAAATTTTGGCCAGGGAAGCGTTGATGAGCGATTGGCCAGCCGCGCCCGCGTGAATGGAGACCCGCACCATTAATCGTCCGCGCGCGACGCGACGGTTGATGGCATCGCGCAACGGCGCTTCCAGTACTTCCAATTCGCGGGGCAAATTGACGGAGATTTCGGTCTGCTTGCGGTTGACCGAGCTGACCTCCACCGTCACTTTGAATCCGCGTTGCGAGCATTCGCCGCGTCCGTAGCCGGTCATTGATTTCATCGTTGGCTTCTGATTAACGCGCAAGCGGCGCGGATTTGCAATGCCATTCGGGGTTTTAGGATTGAAAACGGCCCGATTCGAGGTGTACTGGACAACGTTATGACTTCGCTTCCATTGCACGAATTTCATCAGGCCGCCGGAGCGGTTTTTGGCGAGGTCAACGGTCAGGAAGTCGTCGCGCATTATGGCGATTGGCTGGCCGAATACACGGCCTTGCGCGAGGGGGCGGCCGTCCTGGATTTAAGTTTCCGCGGGCGCTTATGCGTGCTCGGAGCGGATGCCCAACGCTTCCTCAACGGCCAAGTCACCAATAATGTGAAGGACTTGCAAATCGGCGAAGGCTGTTATGCCGCGCTCGTTTCCGCCAAGGGCAAGTTGCAGAGCGATCTCAACATTTACCGCCTGGAAAATGAAATGTTGCTCGATTTCGAGCCGGGCTTGGCCGAATCGGTGACGCAACGCCTGGAAAAATTCGTGATCGCCGAGGACGTCCAAGTGATCGACGCAGCGGCGCAGTATGGTTTGTTGAGTTTGCAAGGGCCAAAGGTCGCTGAGGTCCTTGGCGTCCTTTGGCCGCGGTTCACTGTACCATCCAAGGCGATGGGGTGGACGAAGTTTGAGGAGCCGGCGTTCGGGGAAATATATGTGGCAGCAAAGGGTGGGGGCCTGGATTTGTTCGTGCCTGCGGATGGGATGCAGGACATAGCGTCGCGCCTGCAAGCGCAAGGCGGACGTCTGTGCGGCTGCCAAGCGCTCGAAACGGCGCGCATCGAGGACGGCCTGCCACGATTCGGCGCGGACATGGACGAAACGAATCTGGCGCCGGAAGCGCTGGACACGCGCGCCATCAGTTATTCCAAGGGATGCTATATCGGCCAGGAGGTCATCGCGCGCATTCGGACTTACGGGCAAGTGGCCAAATCGCTGCGCGGGCTTCGCCTCGGTGGCGAGTCGCAGCAGCCTCCGGGCAGGGGAGCGAAACTCTTTCTCGGCGAAAAGGAAGTGGGCAGCATCACCAGCGTCGCGTGGTCTCCGGCGCTGCGGGCAAACATCGCCTTGGGTTATGTCCGGCGCGAGGCTAACCAAACGGGGACCGAACTTGAAGTGCAGACATCCGGCGGAAAAATTCCCGCGCGCATCGTCGATTTGCCCTTCGCGCTTTGAAATTCCTTGTTATCTTCGGTCCGACTTTCTAACTTGAGCGGATGAAAGTGGAATTTTACGGACACGTTCGCCAATACAACAACATCAAGGACGAGATTGACGCCAATCTTGCGGCCGTCATCCAGAGCGGGCAGTTCGTCACTGGCCCGATGCTCAAGCGGTTCGAGGGAGAATTCGCCGCTTACAGCGGCACCAAGCACGCCATCGGCGTCGGCAACGGCACCGACGCGATTTGGCTGGCACTGATGGCCCTGGGCGTTGGCCCTGCCGACGAATGCATCACGCACGCCAACACTTTTTTCGCCACTGCCGAAGCCATCTGGATCGCCGGCGCGACCGCAGTGCTGGTTGATTGCGACCCGAAGACCAAGTGCATCGACCCGGCCAAAATCGAGGCGGCCATCACGCCTAAAACGAAAGCGATCATCCCCGTCCACCTTTACGGCCAATGCGCCGACATGAAGGCCATCCGCACGATTGCGGACAAGCACAAGCTTCTGGTCATCGAGGACAACGCCCAGGGCATCGGCGCGCACGGCGATGGTTTCAAAATCGGGCAATTAAGCGATGCCACCGCCACCAGTTTCATCATCCAGAAAAATCTCGGCACCTTTGGCGACGGCGGCGCGATTGTCACCAATAATTCCGCCCTCGACGCCCGTGTGCGCCTGTTGCGCAACCACGGTTCCAACGCTCGAAACGTCCACAGCTTCGGTTTCAACAGCCGGCTCGACGACATCCACGCGGCCATCTTAAGCGCCAAGCTCAAACACATCGATGCCTGGAACGATTTGCGGCGGAAATGGTCCGCCCGCTATACTGCCGGACTCCAAGGGGTCAAGAACCTCACTCTGCCGTACGAGGTGCCGGGCGGTCGCCACGTTTTTCATCTTTACGTCGTCGAAACCAAGGACGCCGCCAAGCGGGATGGTTTTCTAAAATATCTCAACGACGCCGGAGTGGATGCCAAGACCCATTATTCCATCGCCATCCACCAGCAGGCCGGCTACCCGTGGGGAAAGCCGGCTCGCGTCGCCGGTTCTCTGACCAACGCCGAATACAACTCCGCCGCCTGCATTTCCTTGCCCATGTTCCCCGAACTGACCGCGCAAGAGGCCGATTTCGTCATCGATAAGGTTGTGCAATGGGACGAAGCGCAATAATCGCAAGCCATGAACCGCTACAAAGTCATCGTCGTGGGCATGGGCAAGCGCGGGCAGCACCATGCTGCCGCGTTTCACGCCAATAAGCGCTTCGAGGTCGTCGGCATCTGCGACATTGACAAAGGCCGCCTCGAAGCCGCTGCGCCCAAGCTGGGCAATCCCCAAATCAGCACCGACGCCCGCGCCCTGGCCCGTGAGGTCAAGCCGGACATCTTTTGCTTCTGCACACTGCCGAACCTGCGCTCGGAGTTGATTCAAGCCGGGATCGAGTGCGGGGCGAAGTTGATCGCCTTTGAAAAACCCGTCGCATTGACCAGCGCGGAGGGCTTTAAAGTTAAAAACATGCTTGACGCCGTGAAAGTCAAAGCGGTCGTGAGCCATCAGCATCGTTACGGCGAACATTACCGGAAAGTGCATGACCTGATCGTAGGCGGAGCGGTGGGCCGGGTGCATACGGTTTATGGCACGGCCACGGGCTGGATGATGCACATGCTCAGCCACCTGGTCGATTACACGCTCTGGTTCAATCCGGGCGCCAAGGCGCAATGGGTCATGGCCCAAGCAGCGGGACGCGGTAAACTGGCCGACTCCCATCCTTCGCCCGATTACATCGCCGGCTTCATTCACTTTTCCAATGGCGTCCACGGCGTCATCGAATGCGGGGCAGGCGCGCCCGACGTGCCGGAGGTTCCGTATTGGTGGCGCAAATGCCGCCTGGGCGCGCAGGGCACCGACGGTTTTGCCGAAGTGATGACCGGCGGAGGCTGGCGGGCGGTGACCAAGACCGGTTCCTTCAGCGGCGAGGGTGCGATGAATTACGACTTGGACATGCCCCCCTACGTACAGGAAATGGCCGATTGGCTGGACGACGAGAAGAAAGTCCACGCCTGCAACTTCCAAACCGCCTGGGACGGCTTTGAAATCATGATGGCTCTGTGCCGGTCCGCTATTCAAGGCGGTCAGATCGCCTTGCCACTGAGCGCAGGCATGGACGAAATCGCGGCCTTGAAGGAGAAATTGCCCGCGCACAAAGTCCTCTTTTCGCTGCCGGAAAATGCCAAGGAATACCCAGGTTGAACGATCGGGGGAACATCCGTGGAAGCCATCATTCGTCCAGACCAGGATAGCGCGGCGCAGTTGGTGGCGCGACTGCTGGCGCGAGAATTGAGGGCCAATCCGTCGTTGGTGCTCGGCCTGGCTACCGGGCGGACAATGGAGTCAGTCTATCGCATTCTAGTCCGCCTGCACCTTGACGAGGGCTTGGATTTTTCCCTCTGTCGCACTTTTAACCTGGATGAATATGTCGGCCTCGCTGCAGATGACGTGCGGTCCTACCGCTACTACATGAACCGGCACCTTTTCAGCCAGGTCAACCTCGACCAGCGCAATACGCATCTGCCTAACGGCATGGCGACGGATTTGGAGGCCGAATGCCGAGCATACGAACAGAAGATAGCGCGTTGCGGCGGCATCGATCTGCAACTCCTCGGCCTCGGGCAGGCCGGGCATATCGGATTCAATGAACCGCTTTCTGCCTTGCGTTCTCGCACGCGGGTCAAGGCGCTGAGTCCGGTTACGATCGAGCAAAACTCCGCCTTTTTTGGCGGGCCGCAAAACGTCCCGCGCCGCGCCATCACGATGGGAGTAGGAACCATTTTGGAATGCCGCCGGTGCCTGCTCCTGGCCACCGGCCCAAGCAAGGCCGAGGTCATCGCCAAAGCCGTCGAAGGCCCGATCACGTCGATGATTTCCGCGACGGCGTTGCAACTGCACGCCCGCTGCACAGTGGTGGTGGACGAACTGGCCGCCAGCAAGCTGGCCGCGGCGAATTACTATCGCTGGATTTTCGCTAACGAACCGGAATGGGAGGAGTTCCGGTAGTATTATGGTGCGCTAAGGTTTGGTGCCGAAAGCGGCTTGGAAGGCGGGCGTCTGACGAAGCGGCGCAAAACTTGGGTCTTGGAACAAATGCTCCCGCAAGTTAATGGCTTTGGGGTTTTTCGCGAGTTCGGCCGCGTTAAGATCCAGCGATTTTTTGAGCGTGTTCAACGCCTCCGGGACTGCGCCGCGGAACGACTGAATGGCGGCCAGGTTATACCAGGCTTGGGCGGCCTCGGGCTGGATTTGGGTAAGGCGCAGCACTGCTTGCTCGCTCTTGGCCATGTTGTGCAAACGCAAATAGCCGTTTGCCACAGCCATGACCAGGCCCGCATCCGTCCCGCCGGAGTTAAGCAACTGGTCCAGGATTTGTTCGACAGCTTGGCCCTGTTCCTGGGTCATGGGCAAAGATCCTTGGGTGACACGCACCATCGCCTGCGCGCACTTGGTTAGGTTGTGCATCCGCAAATAGTCATCCGCCACCGCGATAAGCGTGCCGGCGTCCGCACCGGAAAAGTTGAGCAACTGGTCGAGGATTTGTTCGGCGATGTTCGTTTGCCCGCGAGAGATTGCCTGCTGAGCCTGGGCCAAGGCTTGCTTGATTTGATCGGCCGCGGCCCCGCCGGTCTTGCTCTTTTTTAATTGGTCGATGTAGTAGCTGATTTGCTCGCTGTACGGGTCCAGCTTATGGCAGGTTTCCAAAAGGAGAATGGCATCGTCCACGCGGCCCTGGTTGAGCAGGAGGTTCATGAAGTGAAAAACCGATTCGGGGCTGAACGGGCAATAGGCAAAGGCTTGCTTCAAGGCAAATTCAGCTTCCTTGGTCACACGCGGCCTTTCGGTTGCGCTGCGGGAATTCTGCGGCTCGGAGCGCCATTGGTAAATGCTGCTGGCGATGGAACTGCGCAGCTTGGAAAAAGCCTTCTGCGCGTCGTCATCGCGAACGAATCTCGGGTCGCCGGTGAAATGGCTCAAGTCGTGGCGCAGATAGACATCATCGGCCCAGTCACAAATCTCCTTGACGGTCGTGTCGTAAGTGATCCAGTTGCCGATCGTGCGGCGGGAGTACTCGCTCCAAAAGGCGTGGTCCTTGTCGATCACGTCCTGCGAGAGTTCGTCGATCGGATGCCGGTTAATATGCATGATGACGCCGAAAGGCTCCAGGTAGGGATACATCCAATCCAGCGGGAAGCTTTCCTCCACGTAAAATTCGTGGTGGGGATTGCGGTCAAAAATCACCTTGGTCAGGAGGCCGTTGATGCTCATGACAGCGACCTGTCCGGTAATCTGCAAGCGCCCGCTGTCATCCGTCTTAATGTCTTCCCCGGGT
>DASYNM010000059.1:0-3058 GCA_036008545.1 Verrucomicrobiia bacterium
CAGTTTTTGTGGTTCGCACAATATTTGCGCTTTACAATACATACGCACTAGTCCGCTAGATTGAGAACCGATCCTCAAAGGCACAGGAATACGCCCGCTTTGCAATCGAGGCGGCCATCTCACAAAAGGTACCCTGTCACCCCGAAATAATCTTGGCGGAAAATTACATGCTCCCTATCAATTGTTGCCAATTCGGAAGGATTTTACCCAGAAGTCGCTTTCGCCCCTCAAGAATCTCCATCGCTGCCATCCGGGCAGAGGCTCTCTACTCGCGCGGGCAGGACCGGCGGGCGAACAGATTCCATGCCCCATCCGAAAAGAACCCGCGCCGCGGCTCCGCACACGCGGCCCTGGCACGACCCCATCCCGCACCGCGTCTGCAATTTGGCGTCGCGCCAGGCGGTGAAGCTGTTCATTCTGTCATATCTAACGTCCTCGCACCGGCACACGATCGTTTCCGCTGTGGCCAGACGCGTCAATTCCTTCCGCAATGCGAACGCAGCCGCAAGAGCGCCTCGAAACCTGTGCCCGCCAGCGCGCCGCCCTATCAACGGCCGAGCGGCGTCTTCACTTCCGCTCGCCGCCAAGCCCACGATCTCGCCCTCCACCAGCGCGGAGTCCGCCCCGCCGATGCCCGTCAATTCTCCCGCGGCATAAATTCCAGCCACGTTGGTAACTTGCCATTCATCAACCTTCACAAAGTCGTTCTCTAATTGACAGCCTAAGGCCAGCGGCAGTTCGACGTTGGGAACGAGTCCGAACCCGCACGCGAGCATGTCGCATTCTTCAGTCCATTGACAGCGACCATCGCTCAGCGTGACGGCGCGCACTTGGTCCCCGCCCTCCGCAGCCACTGGCCAGACACCGCAACGGAAGGGCGTTCCGCGCAAAGACCATTTCAAGCTCGCCGCCTGCGCCAGTTTCTCCGGCCAACGAGCCAGTGCGGCGGCAAAGAAGATCAACCGGGATAAGGGCGCCTGCTCGTTGATGGAGACGATGCTCGCGCCCATTTTCCGCAACCCGCTTCCGACGGCCAGCAATAGTGGTCCGCTGCCCGCGATTACGACCCTTTTGCCCGCGATAGGCCAGCCGTGCTTCGCCAACGATTGCAGTCCGCCGGGGCCGAAATTTCCTGGCAAAGTCCACCCCGGAAACGGAAGAAACAATTCACGCGCGCCCGTGGCCAGAATCAATCGCTCCCACTCGATATGCCGGGGACCGGTCGGGTGCTCGGCCAACAATGTGCGCGTCCCCCCGGGGCCAAGAATAGTGCATTGGTCCAGCAACGAGGCCTTGCTTCGCCGGAAGCGTTCCACCCATTGAGCGGCTTGAGGGTTCGAGGGATGAGCTTGCTGTCCGCGCCAGATTTGTCCGCCCAGCCAGGGGGTGTCATCCACCAACGCCGTTCGGCATCCGTTCTCCGCAGCCGCGCAAGCGGCAGCCAAGCCCGCCGGACCAGCGCCCACGACCAGGACTTCAAAACGGAGCCGCGTTTCACTCATCGGTCCGTACCTCCATGTCTTGCTCGCATGGTAGCTGGCAGCTCCGCACATGAGCTTGGCCGTTGATGGTTACGCGGCATTCCATGCAGATTCCCATCCCGCACAAAGGTCCACGCGCTTCGCCTAGAACAGAGCGCCGAAAACGCGTTTGCCCTGCTTGCGCGACAGCGGCAGCGACCACCGTCCCTGCTGCCACCGAGACGGTTTTTCCATCGACCCGCAGTCGGATTTGGTCAGCCATGCGAGACTGAGCCGTTGACAAATCGCGCCGGCGCATACGGCTGAGCGGGAATTTCCGTAGATCGTCCGAGCAACAAATCCGCCAGCAGGCGGCCTGTGCCAAGCGAGGTCGTAATGCCCAATCCTTCGTGTCCGCTGGCCAGCCAGATCCGGTCGTGTTCAAGGCTCGGGCCAATCAAGGGCAGCTTATCCGGCGTGGCCGCGCGGTGGCCGGTCCAAACGCGCGTAGCAGAAAGTTTTGCCAGAGCCGGAAGATATTCCATGGCCCGCGCCAACATGCGGCCCAGAATGCCGTGATCGACCTCGGTGCCTTCGGCATCGTATTGGCGTGATGATCCGATCAACATCTGTCCTGTTTGGCGCGGCTGAATGTTAAAGGCGACCGAGTCCTTGCTCACCGAATGCGCGCTCTTAAGGTAACCCAATTCCACAATCTGGTGATGCACAAAACCGGGATAGCGTTCGGTGATGACCAGATGGCCTTTGCGCTTGCGCACGGGCACGCCAGGCATCAATTCCGGCGACCACGGGCCGGTAGCGTTCACGCTGCGTCCGGCGGCGATGCGTGAACCGTCGGCCAACGCCACGCCGCCTTCGGGCAACAACGCCGTCACCGCGGCGCCGGTGCGAAATTCGGCCCCGTGACGGCGCGCTTTGTCCAATAAAAATCTGGCCGCGCACGGAGGATAAATCACCCCGTCGTCCACCACGCGCAAACCGCCGGCTAGGCCTGGCCGCAGATTTGGCTCCATGCGACGCAGGCCGTCGCCGTCGAGAATCTCCACGAGCGCTTTTCTCTCTGTGTAGTATTTTTCTTTGCGCCGCGCTTCGGCCATTTCCTCATCGTCAGCCGCCACCCAAAGCGTGCCGCAGACTTCGTATTCCACGTCGGCGGAAAGCTGGTCGCGCAGTTGCAGCCACAAGCGGCGAGAATACTCTGTCAACGCAAACTGGGCCTCCGAATCATCCATCGCCACGATGTGCCCCATTCCGGCCGCCGTGGTCCCGCCCGCGGCAATGCCGCGGTCCAATATCATGGTCTTTAGACCGGCCGTGGCGCATTCCGCCGCGCAGGCCGCTCCGACAATGCCCGCGCCCACAATAATGATGTCAAAGGATTGGCTCACGCGCTTTCAGAGATTCGCCGCCGCCTTCATCACGCGTACGCCAAAGACCCCTCCGACCCAAGTATTGGAGCCTTGAAGCCTCAGCGTCACCTTTTGTTTGCCTTTGGTCAGTGCAGCCGGTAGCGGGTAGCTCTGATCAAAGTAAACACCGGGATGGCTTGCGGTTAGACGTTCGGTCGCCAACTTCTC
>DASYNM010000060.1:0-26623 GCA_036008545.1 Verrucomicrobiia bacterium
GAATGAAGGGTTTCCGTCAGCGGGTGTTCGTGGTGCTTCGCGAGCGGACCCAATTCCACCCGCGCCATTTCTGCCTCATCCGCCAAACGGGCCGCTGCCGTCGCTGGGCGGCTCAATTTCCCACCGAATGACGGGCGGAACACCCGTCAACCCCATTGGTGGTCGAATAACCAAGATGAACGTATGGTTTCCCTTCGCTTTCTTGCGCCCCGCCCGCCGCCCCAAATACCAGGTGGCGAGCGGAATTGCGACATAAACGATAAGGCCGGAGACGAACGTCCCATGCTCCCGCAGCATCCAATCAATGAAACGAAATACCGGGTTCATATCGCCCTCCTTATTCGTTGACGGCTCGCGCCGCTGGCTGCGTCTGAGTGCCCGTCGGCACTGTGGCCGCCGCCATGCGTGGCATCGGCACGATTTTCCGTTCGTAATCCTCCAGCGACGGCACGATGACTTGTGCCTTCTTGGAATAGGCTCTGGCGATGGCTTTGGAACTGTGCCCAAGCGCCTGTTGGGCGAACCGCTCCGGCATTCCCACTGTCTTGGCCCGCTCCGCCCAAGCGTAACGGTAGCTGTGCAAGGAAATGCCGGTGATGCCAACGGTTTTGAGCCGCTTGATAAACATCTTCGCGCGGTGGTTCTCCTGAATCCGCGCCATTCGTGGAAACAACGGGCCGTTTTTCGGCAGCGATTCCAAAAGCGCGGCAACATCTGCGCCGAAGGTAATGATGACCGGGACGTTGGTCTTGCCCCGGCGGTAGGAAATTGTGCGGTCTTTCCAATCCACGTCCTCGCCAGTCAATTCCGCCATGTCGGTCTGCGAGCCGCCCAAGTGCCACAGGAGTTGGTAATACGCCCGGATTTCCGGGTTATGCTCCCGGTCAATGATCGCCTGATGCTCATCTGCTGTAATGGCCTTCCGGTCTTTATGCCTCACTGGCGGCCAGTGAAGTTTGGGCAGAACCGGCCAAGGAAGCCAGTGCATCCCGACCGCGAAATTGTGCAGGCGGCGCAAAAACATATTGGTCGAGACGGTTCCCGAATTGAGAACCTGCAAAAAAAGCTCGGACGCCGTTTCCATGAGTTTGCGGTGGCGGATGAGGTCGAAAGATTTGTCCCGCATCGCCGCCGTCCAGCGGCGTTGGGTTGGGCCGGTTTTGAGCGGGGCCATTGCGTCCATGACATCCTGCCATGTCCGTTTGGCCATGACGGGGTCGCCGTGTTGCAAGTAAGCCTGGGCGATTTGCAGGTTGATGGTGGGCTGGCGCACGGCCTGATTCTTGGCCTCGATGATCTGCCGGGCGGCGTCCTCGTTCGTGGTGTTAAGGCTGGCGCGTTTGCTAGTGACCTTGTCGAAACAATAATACATCCCACCCCGGATGCCACGATGAACTAAGCGGTAACGTGTATTCATAATTTCCTCACGTAACCGCGATGATAAAACATCCGAAGCCCGGACCGTTAGCGGGTAGTCGGAGAGTTATCCTCCGTTACCCCTGTTTAAGACGGGCACGCAAGTTGGTGTCCGTTTCGGTGTCCGTTGCCGACCATCTGCCACCTAAACCATTGTTGCACTAGCAGTTAGGAATGGAGCCAGTTGCCGGATTTGAACCGGCGACCCATGCTTTACGAAAGCATTGCTCTACCAACTGAGCTAAACTGGCTACCGAAGGGGATGGAACTTAGCTCGATCTTGCCGTCTGGGCAAGTGGATTCCCGGCATTATGGTTTCGTCATTTCGGGCGGATGGCGATTGCTTTTGGAATCGAAGCGCGGAAGGGCGCTTCTTATTTTCGTCGGGCCATTAGGGATTCGATGTCACCCGCCTCGAGGGGTATGTCGGCCATCAGGTCCACCGGGCCGTCGGCGGTAACGAGCACGTCATTTTCCAAGCGCACGGCGAAACCTTCCTCGGGTAGGTAAATGGCCGGTTCAACCGTCATGACCCAACCAGCCTGCATCGGTTGAATGGTCAGGCCGACATCGTGAACGTCCAGCCCCAGCGGGTGGCCGACGCCGTGCATGAAGTACTTCTTGAGCGCCGGGTTGTCGGGATCCTGCCGCTTGATCTGGCCCATGGTCAGCAAGCCAAGTTCGACCAATTCCTTCTCCGTTAGTTGTTCGGCTTCCTTTTGCCAATCCTTGATTTTCTTGCCAGGCCGCAGTCCGGCGATGGATTGCCGGAGAACGCGCAGTACGGCGTTGTAAACCTTTTTCTGCCGCGGAGTGAAGCGTCCGCTGACGGGGATGGTGCGTGTCATGTCGGCATTGTAATTTGCATAGGCTGCGGCTACGTCCAGCAGCAGCAGGCTGCCTTTCTGGCATAGGGCGGAATTCTCCACGTAGTGCAGCACGCAGGCATTGGGGCCGGACGCGATGATGGGCAGGTAGGCGAACCGGCAGCGGTGGCGGATGAATTCGTGCGCAAATTCCGCCTCCACCTCCCATTCGCCCACGCCAGGTTGGACAAAGCGGAGCAGGCGCGCGAACGCTGACCCCGTCACGTTGCAGGCCTGGCGGATAAGGCCCACCTCCTGCTCAGATTTGACGGCACGTAGTCGGTGCATCAGCGGCGCGAGGCGACGGTAATCGTGCAACGGATAGCGGCGCATCGTTTCGGCGACGAAGCGCGCGTCGCGGCTTTCGACTTCGATCACCGCGCGCTTGTGCTCGTTGGTATTGAGGAAGACGTGGTCACACTCGCAGATCAGACGGTGGAACAGGCGCGGGAATTCCGAAAGCCAATGGATATGGCGAATGCCGGTTTTGGCCTGGGCCTCCTCGCGCGTGAGTTTGTGACCTTCCCAGCGCTCGTTTTCGGGCGTCGGCTCGCGGAGAAAAAGCAAGGCTCGCTGCTTTTCATCGTCGGCCTCGGGATAAAGCAGCAGAATGGATTGTTCCTGGGCCACACCTGTCAAGTAGAACAAGTCGGAATTGGGGATGGCGGCGGCGGAGCCGTCAGAGTTAGTTGGAGGAATGTCGTTGGCGTTGAGAACGGCCAGTGAATTGGGCGGAAGCAATTTCGTCAGGCGATCGCGGTTGGCGATAAACAATTCCGGCGGCAACGGTGGATTTGGAGCATTCGATGGGCGTTCGACCATGATTAAGATTAGGAATTGGAATCAGAAATCGCCACTCAAAAAGTGAGTCTGTCTTGGGCGTGCTCGCCTCGATCCGCCATCGACTTCGTTCCTCCTGCAGCGCGGCCCTCTGACCACGGCAAAGCTGGATCTCATGGATGCGATCCGATGCAGCGAGGCGACCGAGGAACGCGATTTTGCTCCTTGAAGTATGCCGACGATGGAAACTTCGATGCAAAGGCAAATCAAGGCTTGCCGTCTAACTATGGTTCAAGCCGGTTGAACAATTCCGTCAATCTTGGCGGCACGGGAATGCCAGCCGGATGCCCTTCTTGTCAACGGCTGATCATTCCCGCACGGCGGTCATCTGTGGATGTAAACCGAACGTCTCGCTGCCGACTGTGATGGCGAGGTTGCCATGACGGCCACCTGGACCTCGGGGACTTTTGCCTGACTCACCACTGGCCGAGCTTGCGCCACTATGTTGGACGCTGGCTGAGGGGCAAACCTGTAGGGCGTGTTGGAATGCGTGACTTTGAGCAAGCCGCTGCCAGCTTGTGCAGGCAACGCGGCCAGCATTCCGAGTACTACAACCGCTCCCATGGTGCATTTAAGGTTTCTTGTATTCATATCAAGACCTTTCTCTCTTGAGCGAACGAGGAGTCCGCCGTGAAAAGCAAATTAGAGGATTTCACGCTCATAATATAAACCCATTACGATGGCTTGTCTGTAGATAGCCGCCTAAACATGTTGTAGGCCGGTATCGTACAAACTCCGGCCGGAAGCCGCTCCCTTAGTTCACGTTATTAGCCGGCTTAACTTCGGCCTTCGCGTTGATTACGGCACGAACGGCCGGGGCGTCACCGCGCCAGCGTTGATGTTGAGCGTGCCAGGTTCCAGACCAGGAGAGCGCGCCGTCAAGGTCAGAGTGCCGGGCTGCTGGTCCGACTGCACGAGAATCTGGGCCAAGCCGTTGAAGACGCTGCGCTGCCAGGCCGGCGCGGCGGTTTTTTCAAGAATCTCCAGCGAAACTCCTTTGTTGACACCGCCTTCGCTCTCGTGGTTCTGGACCGCGACGGCGATTGAGTTGACGCCTTCACGGAGGAATTGGCCCACCGCGAATGAAGGCTGCGCCGTCCAATCGTGAGACTCGCCGACCTTGTGTCCATTGACGTAAACCCAACCCTCGTCGTCGATCATGCCGAAATTGATGGTGACGGCGTGGGCAGCGAGCATGGCTGGCGTAGCTTCGAACTCCGTGCGATAGACTGCAGTCTCGTTCGGATTCAGCGGGCCGCCCTGACTGTCCACGTTTGCCTTTTGCCATCCACTGGCATCGACTTTTTCCTCAGCCTCCGTCGGCCGGGGGTAGCTGGCGCCGCGTTTGATGCGCCAATCCTTCAAAGCGAAAGCGCGACCGGGTTGGGCCGCCATATACACGTCAGGCTCATGACAACTCGGATCGCCATTTCCGACGCCTATGATTTTGCCAGGGCCGCTTAGTTCGAACTCAATGCTGTTATCGGCCACCGGCACGATGCGCCCGGTCGAATCCGTCACCGCCACGGTGATGATGGAAAGGTCTTCGCCATCGGCGTCGATGGAAGCGCGGTCGGGATTGAGTTTGATGGCGGCTGCAGGGCCGGTGGTCTCGACTTTTTGTTCGGCGACAACCTGGCCGTCCTTGTAACCTTTGGCCGAGAGAACGCCTGGCGTGTATTTGACATCCCACTGGAGATGAGAGTTGGTGGGCATGGATTTGCGCCCGAGGCTTTGGCCGTTAAGGAACAGCTCAACCTCCTGGCAATTGCTGAAGCAGCGCACATCAATGTGCTGCCCTTCTTTGCCGGGCCAGTTCCAATGCGGGAGCAGATGCAGCACCGTGCGGTCGCTCCACCACGCCTGATAATAGTAAAAATTGTCCTTGGCAAAGCCGCAAGTGTCCATAATGCCGAAATGAGAGTTAATGCACGGCCAACTGTAAGGCGTCGGTTCGCCGCGATAATCAAAACCGGTCCAGACAAACCCGCCGGAAAGCCAGGGTCGGGCGGCAAAAATCTTCCACCAGAATTCCGCGGTCGTCGCCCACGGCGGCGCGTTGTCGTCGTAGGCGCTGACATATCCGCGCTCCTTGTCGTTGGCGTAAACGCCGCGGGTGCAGACGGTGCTGGCCTGTTCGGTGCCGATTTCCGGCTGGGTGGGATGCTCTCTGTGGTAGGCATTGACCGCGGTGGGATAATAATTCCATCCGCGCACGTCGAGCACGCTGTTAACGCCTTGGAAAACATTGCCAACGTTGGCAGCGGCGGTGCATAGGCGGGTCGGATCCAGTTCGTGAACGAGCCGTTGCATCGTGGTGGCAATGCGGGCGGCGGTGGGCGTAGTCTGCTGATCTTCTTCGTTGAAGAGGGACCAGATGACGACGCTGGGATGATTGCGGTCGCGCCTGATTTGTCCGGCCAAGTAGTCCAGGTTTTGGGCGTCGCTGCCGAGCAATCGGTTTTCATCCATGACCAACATGCCGAGGTGATCGCACGCATCGAGCAACTCGGGTGTGGGCGGGTTGTGCGAGGTGCGAATGCCGTTGTCGCCCATGTCCTTCAAACGGCTGACGCGAAAGTATTGCAATCGGTCGGGCAGCGCGGAGCCAACGCCAGCGTGGTCCTGATGGTTGCAGGTGCCTTTGATCTCGCAAAACTTACCGTTCAACAGGAATCCCTTGTCGGGGTCAAAGGCGATGGTGCGGATGCCGAATTCCGTTTCAGTGCGGTCAACCATTTGCCCGCCGGTTGCGACCGTGGTGACGAGTTTGTAAAGTTTAGGAGATTCGGGAGACCAAAGCACCGGAGAACCTATGCTGATTTCGCGACTGAATTCCGCTTTCGCGCCTGAAGGAATTTCGGATGTTTGATGCGCTCCGCCCTCAAAAATGGGTTTGCCATCAGGCGCAACGATGGTCCAATTAACTTCAGCTACGCTGGTGTCCTTCTGAAAATTCACCAATGTTGTCCTCAATTGAATCAGAGCTGGTCCTTCGGGCACATTATTTTGAAATTTGCTCCAGACAAAAACGCCGTCCGGCGCAATATGCAGCGGGCTTGTTTTGGTCAGCCAAACGTGGCGATATATGCCCGTGCCTTCGTAAAACCAGCCCTCAAATTGCGAGGCATCCACCCGCACCGCCACCGAATTTGCGCCCCCGATATTAGCCAGGTCGGTGATGTCGTAACGAAAGCCGGTGTAACCGCTTTCATGATGGCCGAGGAAATAGCCGTTGAAAAAAACGCGGCAATCACGATAGACACCGTCGAACTCAAGCATCAGCCGGCGGCCGCGATCTTCTTCGGGAAGTTGGAAAGTGCGACGGTACCAAGCCACGCTGTTGGAATGGTAGCCGGGACCGACTGGCTTGAAGCCGTGACTGTCATCGGCTTTTGGGTCGAACGGCAGCTCGGGCAGCCAGTCGTGCGGCAGGTTGACCGTGCGCCAATTGGCGTCGCCAAAAGTTCGCCCGGCGGGCCCTGGGTTGACGCCCGCCTTGTCCAGCCGTTCGCTCAGTCCCCAGTCGTCGCCAAGATGAAACTTCCAGCCGAAGTCCAAAAGCAGCCGCTCGCGGGGAGACGGATCGGCGGCGCTGACGGGGAGGATAATGGCGAGAAAAGCTGCCGCCGCAACGGCCCAGGCGGAATAACTCTTGGAATAGTTCACGGTGTTGCGTCGCACAAATCCCGGCGCAAATCGAGAACAAAATGTCGAGGCGCTTTGGTCATGCGAAGGTTTCGCGCACTTTGCCCGAGGAACTATTACGTCAACGTAGGCATTATGAGAAGATCGGGCACGCCATAGTCGTGGTCATGATCTAGAAGAGATGCAAGAAAACAACCCATCCACCGCCTGGCTCCCTGGTTGCCAAGCACTCGTGTTAATCGCGAGTCATTATTTGCTTGGCTGGGGTTATGGCCGCCCTTACCGTGCGCCCAGAAAGGCTATCGCATGAAAATGTTCGTTCAGCTTGTTTGTTCCCTGGTTGTGGCTGCCATCTCCGTGATGACGAGTGACTCTGCCAAGGCCGAGGACGTCCCCAAGAAAATCCTTTTCTTCTCCAAATCCTCCGGCTATCAGCACGACATGATCGCGCGCGTCAGCGGCCAGCCGAGCGCGGCGGAAAAAATCCTGGCGGAGTTGGGTAAGAAGAACAATCTGGAGTTTACGTTTACCAAGGACGGCTCGGTATTTACGCCTGAAAACATCGCCAAGTACGATGCGTTCTGCTTCTACACAACTCTCGATTTGACCACTCTGGGCACCGACAAGAATCCGCCCATGCCCAAGGAGGGAAAGGCGGCGTTCCTGCAAGCCATCCATGACGGCAAGGGTTTTGTGGGCATCCACTCAGCCACCGACACGTTTCATTCGGGCCCCCAGGGCGTGGACCCGTATATCCAAATGATCGGCGGTGAATTCGTCACGCACGACGGATGGGTACCGGGACATCTTATCGTAGTGGACAAGAATTTTCCGGGCATGAGCGACGTGCCGGATGATTTCGGGCCGCCGGAGGAATGGTACTCGTTGAAAAACTTTTCACCCAACTTGCACGTGCTCCTTGCCCACAACACGACCGCGATGAAAAAGCAGCCGCCCTACAACCGCCCCAACTTTCCTTGCACTTGGGCGCAGCAATACGGCAAGGGCCGTGTCTTTTATACCAGCATGGGACATCGCATCGAAGTGTGGAACAACCCGGTTTTCCAACAAGTTCTTGTCGGTGGTTTGAAATGGGCTGTGGGCGATGTCGAGGCCGATGTCACGCCGAATATCGACAAAGTGACACCAGAAGCGAACAAGCTTTGAACGCGGTGCGAGGCCGCACGTGGGCCGCAGCGGTCCAAGAATTCTGATGCGCGCAGGCGGGGAATCTTGTATAGTGTCGTGGTGAAGAAAAACATTGGATGGCCCTTGCTCTTGCTGCTGGTCTTTGCCTTGAGCCGATGGCCCGGCTTGATGCCTGCTAATTTCAGCGCCGCCTACGCCATGGTTTTCTGCGCCGGCCTGTATGTGCCGGGGCTGGCCGGCTGGATCATTCCGCTGGCCGTGTTGGCGGGCACTGATTTGCTCATCAGCTTTTTCTTTTACCCGCAATACTTCACTTGGAAGGGCTTTTTGCTCGATCAAGCTCCGAACTACCTCGCCTACGCAGGATTGATTGCCTTGGGCCGCTCCGTGGGGCGGAAACGACCATGGTGGATCCTCCTTTGCGGCGGCATGGTGGGCGCGGTGCTTTTCTATCTGGTGACCAACACCGCTTCGTGGCTCATCCTGCCATACGCTAAGACCTGGGCCGGCTGGATTACGGCCATGACTGCCGGCATGCCCGGCCATGCCCAAACGTGGGAATTCTTCCGTAACACCCTCTCGAGCGGTGGCCTTTTCACCGGCCTATTCGTAGGCGCGATGAAAATGACGGCAGCGGAGGAAGAGGAGCCTGCGGAGGAACCGGAAAAGGAAGCCCAACCACCCGAAAAGGAATGTGAACCAGCCGACGCGGAAACCTGACGCACCTTGAATTCATTTCGGGATCGGTTTAGCCGCGAAAAGGCGCAGAAAACGCAAAACTGGAAAGGATAACGATGAAGGACATCATGGAACTTTGTTACATCGTGCGCCAGACAGCTTTCGAAATTCTTTCCCTTTTTGTGCCTTTTCGCGGCTGATCGTTTCCAAAATAACTTGATGAATATGAACACATCCAGCACTCGACGAACCTTTATCAAAGCCGTCGCCGCCACCAGCGCGGGGTTGACCCTGGCCACTTGCGCCCCGGCGGCCGACGAACCCAAGCCCGCGCGCAAGACGCGACTGGGTTTCGACAATTTTTCCGTGCGCGCCATGAAGTGGAACGCGGGGCAATTAATCGATTATGCGGCCTCGCTGAAACTCGACTCCCTCTTCTTGACAGATTTAGATGTGTACGAGAACTTTCAGGAAAGCTATCTACAGGACATTAAGAAGAAAGCTCACGACAACGGCCTGGTCATTTACGCCGGCTCATGGAGCATCTGCCCGACCTCGAAGTTTTTTAAAAACAAGTGGGGCACCGCGGAGGAACATCTGGCGCTGGGTCTGCGCGTGGCCAAGACTTTGGAATCGCCCGTCTTCCGTTGCATCCTGGGCATGGGTGACGACCGAGCCACCCCGGGCGGCATCGAGGCCCGCATTGCCGACACGATCAAAGTTTGCCGTAGCGCGCGCAGCCAGGCGCTGGATGGCGGAATCAAGATCGCCATCGAAAATCACGCCGGTGACATGCAGGCCTGGGAATTGGCCGGCTTATGCGAGGAGGCGGGCAAGGAATACGTCGGCGTCACTCTGGACACCGGCAACGCCACCTGGACCATGGAAGACCCGATGGAGTGCCTGGAGACTTTGGCGCCCTACGTGGCGGCCTCGGCCTTGCGCGATTCCATGATCTGGCAGACGCCACACGGCGCCGCCATTCAATGGACGACGATGGGCGAGGGCGTGATTGATTACAAAGCCTTCGTGCCGCGCTTCCTCGAGTTGTGTCCGAAGGTGCCGGTCAACGTGGAAATCATTTCCGGTTTCACGCGCGATATGCCGTATTATCGCGGCAATTTTTGGGATGTCTGGCCCAAGGCGCGCGCGAAGGACTTTGCCAAGTTCGATTTGTTGACACGCAAAGGCCACGAGATTCCGTCACGCCGTTTCACCGACGCGGCGGACGAACAGCAGTATCAAAAAACCGGACTGGAACGCAGCCTGGCCTACTGCAAGGAGACGCTCGGGCTGGGATTGCAGGCTTAATTGCTCCTGACAAACACCTTGCCCGGCAATTGCCGGAGCAGACGCTTCATTTCCAGCCCCAGCAAGGCGACTGAAACCACCGAGGCGGGCAAACCGCTGCGCCGGATGAGGTCATCGATGCCTACTTCCTCCTTGTCAATCAAATCGTAAAGCGCCGTCTCGTTTTCCGAGAGCGAGAACGCCGGCAGATTGGGGGAATCCTTGGCCAGTGAAGGCCGGTTGCTGGCGGGAAAGAGATACTCGAATTCGGACAGAATATCCTCCGCCCCCTCGCACAATTTGGCGCCGTTCTTGATCAAATCGTGGCACCCTTTGCTGCGCGGGGAATCGATACGGCCGGGCACGGCGAAGACCTGACGTCCGTTGTCCGCCGCCATTCTGGCCGTGATCAACGCGCCGCTAGTCATATTGGCCTCGACCACCACGGTTCCCAAAGTCATGCCCGCCACCAGGCGGTTGCGGATGGGGAAGCTCTGCTTGTCGGCTTTGCGATTGAATGGAAATTGCGTCACTACCGCGCCCTGGGCTGCAATGCGTTCAAATAGCTCCGCGTTCTCCGACGGGAAAACGATATTGATGCCCGTGCCCAAGATGGCAATGGTCCGGCCCTTGGCATGAAGCGCGCCTTGATGCGCGGCGCTATCGATGCCGCGCGCGCCGCCGCTGACGACGGTCACGCCGATGTAGGCCAGTTGAAAGGCCAGCTTGCGGGCCGTCTCCACACCGTAGTGCGTGGTCATGCGAGAGCCAACCACCGCCACGGCGTTTTTGTCTTTGACGCTCAACGCGCCCTTTACGTAAAGCACGATGGGCGGATCGTAAATTTGCTTGAGCAGTTCGGGGTAAGTTTCGTCCGATTGAATGACGATGTTGCAACCGAATTTTTCGATGCGATCGAGTTCGCCCTTGAGGTCGATGGTTTTCTCCCAACTGGCGACGGCGGCAGCCGTGTCCGGTCCGATGCCACCGACCCGTTGCAACTGGCTGGCGCTGGCGCTAAGTATGGCAGCCGGTTCAGCGAAGTGCTCAAGCAGTTGGCGCGCGCGCACGGGGCCGATGCCTTCAATCAAATTCAAAGCCACCAAAGCTTCGCGGGCATCCATGCATGCAGCTAACCGCTTTTCAGGGCACACAGCAAGTGGAAAGCTGCAATGTGGAAAGCTGCAATGGACAATTGCCCGTCACATTCCTTTGTGCAAATATCGGCAACGCAATGGAAAGCGAAGCTGTCAAACATCTCAAATCTGTGGACCCGGTTCTGGAGCGGCTTATAGCGAAGATCGGGCACGTGAGTCTCGAGGCCAGACGCGCTCCGCCGTTTCAATCGCTCATTCACGCCATCGCCCATCAGCAGTTGCACGGAAAGGCCGCCAACACAATTTTGAGCCGGTTTCGGGCTTTGTTCGGAAATGGAGCATTCCCAACGCCAGAGCAAATTCGCAAAATGGATTTGGAAAAGATTCGCGCCGTCGGGTTCTCCAGAGCAAAGGCGATGTATGTTTACGATGTTGCGGAAAGGGCCATCAACGGCCTTATCCCAACTATGGCTCAGTGCAAAAAAAGGACGGATGCGGAAATTGTGAAGCAGTTGACCGAAATCAAAGGCGTGGGCCGGTGGACGGCCGAAATGTTCCTGATGTTCAATCTGGGGCGGCCGGACGTTTTGCCGATTCACGATTTTGGGGTTCGCAAGGGATTCCAAATTGCCTACGAAAAGCGCAAAATGCCGGAGCCAGAGCAGTTGGAGAAGTTCGGGAAGAGGTGGAGTCCGCATCGCTCGACAGCCGCGCTCTACATGTATCGCGCCGCCGATTTGCTGAAAGATGGGGAGTGGTGATGGAGCGTGAGCGTTAGGGGATGGAATCGTTGCCCACGGCCTGCGCCCCGAGATTTCCGTGGAGCTTCGCCCGCTGGCCCAATATGTTGTGATGAAGTGACGATGGCGGAAAAACAGCGGCAACTGACGGCTGCGTTGGCTGCCTTGAAGACCGCGCAGGATAGGCTCAGTTATATCGTGGGCCGCGGGCGGTCCGCGCCGCCGTTGGAACCGGAGTTCAAGACCGAGGCCTTTCGCGTGGAAGGCTGCCTGGCTAAAGTTTGGTTCGTCCCGGCATTTGTCGGCGGGCTGTGCCAATTCCGCGCCGACTCGGAATCCGCCGTCGTCAAGGGAATTGCCGTGCTTCTGTGCGAGTTTTACAGCGGACAGCCGCCGGAAGAGATCGTGCAAGCCAGCCCAGCCTTCTTGGAAGATTTGGGCATCACGCAACACCTGACGCCCAACCGCCGCAACAGCCTGGGTAAAATCTGGCAGAAAATGCAAGCCTTCGCGCGCGCCCATCTCGCACCGTGACGCTCTACGACGCCCATAATCATTTGCAGGACCAGCGGCTCAAACCGCACCTGGCCGCGATCATGTCCGCCGTGCAGGCCGAACCGATTGCCCGGATGGTCGCCAATGGTTCGGGCGAGGAGGACTGGCCCGATGTTCTGGCGCTGGCGCGGGAATATCCGCAAGTGCTGCCTTCTTTCGGCTATCATCCGTGGTATGTGCAGGAACGAACTCCGCAATGGCAGACAGAATTAACGCGCTATCTCGACGCAGTCCCGTCGGCGGTCGGCGAAATTGGTTTGGATCGCTGGATCAAAGATCACGACCTGGCGCAACAGGAGGAGGTGTTCGTCTGGCAGCTCCGGCTGGCCGCCGAGCGAAATTTGCCGGTGAGCATTCATTGCCTGCAGGCTTGGGGGCCGCTGCTGGATATCCTCCGGCGCGAGCCGCGCCCAAGCTGCGGCTTCCTGCTGCATTCCTACGGCGGCGCGCCCGAACTCATCCCCGGTCTGGTCAAGCTTGGCGCCTATTTTTCCCTGCCGGGCTATTTTGCACATGCTCGCAAATCCCGCCAGCGTGAAACTTTCCGTAGCGTCCCGCTGGAGCGGTTGCTGATCGAGACCGATGCGCCGGACCAACTGCTGCCCGCTGAACGCAACCGCGTTCCTTTGCTTGACGCGGAGGGCAAGCCTCTCAACCATCCCGCCAACCTGCGCGCAGTCTATGAATTCGCCGCCGAACTGCTGGGCCTGCCGGTGGAGAAACTCGCGGCCCAGATCGAAGCCAACTTCTTGCGTCTCTTTGCCCTGAAATGAGCGCCCGCAAAACACCACCGCCATCGACGCGGCCTTCCTCGCTTTGGATTGCTGTCGCGCTGGCAGTGGTAACGTTGGCCGTCTACTCCCCGGTGACGAGTTTCCAATTCGTCAATTACGATGACACCGATTTCGTCACGGCCAATCCGCACGTGCAAGGCGGCCTGACCGTCGAAGGATTCAAATGGGCCTGGGGCAGCGAGGTGGCGCGCAACTGGCATCCGATCACGATCTTGACGCACATGCTCGACTGCCAGTTGTTCGGCGTCAAACCATGGTGGCCGCACTTGGTCAACGCTCTGTTGCACGCGACCAATACTGTTCTGCTCTTTGGCCTCTGCAAACGCATGACTGGCGCAGTCTGGCGCAGCGCCGCCGTGGCTGCGCTTTTTGCCTTACATCCTTTGCACGTCGAATCCGTCGCCTGGGTGGCGGAACGCAAAGACGTGTTGAGCACGCTGTTCTGGTTTTTGACGACGTGGGCCTACATTCGTTTCGCGGAGGAGTTCAAAGGTCAAGGTTCAAGGTTCAAGGTTTTCTACGGGCTAAGCCTCCTCTTTTTTGCGCTCGGGCTGATGTCCAAACCGATGCTGGTCACTGTTCCATTCGCGCTCTTGCTGCTGGATTACTGGCCGCTGGGGCGGATGACCACTTGCGTTTCGGTCAGGCGTCTGGCGGTGGAGAAAATTCCGTTTTTCGCCATGAGCGCCGCGCTGTGCGTGGTGACCTTTCTCATTCAGCAACACGGCGGAGCGGTGCAGCGTTTGCACGACTTCCCGCTCGGTTCGCGGCTCGCCAACGCGCTTGTTTCTTATGTTCGCTACCTCGAAAAGATGTTTTGGCCGCGCCACTTGGCCGGACTTTACTTGCGATCCGGCCAATGGCCGTGGTGGGTCGTGACGGTTTCGGCTTTGCTGTTGCTGGCCGTTTCCGTGCTGGTTCTGGCGCAACGCCGCCGCCGGCCGTATCTGGCGGTTGGCTGGTTTTGGTATCTCGGAGCTCTTGTGCCGGTCATCGGCTTGGTGCAAGTCGGCATGCAAGCCCTGGCCGATCGGTTCACCTACGTTCCTATGATCGGGTTATTCGTTATGCTGGTGTGGGGCGGTTGGGAGCTGGCCGGTGCCTGGGGAATGATCAGGTTCGCACCCGCAGCAACGGCTCTCGCGCTGACGGCATGCGCCGCCTTGACCGTTCATCAGGAATTCTATTGGAAGGACAGCGAAACCCTTTTCAAACGAATGATTGACGCGACGCCCAACAACTACATGGCGCGCTACAATTTGGGCAATCTTTATTCCAAGCAGAACAGAACGGACGACGCGATTTCCAATTACCTGGCCGCGATCAAAGGGGAACCCAATTACGCCGATGCCCACAACAACCTGGGCGGCATTTTCCTGGACCAAAAACGCTACGACGAGGCGCTCGAGCATTACCGCGCGGCCGTCCGCGTGAATCCGGAGTTTCTGTATTACTTCAACCTCGCCAATGCTCTCGCGGACGCGGCCAGCGCCCGCCACGACACCAACGAATTCGCCGAGGCAACGCGTACTTACGTGCAAGCCCTGCAACTCAATCCTGCGTCGCGCGAGGCGCACCAAAATCTCGGCCTGACCTGGCAGACGCAAGGCCGCTCCAGCGAAGCAGTTTCGGAATTCGAGCAAGCCGCGCGCCTGGATCCCAACCGAGTCGATACGTGGACCCGCTTGGGCTTCCTCTATGCCGAGCACAATCAGATGCCAAAGGCAGAGCGAGCCTTCCGGGAACTCACTCGTCTGCAACCTAACAACGCCGAGGTTTTCGGCTGGCTGGGCAACGCGCTGGCGGAGCAAAACAAGCTGGCCGACGCCGTTCCGTTCTACTTGACGGCCTTGAAACTCAATCCCGCGGATTGCAAAACCGAGTTCAATCTTGGCCTCACCTTCGCGCGACTGGAAAAGCGGAACGAGGCGGCGGAGCATTACCACGCAGCCTTGCGCATCAACCCGAACTACCCCGAGGCGCAAATCGCATTGCGTCAACTGCAAAGCTCCGGAAATCCGTCGGGTGGACGGAATCCGTGAAATTTGCATTGCCTCGCCCGTCCTTTTCTCCAACGTATTTGTGATGCGAGATGTTCGGACTGTTTCTGCCATGCAACGCCAGGCCAGATTGTGGCAGGCGCGGCGAGTTCCCATCGCGTTCGTGCCGACGATGGGGTCTCTTCATGAAGGGCACCTCAGCCTGGTTGCACGCGCTCGGCGGGAGGTCGGCCGCGCGGGCAAAGTCGCCGTGAGCATCTATGTCAATCCGACCCAGTTCGCGCCTCACGAGGATCTGGCTGCCTATCCGCGCGATTTCTCCCGGGACAAGAAGCTTTGCGCGCAAGCGGGTGTGGACGTGTTGTTTGCGCCCTCGGATCGTGAGATTTATCCTACGGGCTTCAGCACTTATGTCACGGAGGAGCGATTGTCGCGAAGCATGGAAGGGGCCTCGCGCCCGACGCATTTTCGAGGCGTGGCGACCGTCGTGGCCAAATTGTTTCACATCATTCAGCCCAGCGTGGCTGTTTTCGGCGCCAAGGATTTTCAGCAGGCGACTGTGGTGCGAAAAATGATCCAGGATTTAAATTTTCCCATCAAGATCATCGTGGCCCCAACCGTGCGTGAACCCGACGGACTGGCCTTGAGTTCGCGAAACAAATACTTGACATCAGAGCAGCGATTGCAGGCGACGATCCTTCGGCGCGCCATCCAGCGGGCCAGAGAGGTGGTCGCCCGAAGGTCGGTGCCCGCCGTTTCCTTGCGGGCAGAATTACAGGCCTTGATTGCGACCCAAAGCCAAAGCCGCGTGGATTACATCGAGTTTTTTGATCCGCAAAGCTTGGCGCCCGTCCAAAGGGTCAGGCGAGGAACGCAAATCGCCCTGGCCGTCTTCATCGGAAAAACGCGCCTGATTGATAATGCGAGTCTGTAAATATTTTGCGTCCGTCGCCAGAGCAGACAAACCTGCAGCACCAGCGAACCGACCCCGCTTTTCATCCTTGCCATTGGAGGATCATTAAGGCACTCCACAAGCACGGAATGAACCTTGGCCCTTATTCATTTCTGGCGCTTTTTGCGATCGCGGCGGTGGTTTTTGCAATCACTCCCCTCGCCATCGCGTGGCTTTGGGCGCGCAAATTCTCGCCGCGCAAATCAGGTCCCAGCAAGAACGCAAATTACGAGTGCGGCCTGGACTCCCAAGCCACCGGCTGGGTCCAATTCCAATCCGAATACTATCTCTACGGTATCGTCTTCCTGATCTTTGACGTCGAAACGGTCTTCTTGCTGCCGTTCGCCGCCGCCTTCAAGGGCCTGTCGGTGGGGGCCTGCGCGGCCATGCTGGTTTTCATTCTCTTGCTGGTGGAGGGGCTAGTGTGGCTGTGCGTCAAGGGCGTCGTGGCGCGGAGATGACACTATTATGATTGACGAAGGACTTCGCACTGAGTTGAGCCGGCAAGGCGTCGTGACCACGACCATGGAGGAGCTTTACAATTGGGGCCGGAAGAATTCCCTCTGGCCGCTGCAATTCGGCCTGGCCTGCTGCGCCATTGAAATGATCGCCACCTCGATGGCGCGATTCGACATCGCACGGTTTGGGGCCGAAGTTTTCCGTCCGTCGCCGCGCCAGGCGGACCTGATGATTGTGGCTGGGACGGTGACCAAGAAAATGGCGCCGCAAATTGTGCGCCTCTATAACCAGATGCCGGAACCAAAGTACGTGATCGCCATGGGCGTCTGCGCTATTTCGGGAGGGCCTTTCAAGGAAGGCTACAATGTCCTCAAAGGCATCGACCGTTACATCCCGGTCGATGTCCATATTCCCGGCTGCCCGCCTCGACCGGAAGCGTTGTTGCAGGCACTGATGACTTTGCAGGAAAAGATCGACCAACAGCGTCTGACCGGCGCCACGCGCCCGCGCCATCTGGACCCGGCCGCCCCGAGTGAATTTCCCATTCCGGCTTTTGGCCAGCACGATTTGGAGCCGCCCAACAATCCGGCCCTCTGGCAGCCACCGCCCATGCAGCGCACCGAATGAAGCGGCATGGAAACGCTCGAACAAATCAAAGCCCGCATCGAAGTCGCGGCGCCCGGCGCGCGGGTGGAGATCGTCCCCAACGGCAGCCCGGCCAACCAGCCTTCGCTCTTGCTGGATCGCGGGCACGCGCGGACGGTGGCAGAATTTCTGCGGGACGATCCCACGCTGGCGTTCGACTACGCCTCCAACGTGACCGGCGTCGATTGGCCGGAAAAAACGATCAAAGAAAAGATCAAAGTCAAGAAGATGGTTGGTGAGGTGGAAAAGGAAGTTGAGGAAGTTTGCGAGAAGAAAACGCCAGCGTATCTGGAGGCGGTCTATCATCTTTACTCGATGGCGCGCAAGCACGGCCCGCTCATCCTGCGCCTGCGCACCGAAAATCGCGCGGACCAGGTCACATTGCCGTCGCTGACGCCGGTGTGGCGGAGTTGCGAATTTCAAGAGCGCGAGATTTTCGATTTGTACGGCATCAGCTTCGAGGGCCATCCCGACTTGCGCCGCATTTTGATGTGGCCGGAATTCACCGATTATCCGATGCGCAAGGATTACGTCGAGGCCGACGACTACGAGTACGAACCGACGCCGCACGATGACGTGTTAACCAGGGCGCGCCAGCATTATCCGGGAGGGACGCCGGCATGAGCACGTCCACCATGCCATCGGAGTTGGCCGGACCAGCTTCTGAGCACCAGTTGTTGGAAGTCTCGCTGGGGCCGCAGCACCCTTCCACGCACGGCGTTTTTCGGATGGATGTGGCGTTGGACGGCGAAGAGGTGGTGAAGCTCAAACCAGTTTTCGGCTACCTTCATCGCAACCATGAAAAAATCGCCGAGAAATGTACTTACCTCGGCTCCCTGCCCTACACCGACCGCCTGGATTACATCTGCTCGCTGACAAACAATTGGGCCTATGCCATGACCGTCGAGAAACTGGCTGGTCTGGTCGCGCCGGAACGAGCTGAATACATCCGCGTTATCCTGAGCGAGTTGACGCGGCTGATCAATCATTCGGCCCTGGCCGGCTTCTTACTGCAAGACATGGGGGCGCTGGGGACGCCGCTGATGTATGCGTTTCGCGAACGCGAAAAAATTCTGGATTTATTCGAGTCCCTGACCGGCGCGCGCATGATGTGCAATTACATGCGCTTCGGCGGTTGCCGTTGCGACCTGCCGCCGGGCTGGATTGAGCAGGCCAAAAATCTGGTCGCGAATTTCCCGAAGTTCCTCGATGAATTCGAGGCCTTGCTGACCGGCAATGAAATCCTCCTGGCCCGCACCGAAGGCGTGGGTGTGCTGACGCCGCAATTGGCCGTCAATGCGGGCGTCACTGGCCCGATGCTGCGCGCCACCGGTGTCAATTATGACATTCGCAAAGTGGACGCCTACGGAGTGTATGGGCGGTTCAAGTTCCGCGTGCCGCTGGGCGAGCGCGGAGATGTTTTCGACCGTTACATGATTCGCATCCTCGAAATGCGCGAGTCGTTGAAAATTCTCGACCAGGCTTTGCGCGATATTCCTGGCGGGCCGATCATGGACCCCAAGGCCAAGCTGCGCAATTTGCGGCCCAAGCCCGGCGAAGTCTATGGCCGCATCGAAGGGCCGAAGGGCGAGCTGGGGTTCTATCTCATCAGCGATGGCGGGCCAAACCCCTATCGCTACCGCATCCGCCCACCAAGTTTGATCAACCTGACCATTCTCGAAGACATGTGCCTCGGCCAGACCATTGCGGATGCTGTCGTCATCCTGGGCAGCGTTGATATTGTGTTGGGGGAGGTCGATCGCTGATGAACGGCTTCGGCATCATCAAAGGCATGATTGAGACGGCGAGGAATTTTGCCGGAAGCTACCATGACGCGGAGCGGCTGACTACCGTGCAATACCCCGAACAGAAACTGCCGCCAGTGGAAAACGCACGCACGATCCCCTTTCTGGTGTTTGACGGCAACGACGCCATGCCCGGGCTGCGCTGCACCGCCTGCTGCATCTGTGAAAAGGAATGCCCGCCGCAGTGCATTTACATCGTCAAGGATCAGGCCAAGAAGCCGGATTACCTGGGCAAGATGCAAGTGCAACCGAAAGTTTTCGACATAGATATTTCTGTCTGCATGAGTTGCGGAATATGCGTCGAGGTCTGCCCGTTCGACGCGATTAAGATGGACCAGGTTTTCGAGTTAAGCACCGGCGACAGGTTCGGCAAATTGCTATTGGACAAACATCAATTGGCCAAGCCGAACGATTATTTTGTCAAACTCCACAAAACCGAGGCGACCGAAATCGATGTCCGCCGCGAAGATGACAAGCGCAAGGCCGAAGCCGCCGCTGCCGCCAAAGCCGCCGCTCCCAAACCACCCGCCGCACCAGGAGGCGCGGCTTGAGCGGCGTTGATCAAATCTTTGTCTGGCTCGGACACTCGATTGCCGGATGGTTTCCCGCATCTGTGCAACCGCTGGTTTCCGCCCTTCTGGCCATTGCGTGCCTCATGCCTCTCTTTGGCCTTTCCTTTGCTCTGACCACCATCGTCGAGCGCAAAGTTCTCGGCCGGATGCAAAATCGCTTCGGACCCAATCGTGTCGGTCCGTATGGTTTGTTGCAGCCTCTGGCCGACGGCCTCAAAATGTTGACCAAGGAAGACATCGTGCCGTTTTCGGCGGACAAAACGCTGCACTTTCTTGCGCCGCTGGTATTGACAGTTCCAGTTTGGCTGGCCTTTGCGGTGCTGCCTCTGGGGCGCAATATGAGCGCCATTAACCTCGATGCCGGCATTTTGTTTTTTTTTGCGGTCGGTTCCGCCTCGGAACTGGCGGTGTTCATGGCGGGCTGGTCGAGCCAGAATAAGTATTCGCTGGTGGGAGCGATGCGCGCGATCGCGCAGATGATCAGCTACGAAGTGCCGCTGGTGCTCTCCGTCGTGCCGGTTTTGATGCTGGCGGGTTCGCTGGAGCTGAACGACATCGTAGCCGCACAAGGGACTTACACTTTCGGCGGACTCGCCTGCTGGAACGCGTTCACGCCGTGGGGCTTCGCCGGATTGGTTTTGTTTCTCATCGCCGCCACGGCCGAATCCAACCGTTCGCCGTTCGATCTGCCGGAAGGCGAGTCGGAGATCATCGCCGGTTTTCTGACGGAATACTCCGGGTTTAAGTATGCGCTTTTCTTTCTCGGCGAATACCTGGGCTTGTTCGCAGTTACAGGATTGGCCGTGACCCTTTTCCTGGGCGGATGGCACGCGCCATTTCAATGGCTGGAATGGGTGCCGTCGTGGCTTTGGTTTGCCGGAAAATTCGGCGCTCTGATTTTCCTGTTCATCTGGGTCCGAGCCACGTTGCCGCGTTTGCGCCTGGACCAACTGCTCAATTATGCCTGGCGATTTCTGGTCCCGCTATGCTTGATCAACTTGCTGGTAGCGGCGGTCTGGTTCTGGAGCAGCGCCTGGAAATCCCCCGTGGCAGTGCCGGTGCGATGGCTGGTTTGCGCGGCCCTGATCGCCCTTCCCTACCACGGGCTGGCCCGAATCTTGCGCGGCGCGTTGCCGCCGCCTCGCAAATACAATTATGCTGAATGAAATTGTCTTTTTGCTCTGCGCAGCAGTGACGTTGGTTGGGGCTGTCGCGGCCATGATGCTGCGCAACCTTGTGCATTGCGCGTTGTGTGCCGCTGGCGCTTTCGCCGGCTTGGCCGCGATTTACTTGCAGCTCGACGCGGAGTTCGTCGGGTTCGCCCAGGTTTTGATCTACGTCGGCGCCATCGCCATTCTTATTGTCTTCGCCGTCCTGCTGACCAGGGGTGGTGATGTCCAACCCAGCGCCGCCACCACGTCGCCTTCGTGGTGGGTGGGCCTTCCGGTGGCCGCGCTGGTGGTGGCGTCCTTGATTGGATCTATCATGGCCAGCCCCAGATTGCTTCGTCTCCCCACGCCAAACGTCCATGCGCCGGTAAAACAAATCGGAGAACAATTGATGAATCAATTTGTTATGCCGCTCGAAACCGTCGGCCTGCTTTTGACTGCCGCGCTATTGGGAGCGGTCGTAATCGGGCTGCGCGAGCCGCGCAAGACTGAATCCAACGCACCATGACAACGCCGCTAGCTAATTACTTGATCCTGGCGTCGCTGCTTTTCGGCATCGGTCTGGCCGGTGCGTTGGCGCGGCGCAACGCGGTTCTGGTCCTCATCGGCCTCGAGCTAATGCTTAATGCCGCGAATTTGAATTTCATCGCCTTCTGGCGTTTTAGCCCCCATCCCGAAATGCTCACGGGCCAGATGTTCGTCCTTTTTTCCATCGCCATTGCCGCCGCCGAAGTGGCAGTAGGGCTGGCGCTGGTAATCGCGATCTATCGTCATCGCCGCACAGCGCAGTTGGACCGATTCGATTCCCTAAAGGGCTGAGGATGGAGTCAATCGTTAAATATCTCTGGCTCATCCCAACGGCGCCACTGCTGGCGGCCGGAGTCGGGGCCTTGCTTCCGAGACGCCAGCGGCAACTAGGCGCGGGACTGGCGATTGGAGCGATCGGTATTTCCTTTCTGTTATCGTGTGCGGCCTTTTTGGTCACGCTGCATTCGGGGCGCGTCTCCAGCAATTTCCGCTGGTTCGATTTCGGCACCACGTCCGTTCAACTGGGCTGGGTGCTGGATCCGTTGGGGGCGATCATGGCCGTCATGGTCAGCTTCGTCAGCCTGCTGATTTTTGTTTACAGTCTGGGTTACATGGCCAAGGACGAGAACTTCAAACAGTTCTTTTGCTTTCTGGCTTTGTTCGCTGCGGCCATGCTCGGTTTGATAATTGCCAACAGCCTGTTGCTATTTTTTATGTGCTGGGAATTGGTCGGGCTGGCTTCCTACCTGTTGATTGGCTTTTGGTTTCAAAAACCCAGCGCTGCGGCAGCAGCCAAGAAGGCGTTTATCGTCACGCGTATTGGTGACCTTGGATTTCTGGTGGGGATGCTGTTGCTTTACGCCAAGACAGGCACGCTTCTTTTCTATGACAACGGCAACGGGTGCCTGGATCAAACTGCCGTCGCCGGCTTGGTCGCTTCCACGACCATTTCGCTCCTGATTTTCTGCGGCGCGGTCGGAAAATCCGGCCAAATCCCCTTGCACGTCTGGCTGCCAGATGCGATGGAAGGCCCGACTCCCGTAAGTGCATTGATCCACGCCGCCACGATGGTCGCCGCCGGCGTCTTTCTCATCGCGCGCGTCTATCCGTTGATGACCCCCGAGGCGTTGCAGGCAGTGACGTGGGTGGGCGCATTGACAGCGGTTTTTGCCGCCAGCATCGCCGTCGCACAAAATGACATCAAACGCATTCTGGCCTATTCGACCGTATCGCAACTCGGTTACATGATGATGGGTCTGGGCGCGGGTGGTGTCGCGGTGGGCATGTTTCACCTCATGACGCACGCCTTTTTCAAAGCGTTGCTCTTTTTGGGCGCTGGTTCGGTCATCCACTGTTGCCACGAGGAACAAGACATTCGCGAGCTGGGCGGTTTGCGCACGCGCCAGCCCATCACATTTGCAACTTACGCGGTGGGCATGATGGCCCTCTGCGGTGTGCCGCTGTTTTTCTCCGGCTTCTGGAGCAAGGATGCCATTCTTGACGCCACTCATCATTGGAATGGATCGCCAATTCCCTTTTACCTTGGCCTGCTCGGGGCGTTTCTGACGGCGTTCTACATGACGCGCCAGATCTGCTGGGTGTTTTTCGGCAAGCCCGCGACGGCCAAAGCGGAGCACGCGCACGAAAGCCCTCCCGTCATGACTGTTCCGCTGGTGATTTTGGCGACATTGGCCGTAGTGGCCGGATTTTTCGGTACGCCAGCCTGGCCGTGGTTCCAGAATTATCTGGAAGGCGGACAAGTGGGATTTGACCTGTCAAAACTAATGAACGAGCATCAACTGCCGCTCATGCTCCTGTCCACGGCGCTGGTTGCCGCTGCCATCGTGTGGAGCGGGTGGATTTATGGACGCGCGGCGGCCCGACCCACACGGGAAACGGACCCGCTGGAAGTGGCCCAGCCAACCATCTTTGTCTTGCTGCAAAACAAATTCTACGTGGACGAGTTTTACAATGCCACCGTCGTCCGCTTGACAGCGGCGTTTGCGAAGTTTTCCGACTGGTTGGATCGCGTGTTCTTGGGCGGCCTGATCAAGGCCGTTTGCGTATTCGCTCTTGTGCTGGCCTGGCTGGATCGCGCTTTGGATGAGGCACTTGTCAACGAGAGTTTTGACACCGGCACCGAGACCGTGCGCAGTTCTGGACGCTGGTTGTCGCGCCTGCAAAACGGCCAGGTGCAGCGGTATTTGCGAATCATCGGCGTGGCCTTTTGCGGGCTGCTCATACTGTTGCTGTGGGGGTCAAGATGATTTTATCCATCCTGACCTTCCTGCCGCTCGCTGTCGGTGTGCTGGTCGCTCTTCTCGGGCCGGACCGGCAAAAGCTGGGACGCAATCTTGCCTTCGCAACCAGTCTCCTGGCTCTGGCCGTAGCAGTGGGGCTTTGGGCGAGCTTCGACAACGCGAAGGCCGGCATGCAATTCGTCGAAAGCGTCTCATGGGTGCCGTCTCTGGGAATCGAATATCATCTTGGCCTCGATGGGCTTGGTTTGATCATGGTGCTGCTCTCCGCCTTGATCGTGCCCTTCGCCATGCTGGCCTCCTGGAAAATCGAGAACAACCCGAAGCTCTATTTCTCGTTGATGCTGTTTCTGGAGGCGGGCCTATTCGGCACCTTCACGGCGCAGAATTTCATCCACTGGTTTTTATTCTGGGAACTAAGCCTGATCCCGGCCTTTTTCCTGATCCGAATCTGGGGCGGCCCCAAACGCGCTTATGCCGCCAGCCAGGTTTTTATTTACACCATGGGCGGAAGCGTCGCCATGCTGGCGGCGTTCCTCGCCTTATACGCAACCACCGATGCCTCCACGCGCTCCTTCGATTTCGCCCAACTGGCGGCGACCGCGCACCAAGGCGGTTTGTTCGCCGGCCACAAGACGCTGGCCACCGCCATCTTTCTCGGCGTTCTGCTTGGCTTGGCGGTGAAGGTGCCGCTGGTGCCGTTCCACACCTGGCTGCCGGCGGCTTACAGCGAAGCGCCCACCGGCACGGCGATGTTATTGACAGGCGCGATGTCGAAGATGGGTGTGTACGGGTTCCTGCGCGTTCTCTGCCCAATCTTTCCCGAGCAAATGCAAGCTTGGCGAACGCCGTTGTTGGTGCTGGCTGCGGCGACCATAGTTCTACCGGCAGCGGCCGCGTTCGCGCAGAAAGATTTGAAACGCATGGTGGCTTATTCCTCCATCAACCACCTGGGCTACTGTTTGCTGGGCATATTCGCCGCCGCGGGCCTGACTGACGGCTCCGCGCTCTTCCCCAATGAGCAGGCGGCGGCGCTCAACGGGGTGATCCTGCAAATGTTCAACCACGGCCTGACCGCCTCCGCCCTATTTTATTTCGTCGGCTTGATCGAGCAGCGTGGCGGTGCGCGCGGGTTGAACGATTTCGGAGGCTTGCGCCAGGCCGCGCCGGTGTTCTGCGGGCTGATGGGAATCGCGCTCTTTGCGTCACTGGGGTTGCCGGGCCTGAACGGTTTCCCCGGCGAATTCCTCATTTTCAAGGGCACCCTGCATTTGGCCGAGCGCGCTTCGGTGCTCTCCATCCCCGGCCTGCTGTTGACTGCCATTTTTCTGCTGACGATTTTGCAACGGGTGTTCAGCGGGCCGCTGGCCGGCAAATGGAACGGCTGGCCGGATTTGACCCTGGGCGAACGCCTGACCGTGCTGCCGGTGGTGGCGCTCATGTTCGTGTTCGGTATTTTTCCACAATTGTTGACAGGCTTGGCCAACCTGGCCGTGCTGCAAATGCTGAAATCTTTTTGATCCATGCTGGCCTGGACCATTTACATCTCGTTTCTCGGCGCAGCCGTCCTGATGTTTCTGCCGGGCGAGAACCCGCGGCCAGCCAGGACCTTGGCGCTGCTGGCGGCCTTGGCCGGGCTGGCTTGTGCCGTGATGGGAGCAGTCGATTGCCACAGCCACGCCGGAGCTGGCGCGTTGACGGACGTGGCCAATGCACCTTGGATCGCAGAATTGGGCATTCGCTACCATCTCGCGGCGGACGGGATCAGCCTGGCGCTGGTATTATTGACAGGCATCGCGGCGGTGGCGGGCGTTTTGTTTTCGTGGAACGTCGAGAATCGCAGCCGGGAGTTTTTCGCGCTTTATCTGGCGCTCATGGGTGGTGTCTATGGCGTCTTCCTCAGCGTCGATTTGTTTCTGCTCTTTGTCTTTTACGAGGTCGCCATCATTCCAAAATACTTTCTGATCGTGATCTGGGGATCGACCCGGCGCGAGTACGGCGCGATGAAGCTGGCGCTCTATTCGTTTGTCGGCAGCGCCATGGTGCTGGTCGGCCTGATTGCCGCTTACGTGGTGGCGGGAACGAAAACTTTTGATTTGGCGGAATTGGCCAAGGTTCCTTTTCCACCCGCGTTCCAAAATTGGGCATTCGTTGTCGTGTTTGTGGGCTTTGCCATCCTGGCGGGCTTGTGGCCCTTTCACACGTGGGCGCCGACGGGCCATGTCGCCGCGCCCACCGCCGCCTCGATGCTGCTGGCCGGCGTCGTCATGAAGCTCGGCGCCTACGGCGCATTGCGCGTGGCCATGATTCTTTTCCCCATCGGCCTTCACACATGGCAGAATACGATCGCGGTGCTGGCGGTGGTCGGTATTGTGTACGGGGCCTTAGTGGCGCTGGTCCAGCAGGATTTCAAATTCGTCATCGGCTACTCCAGCGTCAGCCACATGGGATTTGTCTTGCTGGGCTTGATGACTCTTACGCAGATCGGCCTCAGCGGCGCGGTCCTGCAAATGTTTTCGCACGGCATCATCGCCGGATTGCTGTTCGCGGTCGTCGGCCGGATGGTTTATGACCGAACCCACACTCGTGATTTGGAAGTCTTGCAACCGATGAACCTGAACCGCGTTTTGCCTTTCGCGGCGGTAACTTTTGTCATCGGTGGCGCGGCCTCGATGGGCTTGCCCGGATTCAGCGGCTTTATAGCCGAACTGCAAATATTGGTGGGAGCCTGGCAATCTTTTCCCGTCTTTGGCGTCCTGGCCGCCGTCGGAATTTTGGTCGGCATCGCCTTTACGTTGCGGGTTTTGCTCAAGGCCTTCTTTGCCGACGACAAAGTCGAGGCACGGCCATTGACTCCCTGTCCGCGCATTTCGTTGCCTGAACGCGTCGGCGCTTTGCTGCTGCTGGCGACTACGGTCACGATCGGGTTGTGCCCTGGGCTGTTGCTGGATTTCATCACGCCCGCGCTGAACTCGCCGCTTATGCAGCCGCTGTGGAAGGCAGCGACGCGATGAACCTCTACCTCGAATGCTTGACAGCAATGGCGCCCGAAGTCATCGTCGTCGCCACCGCATTGCTCGTGTTGTTGGTGGACCTGGTGCTCGTGCGGGGGAAGCCGTTGCCGCAGCGCATCAGGTTGACCGGCGCGATCACGTGCCTGGG
>DASYNM010000061.1:0-3436 GCA_036008545.1 Verrucomicrobiia bacterium
TTTTGGACGTTTGCACGGCATGACCGAGAGCGCGTTGCGCCCGCGCATCGACGAACTTTTCAATGCGCTGGCCATGAACGAATTTCGCGACCGCCGTTGCGACAAGCTTTCCACCGGCATGAAACAAAAAACTTCCATCGCGCGCACGCTTGTCCACGATCCGCCCGTGATGATCTTTGACGAACCGACGCTCGGGTTGGACGTGCTGACGGCGCGGACGGTGCTGGGCTTTATCCGCGAATGCGGCCAGCGCGGCAAGACGGTTATTTTTTCCACGCACGTCATGAGCGAGGTTGAGAAGCTTTGCGATTCCATCGCGATCATTCACGGCGGACGCGTTCTGGCTGATGGCGCCTTGACTCAATTGCGTGAACGCACAGGACACGAGCGCCTTGAGGACATCTTCATCAAGGTCGTGGAGGAACAGGCATGAACTTGCACTCGATGGGCATCGTGTATCGCAAGGAATTGCGCGACTTGTTGCGCGATTGGCGTGCGATCATGTCGATGATCGTGGTGCCGGTGGTGGTGGTGCCCATGATCATCCTGGGTGTGCTGAAAGTCGTCAGCATCACGATGAACGACAAACCCAAAAACGCTTTGACCATGGAGGGAGCGCCCAAAGTCATGCTGCTGGGTGGAGAAGGTTCACCGGAATCCGTGAGCGCCTTGCGGCAGCTCAAAAAATTCGACCTCGTCCCCGCCAGCGCCGATTACACCAACCTCATCTCGAACAAAAAGATTCGCGCGGCGGTGGAAATTCCAAGCGACTTTGATGCGGCGGTGGAGGCGGAACGAAAAACCACGATTCATATTTACACCTACGACGGCGAGCCAAAATCGATGCAGGTCGCCCAGGAACTGGATGAATTCTTCCGGCATCGCCGCGAAGATGTGGTGCGCCGGCGCCTGGTGGCGCAAAAACTTCCCGAAACTTTTGTCACGCCCTTTGACGTGCAGCGGACCAATGTGGCCTCGCCCAAGCAGGTCACCGGGGTGGTCATCGGCATGATCCTGCCCTACCTGATGATCGTGATGTGCCTGACGGGCGCGATTTATCCGGCCATCGATATGACCACTGGAGAAAAGGAGCGCGGCACTCTTGAAACGCTGCTCTCCAGCCCGGTGGCGCGAACGCAGCTGGTGCTGGGCAAAGTATTAGTCGTATTGACAACATCGCTGGCGACGGCTGCTCTCTCACTTTCCGCCAATGGACTGGCCCTGGTGTTGGTTCATACGAGCCGCTTCGCCAAGTTCCCGATGGTGCTGGATCCGCTGGCGCTGATCGGCGTTTGCGTGGTGGTGATTCCGCTGGCGGTATTCATTTCGTCGGTGACGATTACGGTGGGCTTGTTCGCGCGTAGCGCCAAGGAAGCCAACACTTATTTGCAGCCCATGCTCCTGCTGGCAATTATTCCGGCCATCATCGCGGCGCTGCCGGGCGTTGAATTCAACTACGTCCTGGCCTTCATTCCCGTGCTCAACATAAGCCTGCTGTCCAAGGAGCTGCTGTCGGGCGCATGCCATTGGGGCCACGTGCTGGTGGTCTTTGGTTCCATGTCGGTTTATGCCGCGCTCGCCGTCGCGGCCGCCGTGGCGCTATTCAAGCGCGAGAGCGTTCTGTTTCGTACTTGACAGGGAGGTTGCCGGTCCGATGCGCGCCTGCCCCAGGTTCTTGGGCGACCATTTGTCAAGAAGATCGATCAGTTTTGAACGGCTGTGAGGGAGCCGTCTTTTCCGTGAACTATGGTCAATCCTGCTTGCTCCTTCAGCACTTCCTCCATGGATGCCACGGCTTCCCTCTTGGTCAAAGGGCGGACGGTAATCAGGCGCAGCGTTTGGCCGCTCTTTGGCGTCGCGGCCATGGCTACTTTGTTCCCCGCCAGATCCTCATAAACGCCGAGAAACCCTTTTAGCGGGATCCCTGGGAAATTAAAAGTGACGTCTGCTTTTTCCCCGGAAGCGGGATTGGATGGAGGTTGATCGCTGAGTTTTTTGGGCGACCACTTGTCAAGAAAAGCCAGCACCTTGACCGGACTGTGATGGTTGCCCTCCTCCAATTCCCCGCTGTCCTTGGTCGTGAGTTGTTTGCCGTCGGCGTCCAAAACGACCAGCACCGGCAAACCGAGGCGGGTGGGATGTCCGTACTTTGCGTCCACATCCCCGTTACGCCCTTTGTTCACGTCAATCAAAACGACCACGTAATCGCTCTTCAATCTCGCCGCGATATCTTTGTCGGTCTTGAAAAGCGAGTGCAGCTTGTGGCACCAAGGGCACCAATTGGCTCCGAACTGCAAGAGCACCCGCTTGCCGTCCTTGCCGGCCAGCGCCAGTGCATCGGCGATTTGTTTGGTGCCGTCGGCCGACTCGTCGTAAATGGGAGGCAACGCCGTCGCGGCAGTGTCCCCGGCCTGAATTGCGCCGGTGAAGGCCAGAGATGCGGCCAAGAGCCCCAAGGCGAACCAACCGTGAAACGGGCGAATTCTCATAGCGTGAGGGTGCCGTTTTGGAGGCAAAAAATCAATGCAAAACCGAGTTGTGGTTTGCTGATCATTTAGCAGGCTTTCGATTAAAGACATGTGAAATTATCTGAAACTTTCATGGAAATCAACTACTTGCATAAGCAGTTTCTGAACTTCGGAGAACTGGAGCAGAACCGGCAATGGCCGCAAGCACCACTGGAAATATCCGCAAATATCATGAAAATCAACGACTTGCGTAAGGCCAATCCTGCAAATCAACAAATCACGCACGGAACCGCGAATGGACGCGAATTTACGTGAATACTCTGAAATCCAGTCCGTGAGTAGCGTGGGCGTCCCGCCCAACACATCCCTTTTTGTTTCTATCCCGCCGGAGCGGGGCGCGAGACGCACCCCGCAGCGACCGAGCGGTCGGAACAACATAAGAGCGGCCCGCTTTGCGGGCTGGTCGCGCTCCCCAAGATTCGCGTAAATTCGCGTCCATTCGCGGTTTGCTTGCTGCGCGTCAACCTCCCCGGAATAGACGTTTTTGACAGGATGAACTGGATGAACAGGATCAAAAAGATTTCTTTTACGAAGAAAGTGCCTTCCGATTAAGCATCTCATCCTGTGCATCCTATCATCCTGTCTCTCCCGTCTTTTCTGCTGCCCGCTGATGTTTTTATAATTCATCATGGAGACGACTTTACGACAGTTCACGAAAACCAAAAAACCTACCGTAGGCTTTTTAGTACGATTTTTTTTGGAGGGTCTGAGTCGATGGTAATTGCTGCCCGGCAACGGCTTGCAACGTGAAATGTCTTAAAAAACCGCAAAAAATCAAAAGCAAACTCGTTTTTTATTTCCAGAAACGTCGATTTAGAGCATTTTAAATAAAGTTGTAGCCGCAGTGGCCAAACCAGTTGAGGGCGTCTTGGGCGGTGATTCCGGCCAGGGCCTGGCCGATGGCCTCC
>DASYNM010000062.1:0-1916 GCA_036008545.1 Verrucomicrobiia bacterium
GCCCCGAAGAGGTTGAGGTCCAGGCCGAGGCGCGCGAGGGCGAATTTGTGCGCCTGAGTGTGATCGATACGGGCAGCGGCATTTCGCCAGAAATCCTGCCACGCATCTTCGAGCCGTTTTTCACCACCAAACCTGTTGGCAAAGGCACCGGTCTCGGCTTGGCTACGGTCTATGGTATTGTCAAGCAACATCAGGGTTGGGTGGAAGTTCAAAGCCGGGTCGATCAAGGAACGGCCTTTCACGTCTTCCTGCCCGCCTTGGCCTCTATCGAGCCACGCCAGACTGAAAACTTGGAAACTCCAGTCAAACCAAGGACCGCGCATGAAACTATTCTGGTGGTCGATGATGAAGAAGATTTAAGGGATCTCTTGGAGCAAGTGCTGGCAAGCGGCGGCTATCATGTGCTTTCAGCCGGCTCGAGCGCCGAGGCTCTCGAACAATGGGCCAACCGCAAAGGGGACGTTCACCTGTTGCTGACGGATATGATCATGCCAGACGGATTGAGCGGGCGCATGCTGGCAGACCGGCTGCGCACCGAGGATCCCAGACTGCGAGTCATTTTTACCAGCGGTTACAGCGCCGGCGTGCCTGGCACCGAATTGTCCCAGGTGGAGGAACACAATTTTCTGGCCAAGCCGTATCGGCCCGCCACGCTCTTGCAATTCGTGCGCGAATGCCTCGACCGGCCTTGCGTCTCCAATCACGCCACGCAAAAAGCGGCCTGAGCGTCTCGGTTTAGCGCGGCTGACTCAATCGCGTTTTGACCAACTCGGGCAAGTACTTCAACGGCACCGATCCGCACGAAATCACGGCTTCGTGATAACGGCCGATGCTGAATTGATCCCCCAGCTCGCGCTCTGTTTTCTGCCGTAGGCGGTAATGCCCCATGCGCCCGACAAAATACGTGCTCAACTGCGTCGAGCTTTGTTTGGCCCGGATGATCTTCAGCCGCGCCTCGCCTTCGGATTGGAAGCAATCCTCGACCAGCATTTTCATCGCCTCCTCATCGGTCATGTTGTCGCAATGCATTTTGTGATCGAGGATGGCGTTGGCCACGGCGCGTAAATAAAATTTCAACTGCATCAAACGCAACCGCAAATCGCCATTGCCGTAGCCCATGTCGAGCATGTTTTGTTCGCCATAGACGGCCCAGCCTTCGATATACGCGCCGGATTGAAAGACCTTGCGAATCAGCGAAGGCGCGCCCGCCGCGTAGGCTAATTGCACGTAATGCCCCGGATACGCCTCGTGAACGGTCAAGATTTGCAGCATGTGATGGTTGTATTCCTCCAGAAAACTCTCCACCCGTTTGGCGTCCCAATCCGAGGGCGGGGGGCTGACCGCGTAAAAACTGGCCGCCTCAGGATCCAACGGAGGCGCGTTATCCATGTAGGCCGCGGAATTGCCTCGGCGGAACTCGGGCATCTCGATGACCTGGCAGCGGTCCGGATCGGGCAGGCGGAGGACGTCGTGTTCGCGGATGAATTTCTTGATGTTCTCGACGGTCGCGCGCGCGTCGCCGACCAAATCCTCCGGCTTGCCGTGCTCCTGATCGACGGCGTTGATGACTTTGGTGATCGTCTCGCGGCGACCGGATGCGTCGTCGGGCGGCAGCGGTTTTTGCGGGAAGTATTGACTCCAAAGCTGCCGGGCGATGACGTACATATCGCGCTGCACCCTGGCGAATTCCGTTTCCGCGTCCGTCAGCACTTCATCCGCCGTAACGCCGGCGTCCAGCACCAAATCAAGCTTGCGCGAAAACTTCTCGCGGCCCAGGCGCCATTCACCCGTGGCGCGCGCCATCAGTTCCCCCTCGAGGAATTGTTGGTAGGACTTCAGGTCGGCCGCAATCGGCGCAGCGGCAGCTTTGAGCTTGTCCAATTGCGGCGTGTCACCGGCGAATTGAAATATCTCCG
>DASYNM010000063.1:0-11969 GCA_036008545.1 Verrucomicrobiia bacterium
TCCTGTTGGAGGAATTAAACAAGTCCAGCCGACGTAAACGAATTAGGTCTTAGCCCCAACAGCGGTCGCCTGCCATCCTGTTCTTTGGGGTGTATGAAAAAACAAGGGGGTTCGCAAACTTGGATCATATTGTTGCGCGGATTTCGGCACTCTGACGAGATGCAATCAGCACTGACACGACCCGTCGCATATTTGCCACCGCAAAAGCGTTGCCAAAAGGCTAGGCTCGGTCTTAGGATGCGCACACACGTTGACTGCTCATGACGGATTATAAAGTCCAATTCGAGGTGTTCGAGGGGCCTCTGGATCTGCTCCTTTACCTGATTAAAAAGGAGGAAGTCGATATTTATGAGGTCAACCTGACGCGCCTGGCGACTCAGTTCATCGAATATGTCGATGTGATGCGGATGCTTGACCTGGACATCGCCGGCGAGTTCCTCGTCATGGCTTCGACCCTCATGTATATCAAGAGCCGCGAATTGCTGCCCAAGGAGCAACAGGTCGAAAATCCCGAGGAGGACGAGGGCGAAGACCCGCGTTGGGAATTGATCCGCCAACTGGTTGAATACAAGAAATTCAAGGACGCCGCCGCGCAATTGCAGGCGCGCGAATGGGAGCAGGAACACACTTTTCCCCGCCTGCCCATCCGCCCCGATGCGCCTGCCCCGGCCGCTGCGCCCAAGGGTGAAGCGTCGCTCTTCGATCTCATCAACGCCGTCGCGGACGTGCTCAAGCGTTTGGGCCAGCGGGAGGATTTGCGGGAGATTTTCGAGGACAAATGGTCGGTCAGCGAGAAGATTGAGTTCCTGCTCAAGTTGACGGCGGAGCGCGGTTCGGCGAAGTTCTCCGAGTTGTTCAGCGGCGCCACCAGCCGCGCCGAAGTGGTCTGCACTTTTCTGGCGCTGCTGGAACTCATCCGGCTCAAGCAACTGGTTTGCGTGCAAGCCGGCGATTTTGGGGAGATTGAAATCACGCGCGCGCCGGTGCCGGAGCCGCTCCCGGGCGCCGCGCCCAGCGCAACGAATTAATTCTGATGGAACTGAAATTTATATTGGAAGCCATTTTGTTCTCGGCGCAAAAGCCGCTCCAGCCGAAGGAACTGCGCGAGCTGCTGGCCGCCGCCGCCGAACATGGCGACGAAGCCAAGCCGTTCAAGAAGACGAAAGAGGATGCCATCCTCACCGCTTTGGAGGAATTGCAAAAGGACCACGAGGCGGCCCAGCGCAGTTACCGCCTTTCCTGTGTGGCCGGCGCGTGGCAGTTCGCCAGCCAGACGGAATTCGCGCCCTGGATCATCGCGTTGGTCGGCGCCAAGGCGCGTCCGCCGCGCCTCTCGCAGCCGGCGCTGGAAACGCTGGCCATCATCGCCTATCGCCAGCCGCTGACGCGTGCGGAAATCGAGCAAATCCGCGGCGTAGCCGTCGATGGCGTCATGCAAACGCTGCTGGAGCGCGGGCTGGTCGAGCAGGCGGGCCGGGCGGAAGTGATCGGGCGTCCGATGAATTACGCCACCACGCCGCTGTTCCTGGAGTATTTTGGATTGCGCAGCCTGGAGGATCTGCCCGCCGCCGACGAGTTGCGTCGCATCCCAGTGACGAAGCCGGAAGAATTGTTGACAGCGGACCCGGGCCTGGCAACGGTCGCGCCGGAACAACTGGCGTTGGCGGACGTGGAATCTCCGGAAGGCAAGCCCGCGCCCGAAGCTCCGCCTGCATCCGCGCCGCCGGCATGACCATCCCCGACCATCGCAAGGCCATCGACAAGCTGGACGCGCGCATTATTCATTTGCTCAATGAGCGCACGCGACACGTCTTGCAGATCGGCGAAATCAAGATTCATTCCGGCGAGGCCATCTACGTCCCGCATCGCGAGCGGGTGGTCTTGCAGCGCATTTGCAAACTTAACAAAGGGCCGATCAAGGACGAATCGTTGCGCGCCATTTATCGCGAGATCATGTCCGGCGCGCTCGCGCTCGAGAAGTCGATGACCATTGCCTACCTCGGGCCGGAGGCGACGTTCACCCATCAGGCCGCCTTGCAACGATTCGGCTCCAGCCTGCGCTACGCGGCGCAGAAAACCATCGCCGACATTTTCACCGAGGTCGGCAAGAACCGCGCCGATTACGGGGTGGTGCCGGTGGAGAACTCGACCGAAGGCGTGGTGACGCATACGTTGGATATGTTTGTTGACAGCAATTTGCGCATTGTCGCGCAGATCGTTCTGCCCATCCAGTATGTTTTGGCCGGGCTGGGCGCGCGACTCAAGGATGTGCAGCGCCTTTACGCACATCCGCAGGCGCTCGCGCAATGCCGGGTCTGGGTGCAACGCAACTTGCCCCGCGTGGAAATTCTGGAGACGTCCTCCAACGCGCGCTCCGCCGAATTGGCCGGCCAGGGCGAACAGGCGCAACGCGGCAAGACGGCCGCCATCACTGGCTCGCTGGCGGCGGAAAAATACAATCTCAAAATCATCGAGCGCAACATCCAGGATTTTTCCGAAAACGCGACGCGCTTCCTGGTGCTGGGCCGCCAATGCGGACCGGCCACCGGGCGCGATCGCACCAGCCTGATGTTCAGCATCGCGGACAAGGTGGGCGCGCTCTATCACGCGCTGGAGCCGTTTAGGCATTACAAGTTGAACATGACCAAGATCGAGTCGCGCCCCAGCAAGCGCAAAGCCTGGGAGTATTTTTTCTTTGTGGATTGCGACGGCCATTACACGGATCCCAAAGTGGCCAAAGCCATCGCTTCGCTGGAAAAAGCCTGCAACTTTGCCAAAGTGCTCGGGTCCTACCCGAATGGGGATTGAACGATGGATGCGCCTGGTTACCGAGTGCGACGGGCCACCACGGATGATTTGAAACAGTTGTCGGCTGTTTGGACGGCGGCGGCCTTGCCGGCGGCGGAATTGGAAAAGCGCTTCACGGAATTCCAGGTGGCGGAAGGCCCCGACGGCCGCATCGTCGGCGCCATCGCTTTGCAAGTGGTGGGGACCGATGGCAAGATTCATTCCGAAAGCTTTGCCGATTTTGCCTTGAGCGACACCTTGCGTCCGCTGTTCTGGCAGCGAATTCAAACGATGTCCAGCAACCACGGTTTGTTCCGGCTTTGGACGGCAGAGACCGCGCCTTTCTGGAAAAAAGACGCCGGCTTTACCGCCGCCACGGGCGCGCTGCCGGAGGCCCTGGGGCCGGCGCAAGGCTCATGGCTGACGTTGCGGCTCAAGGACGAATCCGCCGACCCGAATCTGATCGAGGCCCAATTCGCGCTTTATCTACAGACCGAAAGAGCCAAGCGCGAAAAACTTCTGCAAAGCGCTGCGACGCTGAAAGTGGTGGGAACCGTGATTGCGGTCGTGTTGTTTGTGTTTTCGATGGTCATTTTATTCTGGTTCTTCCGCCACCGGCACAGGTAGTAGCGCCGCCAAGCAGCGAAATAATTCTCACCACGACACGAAGAGCACGAGCACGAAGAACAAACAGGCTACGAGATTTCATCTAGTCGCCTTCGCGGTGAACGGGTCACATCAGAGAGTGGACGCATCATTACGCTAATTGGATGGTTGTCATTCTGGCAAAATTGGGTTTAATTGTTGGCATGAAGAAAAATGCCGTCGTGGTCGTTGATCCAGAAATCATGAGTGGCGAGCCGTGCTTTGCCGGCACTCGTGTCCCGGTGCGGGCGTTGCTGGATTACATCGAAGGCGACGAGACGCTCGAGGCGTTTCTGGAGCAATATCCAACTGTTTCGCGCAAGCAGGCCGTGGCATTTCTCGAACAAGCCAGTCAACGCCTGCTCGCCACCGCTTGATGCGCATTCTGCTGGACGAATGTCTGCCGAAAGATTTGGCGCGTCAACTGCCAGGGCGCAAAGTCAAAACCGTTCCGCAATCTGGCTGGGCCAGCGTCAGCAACGGCAAACTCCTTCGGCTCATCGCGGACTCCGGCAAATTTGATGTGTTCTTAACTGTCGATAAGAATCTTCCGCAACAAAACCAAAATCCGGACGCTCCCCTTCGCAGTTGTCGTCTTGCGCGCGAAATCCAACCGCATTGTTCATGTGTTCCCTTTTGCTGCGGAAATTTTGCGCCGCATGCCCGAATTTCAGCCTGGTCACGCCTTTGTTTTGGCAAAATCGGATTGAACGCGCCTTTAAGAAAGCGATCGAGACTCGTATAGACTGCCTTAATACCTCGTAAAACAGGGGACATCTTCAAGCGTCATCGACGGCCAGATTGCGAGGGCTTGCACTACGGGAAAATCCACGAATTACCTTACAGAAACAGCCCCGCAGCGTGGTATCCTGAATTCAGGAGATTCAAGGAGGTCACACACAAATTGATCCAGTCCAAGAAGACTCCCCAAGAATTGAAGCGAGCACGCCGCAGGTGTCGGCTGTCCAGGTAAGGTGTACACCCCATAGTGTGAACGCCTGGATTCTTTTAAAGTGACTTAGGCGCGCCGTGCGAGCGCATACGTTCGAAAAGAAGTTGAACTACGAATATGATCATCAAAAATTCCATTACAGGAAGAAATTGCGGATTCAGCATCTGGGCCGCCTTTATCATGGCGTTGGCCGCGGTGTCTGTTGCGACTGTCGGAAAAGCGCAACCCGCGCCGGACGTTGCCCGGGAGAATATGTTGGAGGTTGTGCGATTGACTCAGGCTAAAATGACCGACGAAGTCCTGGTGTCCTTCATCAAGAGTTCCGGCAAGACTTATTACCTGAGCGCCGACGATCTCCTCTATCTTAACAGCCAGGGCGTTTCGCAACCGGTCCTGAATGCCATGCTCGCCGCCTCCGGTCCCAGCGCGGCCCCCGCACCGGAGCCGCCGCCGGCCGTGATCACGGCGCCTCCCGCAACGCCGACGATTGATTATTTCCAGGCGCATCTGACTCCTTACGGCCAATGGGTGGACGTGCCGGGCGTCGGCGCGGCTTGGGTGCCGGCTCAGGCCAACGACCCCACGTGGCGGCCTTACATGAACGCGGGCCATTGGCAATTCACCGATGCCGGCTGGTTTTGGCAGTCGGATTATGCGTGGGGCGACATGGCCTTCCACTATGGCCGTTGGATCAACAACGAGTTTACGGGCGGCCGCTGGGGCTGGGTGCCGGGCTATGATTGGGCGCCGTCGTGGGTGTCCTGGCGCGAAGGTTCGGGCGGAATGGGTTGGGCGCCGCTGCCGTGGGGCGTGGAATTCCGCGTGGGCCACGGGCTTTACTGGCATGGCGCGGTCGTGGTGGAAGGGGTCGATTTCGGTTTGGGCTTTAATTCTTTTGTCTTTGTGGGATCCGACCATTTCTGGGGCGGCAACTATAACGTTTACGTGTACGACCAGGAACGTTCGCGCGTATTTTTCGAGCACAGCACATTTCACGCTGGCTACAAGATGGACGGCGGGCACTTCGTGGCCGAGGGATTGGGGCGCGATCGCGTCGCAGAAATAACGCACCATCCGGTCGAGGTGCATAAGGTGGCTGAAATGCGCCACGCTGAAGAGACGCACAATTTCGCCGCCCGCACGGCGGAGCACAAGGAATTGGCGCGCGTGGTCGTCCACCCGCAAGCGGCACACCCGGAGGCCCATGGCGTCGCAGGCACCCACACTCCGGAAGCACGCGAACATACCACCGGAGCAGTGCCGGCGCGGCCCACCGCAACCACGGGTCATCCTGTTGCTGGCGAGGTGGGTAATGCTCATCCGGGAGCCACCACTGAACACGGAGCCTTGCCTCATACGCCGGAAACTCGTTCCACCACTACGGGTGGCACGGGCGTTCATCCCGGCGCCACCGACGAGCACGGAGCTACGACACATACGACTGAAACTCATCCTACGACTCCGGGCACGGCAAACAGCACTCATCCCAGCACCACGCTACCACCGCCCAAGCCGAAGCCGACCGGCACCAATCAGCCGCCATCGGCTCCGCGCTGATTTCAGTCCCCGCTCCATTTGTAGTCGTAACCGGAGGGCGGGTTGTATTGCACCGCCAAGCCCCAAACTCCCGGCTGGACGGGACTGGGGTTCCAAAATATTTTGATGTAGCTAACGTGGCCGTCCACAAAGCTGACCATGCTCTTTGCATCATCAAAAAGCACGGCGCCGTTGTTAAACGTGACCGCGCCAAAGGAAGACGCGTTGCCAGGTTGATGCCAGGAAAAGGGAAATAACGCGCAAACCTCCGCCTCAAGAATGGTTTTGGCCGGGACTCGTATGGTCTCAAGTTTTTGACTGCCGAGACCGATTTTATTTGTGTAAATACTAAATATATTGCTGATCCCGCCATTAAACGCGTAGCTCGAATAATAGGTGTTCGTCGAATTGTGAGCGCTGGCAGGAATGTAAATCACGGCCAGACTATGAGGCTCCGCGTCATAGCAGAACATGTCAGCCGGGCAGGCAAACAACTTATCCTGCGGAGACGGCTGGCCATTCAAGCCGACATAACTGCCCATCAACCGCCGATAACTAAAAAAACTGTTCAGGCCAAATTCGTAGATGTTGCCAGCTTTGGAGGCGGCGTCCTTGTCGATCGGCGTGTTGCCCTTGAAATCGTCGCAATACATGCGAATCCCCAAGTTGATTTGCCGCAGATTGTTCAGGCAACTTGTCCGCTGCGATTTGTTTTTGACAGAGCTTAAGGCCGGCGCCAACAACGCGGCCAGAATTCCGATCATCGCGATGACCACGAGCAATTCAATCAGGCTGAATGCGCGGCGGGGGTGCATGATGGATAGTCAGGTTTGCGCTTTATTTGTTTTCGAGCAGTTTGGCCTTTTGGGCCTGATACTCCGCGTCTGTCAAGGCGCCAGTCTCTTTGGCTTTGTGCAAGTCCGTGAGTTGCTGACCTAGAGTCGGTGCCTGCGTGAAGCTCTTGGATCCACCGCCCAATTGCAACCCCAGCCCCATGCAACCGGAAAAAAGCGATGTGACCAGGACCATCCTCAGGCCAAAAATAAAGGTCTTTTTCATAAGTTTCATTTTTGTGTTTGACCATCTCAATTCACTATTTCCGTTCAAAAACCAACGGGAAACCGCCGCCACTTTGAGACCAGATGCCCACAATTTTGCCCCCTTGAAGTTTTCCCTCGTAAGCGCCCCCCTTCCATTTCCATTCCATTCGCACATCGGGAGGGTTGTAGCGAAAGTCCGAAGTGGAAATCGGATCGTCTTTCCCGAGATCGTCCACGTTGCAAAGCGCGGCGGCGTAGGAGCCGTCAGACAGCTTGGCGATATCCAGCGCCAACCGAATGCTTGCCTTCGTTCCAGCCAAGGTCACCACCCAAGATCCTTTCCAATGTCCCTGCAAATCGTTCTGAGAATTAAACGCGTAAACTTTGTCAGCGTCCTGCGCATGTTCCGCTAGATAATCTGCGCGTTTAACCACGGAGGGGACGGATTGACCTCCCTGCGTCCACGAACCGACAATTTCCATATCGCTGCTGTTGACTGACCCCTGAAAAGCGCCGGCACCAGAGGCGAGCATCAATTTCACCAGCGGCCGATTGTAAATCACCGTTGCCGGCTGACCGTCGGCGCCCTGCATCGCGTTGTCGTATTCGGCATGAAGCGTCCCGTCGGATAACTCGGCGATTTTCAAATTCACCGGCAGCGCATCCGGGCCATCGCCGATCACGCCCTTCCAGTAACCCTGCAAATCGGAGCCGGGCCGAGGCGCAAAATCGCTTTCCGCCAGTCGTTCCTGAACCGTGTCGGGCGCGGCCGTGCGCATGAACAAGACCGGATCGGGTTGGATAAAATGCGTGGCATGATCCAGGACCATCTGCGTCGCGTCGGCGTTCACTTTGAGGTTCCATGTGTCGTTCGGCGTCCGCTCAATACGAAGGGATGGATAATCGTAAATGACACGGCCCAGGGCGAGGTCCTTTTTGCCCAACTCGATCAAATCAGCAGTCGCCGTGTAAACATTATTGGTTTTGACAAGCTTTAAAACCAAGTGAGTTCGAGCCGCCTCGCCCGTGCTCACGCCCGCATCGTCCAGAAGCATGACTCCTTCCCACACGCCTTGAAGGTCTGGACCCGTGTGCCACCAATTCCACGGCGCGGCCTTGACCACTTCCACGCTGGCGCCCGTGGCCAGAAGAATCGTCGCGCCGATCACCGCTGCGGATTTTGCCTTGGTCCATGCCATTAGCTTCAATGCTCCTTTGAGGGCGGTTAAAGTCGAACCGCTTGCGGCGGCGCCTTTGGCCACGGCCACCACGGTCACGGACTTGGCCAGCGCCGCAGGTGCGGCTTGGACGGAGTTGGCGGAAATCGATCCGGCAATGATGGCCGCGGTCGAACTCACGCCGCGTTTGCCGAGAAATTTCCGCAGTTTTTCCAAAGCGCGGTTCACGCGCATTTTGGCGGCGTCTTCGCTCGCGCCCAGCGCCGCGCCAACTTCCCGAAAATTCCTGCCTTCGAAAAAGCGCAGCACGACGGCATCGTGATCTTTTTGTCCGAGTTGATCCAGCGCGCCATCCAGTAACGGCGCGATCTGCCGCCAGTCCGCCTCGGACGAGTTTTGCTGGGACGAGACCGCCGTTTCAGATGAGTTTGAAATGGATTGCATGTGGGCCTCTTGTTCGCGGTGTTGCCGTCGGCGTTGCACCGTCAGCGCATTGGCGCTGGCGTACCGGGCCGTGCGGCAAAGCCAGCCGGGTAAAATAGTTTTCGGGCCGAGCGACGCCGACTTGCGCGCCAGAATGATGAACACGGCCTGCGTGATATCCTCGGCCAAATGCGGGTCACGCACCTGGCGCAGCGCGACGGAATAGACAAGATTGACGTGGCGCGACACGAGCGCGGCAAACGCCTCCTCGGAATTTTCCCGGGCGTAAGCTTGCAGCAGCGTCAAGTCGTCACTGTTCATTTCTTAGATACAATTTACGCCGTCGGCAAAAGGTAACAGGTTATTTTCACGAAGGACGATTCATTCTCGTTTTGGCGCATCTCATTTTTTTGCACATTCCTCTGAGCGCGTCCGATGACGTCCCCTCGCCCCGCGGCAACGCGGGGAGAGGGAAAGGGAGAGGGTGCGTCTGGTCGAGCCTCCTCTCCCCGGCCCTCTCCTCCACAAGTATTTGGAGGAGAGGGAGTTGAGCGAAGTTGTCCAAAAAGTGAGATGCGCCCTTCTCGTTTTGACGCTCTAGAAATCCCTTGTGTAGCATGGCTTTTCTGTTACCATCCCGTTCCGTGTTCGCCGGATCTCGCCATCTTAATTGCGAAGGAAATCTTCTTATGAAAACGTCGCCCTCTGCCAAGCTCGTTGTCGCCCATGTTACTAGGACCGTGTTAGTCTGCCTCGCGCTCGTCGGCGCTTCCGCGCGCGGCACCGAGACGCCGACCAACGCGGAACCCAACGAAGCTATCGCGCGTATCAAGGAGCAGGGCCTGACCACCAATTCCCAAATCATGGCGACTTTGAGCTATTTGAGCGATGTCATCGGCGAGCGCCTGACTGGCTCGCCCAGCCTCAAGCGCGCCAACGAGTGGACTAAAATGAAACTGGAAAGTTGGGGCCTGACCAATGCCCACCTCGAAGCTTGGGGACCATTCGGACGCGGCTGGGAACTCAAACATTTTTCGGCCCAGATCGTAGAGCCTTTGGACTTTCCGCTCATCGCTTGTCCGCAGGCATGGTCGCCGGGACTCAAGCGGCCCTTGACGGCCGAGGTCATCTACCTCGGTGATGTCAGCGCGTCCAACCTGGCCAACTACAAAGGCAAATTGGCGGGTGCGATCGTGCTGGCCAGTCCGATGCACGAAGTCGCTCCGCGCGAGGAGCCGATGTTCACGCGCCAAACCGAGAGCAATCTCACGCGCCTCGCCAGTCTCACCGGCGACGCCGACCGTCAAAGGGGCGGGGGCGGCGGCTTCCGCAACCGGCAGACCAACTCCAACCGCATGAGGCCCGCGCGCCTGCTCGCCTTTTTGCAGCAGGAAAAAGTCGGCGTCGTGGTCAACGAAAGTTCGCAAGGCGACGGTGGGACAGTCTTCGTTGCCAGCGCCACCGCGCCCAGCACCAACGAGGGTGGGTTCGGATCCGGTGCCAGAGGGCCGAGCGCCTACGCCACCAACGCGCCGGCCATGCCTCCTCAAATTACTCTGGCGGCTGAGGATTACAATCGTCTCGTGCGCATGCTCAAGCAAGGCGTGAAATTAAAAATGGAGGTCGATCTAAAGGTTAAATTCTACAACGACGATCCGATGGCCTACAACACCATCGCCGAAATTCCGGGCACCGATTTAAAGGATCAAATCGTCATGCTGGGCGGGCACCTGGATTCCTGGCAATCCGGCACCGGCGCGACTGATAATGGCGCCGGTGTAGCCTCAGCTATGGAGGCAGTGCGGATTATCGAGGCGGCCCATTTGCAACCGCGCCGCACGATTCGCATCGCGCTTTGGACCGGCGAGGAAGAAGGGTTGCTCGGTTCAAAAGCGTACGTCTCCAATCATTTTGGCTGGGGCGGTTCGAGCGGACAGTTCGGGCGCCGCCGCCCTGCTACGGATGCAGGCGCTACGACCAACTCCGACAGCGCCGCCACCAACCAACCGCCCCGGACTCCAGTCCGCCACGGCCCCGAATACGACCAGCTCTCGGTTTATTTCAACTTGGACAATGGTGCGGGGAAAATTCGCGGCATTTACATGCAGGGCAATGAAGGCGTTCGTCCGTATTTCACCAAGTGGCTGGAGCCTTTTCACAGCTTGGGTGCGGAGACAGTCACCGTCTCCCGCACCGGATCCACCGACCATATTTCCTTCGACAACATTGGTTTGCCGGGCTTTGAATTCCTGCAAGACCCGCTCGATTATTCAACCCGGAGCCATCACTCCAACGAGGACGTCTTCGACCGCATCCAGGCCGACGACCTCAAGGAAGCCGCCACCGTCATGGCCGCGTTTGTTTACAACTCCGCCATGATCGACGAAAAGATACCGCACAAACCGACGGCAGAGACGGACTGAGCAGTATCCATGCAGTCGAATTTTTAACGCAAAGACGCCAGGGCGCAGAGACGCAAGGCGCAAACGAAATATTCTTCCACGGACGATGTCCCGGATTGGTGAGTCGGTGTCTGTCGCACCAAGCGCAGATTGCGCCCTTGCCTCTTGGCGCCTTTGCGTTTAATTCTCATCCCGCACTTGAATAGGTACGGATAAGAGGCGTCCGTTAATGTATTTATCATATTGACAGATGGCCCGCGTGTAATTTCCATCGGTGGCGGCGTCTATCCCGCCATCAGGGATTGGATTTTGGGAGGTGAGAGTCAACGGACCCAGGCGGCTTGCGCTGATAAATGACAACGAAGCGATGGCCAGTCGGAACGTGCTGCAAGCAATCCGGCCCCCAAAAGTATTCGTTGGGCAGAAACGTCACCACTCCGCACGGGTCGTACTGGCTGGCGATGTAGCTCATCATCCACTCTTGAAACGTCTTAAACGAATCGGGCGGGTAAGGCAGCCAGGAAAAAACTTGGTTCACAAAGACGACAAAATCCGCACGGCCATTCTCCACTTCGGACATCATCTCTTTATCCATGCGCTGACGAAAAGGCTGATCTTGCACAAGGTCGTACATGTAAATGTAGCCCGTGACCGATCGTCGATGCGCGTAAAAGAGTAACTCTGGTTCCGATCCGAACACCGCCAATTTCGCCGTCGGCCGCGATTGGCCTCGAATGTAATCGGCGATGACGCGGAAGACCTGGAAGTCATTAGCGGGATCAAGGAGGATGTCCGTTTCCACCGGTCCAGACTTTAAGAACACGTCGCCATGGGAGTAACCGACACCGGCCCAGGCCAGGCCGAAGATTATCCAAGGCGCACAACGCACGACGGCCAAGGGCTGAGCTGCAACCCGCGCCGCGACCGGCATGACAGCCTTCGCCGCCAGCAGCGCGACTACCGGAAGCATCAACACAAAATAATGGCCAGTGAACTGAAACGTCGG
>DASYNM010000064.1:0-3669 GCA_036008545.1 Verrucomicrobiia bacterium
GGCGTGCCATGGGCTGAGTCCGCAGCAGCACAACAAATGGAAGCGGGATAAAGAGGAGATAGAGCCAGCCAAATAACCGGCCGGTTTCCAGCCCGACTATCCATAACTCCCACATGAAGTGACCAACCTCATGCGTGGGGTTGAGCTTGTCGTATTGGCCGCGCGTGACAAGGTGGTAAAACGATTCCACTGTACGAGGATAGCCCCAATTCAGTGGAGGGTTGGTCATGGAAGCCAGCGGTGGGTAAAAATACAGCCCAAGTCCTGCCAAGAATAATGTCCCGCACACCAACGCCGGTTTCCACTCCGAGCCTATGCGTCGAGAACCCAAACACGCGACCGCAGCTCCGAGCGCGGCAGGCGCAAACGCGATTAGCAAAGGAATGTTTTGATAGCTGAAGGCTTCAAAGAATGGAAGCAGTCCTGTGGTCATCTCGATCAAAGCCAGGATCGCGGCGAACAAGAATAAGTCCCGTCCGAGTTCCAAGTCGGTGAACATCACCCACAGCACCACTCCCGGCATAAGGGCAATCAAGGATTGGCTGTTGGTCAACAGCAGGCCGAAAAGAAAGCAAGCCGCGTAAAGAAATCGTTTCCGCCGCGGTGTAGCCGTCCAGCACATCAGCAACGCCAGCATGCCGGCGAAAAGCGCGGTGCTTAACGCCCAGGTATTCAGCAGGGCTACTTGACTCCAAATCGCTTCGCACAAGCCCAAAGCCAGGCCTGCCACGCAGCCGCATACCGTTCGCAGCAGGTTTTGCCTCTCAGTCTTCAAACCGGCGAAGCCCGGCCTGTTCTCCAGCAACAAGGCGCCTCCGCGCGATGCCATCATGGCCGTCCAACCGCAGGCGAGCGCCGCCGCCAGCGCCGAACCGACCGTTACGCGCCAGGCGATGTTGGAGAACGGGATCAACTTGACAAAGAACCATGAATAAATCGTCCAGAAAGGAAAGCCCGGGCAATCAGGCACGCCTGCATACGCCGCACCAGTGATGAATGTGCCTGCGTCTTCCAGTGTCACATCGGGCGCAATCGTGCAAAGATAAACTCCGAAAGCCACCAAGGTGGTGATCCCGAAAGTCAACCAGTCGATCCGATGGAAGAATGGGCCGTCTGAAAATGAATCCCCATTTTCATGGCTTGGCGAGGGTTCTTCAGGCCGCTGGGCGCCATCCGTCATTGCCAACGAAGGCATTTAATAAACGGACACCGCCCCGGCTGAAATTGTATCCTGGGCCTGACTTTTAATTCCCTACTTCGCCACCGTCAGCCGTAATATGCGGGGCGTAATCCGGATACAGCAACTGCATGCAATCGGGACAGATGGAATGCGAAAATTCCGCCTGGGAGTGTTCGCGCACAAACGTCTCCAGCTTTTGCCAGTAGCCGTGGTCGTCGCGAATTTTCTTGCACGAGGCGCAGATGGGCAACAAGCCGCTTAATGTCTTGACCTTCGACAGCGTCTCGTTCAAATGCGCGATCAGATCGGTCCGCTCGGCTTCAATCCTTTTGCGCTCGGTGATGTCGTAGGCGATGGCGGAGGCGCCCAGGATTCGCCCCTGACTATCCCGAATGGCCGACATCGTCACACAGACGTTGACCGTCGAGCCGTTCTTGCGCTGGCGAATCGTATCCAGCGGTTCTATGCCTTCGGCGCGGCGCAGTTTTTGCCAAAGATCGCTGGCTTCCTGCTGCAACGACGGTGGCACGATGAACATCCCTTGCTGGCCGATGGCTTCCTCCGCCGTGTAGCCGTAAAGTCGCGCCGCCCCGGTGTTCCAAGTGGTGATGACACCGTCCATGTTTTGGCCGATGATCGCTTCCTCCGCAGAATCGACAATCGCGGCCAGGTAACTCAGTTTCTCCAACGCCACTTTTCGCTCGCTCCGCGCCTTGACTTCGCGCAGTTCGCGCTCGATGGCGGGGATGAGTCGGCTAAGACTTCCCTTGGCGATAAAGTCATGTGCCCCAGCCTTCATTAATTCCACCGCGAGTTCCTCGCCGATGGCGCCGGAAACAACAATGAATGGCAAATCCAACCCTTTGCGTTTCATGACGGCCAGGGCTGGCAGCACGCCGAAATCGGGCATCTGATAATCGCAAAGCACCAAGTCCCACTGCTCCGCAGCCAAAGCCCTTTCCATTTCCTGCTGGCTGGCAACGCGCAGATGCTGCGGCTGGCAGCCGTGGGTCTGGAGGTAGCGCACCAAAAGCAAGGCATCCAACTCCGAGTCTTCAACCAGGAGTACGCGCAGATGCTGCATTAAATTCGAAGCCGTCAGAGGTGACTCTCTTCGTTCTACATCGCTCATATACTTACCCTAGAAAATGGCAGCAAGCCGTGTGCCAAACTTTTTGTCCCGTGATGTTGACATCATGTCAATCTCCGGCCAGTCTTTGCGAGGGAAGAATAACGGCTTTTCCACGGTTTGGCAAATGCAAGAATCGGAAAAAATTCAATGTCCATTTTGCGGACAAACCTTCGCGCTCGAGGTGGACACGACCCAACCCGAGCAAGTGTTCACCGTCGATTGCGAAATCTGTTGCCGACCTATGGAAGTTTCCGTGCAATGCGAAGACGGCGAAATTCTGGAACTGGATGTCCGGGGCAATTGAAATATGTTCGCGCGTGGCAGCTCTTTGTTTTTTCCGTTGGCGCTGGTCATTGCGATTGGCCTAAGCGCGTCACCGCCCGATTCCGGCAATCCCTACACGAAGTGGCAAAACGGGCCAGCGCACAATGAGAACTTTTTTCCCGTAGCTGTTTGGCTACAACCTCCCAGCAAAGCGCTCCGGTATCTTGACGCTGGGTTCAACACCTACGTTGGCCTCTGGGACGGGCCGACCGAAGAACAACTCTATTCATTGAAGCAGGCCGGCATGAAGGTGATTTGCGAGCAGAACGCCGTCTCGCTGAAACATCTCAACGATCCAACCATCATCGGCTGGATGCATGGGGACGAACCGGACAACGCCCAGGAACTCGGCGACGGCAAGGGCTACGGGCCGCCCATTACACCCGCCACCATCATCGCCGAATACCAGCGCATTCGCGCCGCGGATCCGACGCGCCCGGTCATGGTCAACCTTGGTCAAGGCGTGGCGTGGGACGATTACATCGGCCGCGGCGTGCGCCGCAATCACCCGGAGGATTACGCCGAATACGTCAAGGGCAGCGACATTGCGTCCTTCGACATTTACCCGGTCGCGCATGACGACCCGGCAATCGCGGGCAAACTTTGGTTCGTGCCGCAGGGGGTCGAGCGGCTGATCAAATGGGCTGGGCCGGAGCGCATCGTTTGGAACTGCATCGAATGCACGCGCATCGGCAATCCGGACCACAAAGCCACGCCGCAACAGGTTCGCAGCGAGGTCTGGATGTCGCTCATTCACGGCTCGCGCGGGCTAATCTATTTCGTTCACGAATGGAAGCCGCGTTTCAACGAGTCCGCCCTGCTGAGTGATCCTGAAATGCTCGCCGCCGTCACCGCCATCAATCACCAAATCCATCGGCTCGCACCGGTGTTGAACCGGCCCGCGGTTGCGGACGCGGTAAAGGTGACGTCAGCGAACCACGACGTTCCCATCGCCGTGATGGCTAAGCGCACCGACAACGCGCTCTATTTATTCGCAGTCGCAATGCGCGACGGCAAAACCACGGCGACATTT
>DASYNM010000065.1:0-4691 GCA_036008545.1 Verrucomicrobiia bacterium
CGGCGCTTCCACGCACCCGATTTACTTACGCGCTGGCCTGGTAGGCCCGTTCCAGGCGCGCGATGTCAATTTTCTCCATTTGCAGCATGGCGCTCATGACTTTCTTCGATTTCTCCGGGTCCTGATCATGCAACATTTTGCCCAGAACCGACGGAACGATTTGCCACGATAGACCGAATTTGTCTTGCAGCCAGCCGCACCTGTTTGTCCGTCCGCCTTCGGAGAGTTTTTCCCATAACCGGTCGACTTCTTCTTGCGTCTCGCAGCTTACCAGGAACGATACGGCCGGCGAGAAAGTGAATTGCGGCCCGCCGTTGAGGGCGATGAATTCCTGTCCATCGAGCTGAAAGGTCACCGACATGACGCTGCCTTTCGGTCCGGGACCGGCTTCTCCATAGCGCGCAGCGTTCCCGATCTTCGAATTTTTGAAAAGCGACGTATATAGATTGGCCGCCTCCTCGGCTTGGCCGTTGAACCACAAAAATGGAGTGATTTTTTGCATAGGCTTTATCTCCTATTGGACTTGTATTGAACTGGGCTCAAAGCGTGCGCCCAAGCTGACGCCCATCGCCGACGTCCAAGCCGACGCCCAAGCCGACGCCCAAACCAACGCTTGTGCCGCTCCAGCCTGCTCTCTAGATTATGTCGAATGGGGTATCGCCAGATCGACAACCTACGCGAGATTGACGACTAACCCCGCAGCGAACGATCAAAGAAGAGAATCGATGCACCGGGGGCGTTCCCAGAAGGAGCTTCACGAGGGAAGCGGAGGCGGTGAGGGAGTTTGCCCCAGAGCGCGAAGATGACCACCACAATCAATAGCAGCACGATAATGATCATCCAGGGCACTGACTTCGATTCAATGTCTGCGCAGCGCTGCGGAGTGTCGTGAGCAGCCATGCGTCGGGGAGTGACTGGAGCGGTGGGGCTGATCGGAATATCGATTCGTTTCAGGTGAGCCATGTTTCCCGCCATCCATGTGATGGGGGAAAGACTGGAGCGGAGCCTCAAAAAATTGGTATTCGGGATGTATGCCGGCTTAGGTAATTTGGGCCAGGGCTGGCTCGATGTTGGCTAGGATTGGCTTACCGCCGCCGCGGCGGCGCGTTTCTGCATTTCCTCCGGGGAGACGTCTTCCTTGTGAGTCGCGATCGTCCATTGATGGCCGAAAGGATCGCTCAAGGTGCCGGTGCGGTCGCCATAGAATTGGTCTTTGACTGGACGCAGCATTTTCGCGCCGGCGGCGAGGGCCCGGGCCGTCACGGCATCCACGTCATCCACATAGAGCAGGATGTGCACGGGCGTGCCGCCTAGCGACATCGGGCTGCGCGCGCCCATTTCGGGGAACTCATCCGCCAGCATTACGCGCGAATCGCCCATCTGCAGTTCGGCGTGACCCACACGGCCATCGGGATGAGGGATGCGCATCACTTCCTTGGCTCCGAAAGCGTGCTTGTAGAACTCGATGGCGCCGGCCGCGCCGGTGACGATCAGGTACGGCGTCACGCTGTGGTATCCCTCGGGAATCGGTCTGGGAGGCATGCTTGCTCCTGAGCGGCTTCGCTATTTTCTCGGGGCCAACGGTCGCCTGGGCCTCGAGCGGATTGCCGCGCGCTTCAATTCTAGTGATGATACCGGCCGCGGGGAAGGGGCGAAACAGGCGCGGGGTTCACCGTCCACCGAAAGTGTAACCGGCGGAGACCATAAATCCGATTACCCGATTACTTTTGAACTGGTCGGTCAAGTTAGTTGCGTAGTGGAGATCGAACGTAGGCCGAACGAAAATCTTGCCCCTGATGTAGAACTTCACCCCGGCCGCAAAATGCAATTGAAAATGATTCGTGTCCGACCCTGCCGGGAAGCTCGAAAGATTGGTGACGCCGGTGATCGAAGTTCCGGTCGAATAGAGGCTGATTTTGGCGGCGCCGACCCCGCCTTCCAAAAACGGAATGAGGCGTTTGCTGGCGAATGGCTGCCACAGGACGTTCAAATCGTAAAAGGAAGGGCGAAACTTCAAGCTGTCCGCCGGCAGGAAATCGGGCCGGGAGAACTTGAAAGCATATTCGCCGTTCACGCCGAAATGTGGCCTGAACATGAAATCCACGCCGACTTGGCCGAATAATCCACCCATGGTGGGCCCGTTTTCGCAGATCAGGCCATCGAAAAGCTGGCCGCTGGGGCAAGTGTTCGCGGAATTATTGGTGGTGGTTCCCGCGCTGTCTCGTTCGCTGCCCAGACCAAAATAGGGGCTGACGCGTTGCGCGCGAACGAAATCCACGCTTCCCAGGAGCACGGTCGAGAGTAGCAGAAGGGTTCGAAACCCGAATTTCGACAAGAAAAGTTTGGACACGAAAACTTTGGACGAGACGACTTTGGACAAAAAAGGTTTGGACAAGAAATTCTCCCCCCTTGAGAATTTCGTAAACTTTGTAATTCAGCCTCTCGTCTGAAAGCGCCGCCGCGCAATGCTCCCGGCTCTCTTCGTAATCCAGGGTTCTTCCCGAATCGTGGGCACCGGGAGCGCCTTTTGCCGCAAATCCGTCGCGTTTAGCGTTCGCCGAAGGTGTAGCCGACAGCCACGGTATATTCCGGGACCCAGTCGCGGCCGAATTGGTCGGTCAGGTGGGTCACATAATGAATATCAAACTGCGGCTTGATGAAAAGTGACGGCTTGATGTAGAGCTTGACGCCCACGGCGCCGTGCACTTGGAAGTGATTGGCGTTCAGTCCCGCAGGGATGCTAAAGGTGTTGGTGATGCCGGTCACCGAAACGGTCTGGGTCTCGTAAAGTGCAATTCTGGCGCCGCCGATGCCGCCCTCTATGATCGGCACGATACGCTTGCCGGAGACCGGCTCGTAAATGGCATTGAAATCGTAAAATCCGGGGCGATACTTCAATCCCGCGTTGGGGAGGTAGTTTGCCTGGGCAAATCGGAAGGCGTATTCGCCATTAACCCCGAAGTGCGGCTTGAACATGAAATCCACGCCAAACACGCCAAAGACGCCGCCGATGGTCGGGCCGGCCTCGCAATTGCCAGTGAGAGAGTCAAAAAGATTTCCCGGCGCGCAGGTTACAACGTCGCCCGTCACGGGATCCACTGTATTGATACTCGTTCCCGCGGAGTCGTTGGCCGAGCCTAGGCCGAAGTAGGGGCTAACGCCCTGTGCATGCGCAAAATTCACGGTTCCCAATAGCAGCGCAGATAGCAGCAGCATTGTTCCAATCGTCAGTTTGGACAAGAAACTCTCCTTTTGAGACTCCGCTTTTTTATTTCGTATCTACCCCTGGGGATTAGAGCAGGTTCCCGTTACACGGGTTGCTCGAAAGCACGCGCGTCCAGCATCCCCCTTCGAATCGGCGCGCCTCTCTCGCAGCGCTGGGCGGCAACCCGGCACGCAATAGCATAACGAATCGGTGCGCCGCTGCCAATCCGGTTTCCTGTATTTTGAGGGGTTTCGCGATAGGGGAAAATACCCCTCGGAGGATTGCGGCGGCCCTTATAGCCCTTATAGTTTCCCCCAGAAGGCAAACACCACGGCTCCCACCAGACAAAGAAAAGCCGCGCCATAATTCCAGGTGACCTCCTCGCCCAGATAGATCCACGCGAATCCAGTGAACACGCAGAGCGTGATCACTTCCTGGATGATCTTCAGTTGGAAGGCGGTGAATTGGCCGTAACCGATACGGTTGGCGGGGACCTGAAAACAATATTCCAGGAACGCAATCATCCAGCTCACCACTATGACGGTGATCAGCGGAGCCCGGCGGTATTTCAGGTGGCCGTACCACGCGATGGTCATGAAGATATTGGAGCAAATCAGGAGCAGCACTGTTCTCATGGCGGCTGAAAATCCTATCATCTCTCTGGTGTGCGCGTGGCCCGAGATGCCTGGCCGCGGCTATGTCCTAAAGCTGTCATCACGAGGCACCGTTTTTGTGCCGAGGCGCGCCGTTGGCGCCACGGAAGATTTTGCGGAGGATCTGCTTTTGCTTTTGGGCAAGAATGGCGTGTAAGATGGCCATGCATTTCCAAGACAGTGGGCAGTAAACTCGGCCTCTCCCCGCGGCTGACCGTAATACGCGCGACACAATCTAATTGTTAGAGTTATGGCCATGGCGGAAACCATCGGGCGTGGGGATATGAAACCTTCATACTTGGCATACTTGGCAAAATCCACCTTAAAAAAATCCATCGACCGGCGTGGTGTTTTCCAACGGATCGTTGTTCTGACGTTCGCCGCAGCCGCTTGCATGCCGGCCAGCCTGTTGCTGGCCGCCGGCGAATTAGATCCTCCGCCTGCGGCGGACGCGCGAGTTATTCCAGTCGACGCGAGCGCCTCCCCTGTGGCGCTCGATCGGGAATTGCGCTCCGCCGACCGCGCCTTGATCGAAGCCATCGCAGCCAACGACCGCCTGGCGGCGGCGAGCCTGCTGCATTCCGAATTCACCTGGATCGATCGCGACGGCCGCGGCCGAAACAAGTCCGATTTGGTCAGCCGGATGATTTTGCTTGCCGCGGGTCCGGACGCCAACGTCACGCTGCAGCCCTACGGCCGCGTCGCCGTGATCACCGGCACACACCTGCTCACGCCCGACAATGTCCCCGCGTTTTTCGCGCGCGTCTGGGTGCGCCAGCCCTCGGGTTGGCGCCTGTTGCTTTATCAGGAGACGACTCCGCCCGATGCCGGGG
>DASYNM010000066.1:0-10415 GCA_036008545.1 Verrucomicrobiia bacterium
CAGCGGGCCAAACCGGAATGTTTTACACCGTGGCCGGTGCCGGCGCCGGAACCGGCGGCGACTCTGCTTTCAACGCCATTGACCCAACGCAATTCGCGTCGGTGACTCTTTCCGTGGAAGCGACCGACGAAGGCAGTGCCGCCACCAACTACTTTGCGGTGCAGGTGGGCGGGGATTGGTATGTGTCAACCACAGCGCTGGCGGGCTCCGATCCCAGTTACCCTCAGTTCACGTTGACGGGGATGCGCTATACCACCCTTGCCTCCGCTTGGGATCAACTGACCATCGACGCCACCAACGTCATCATCGGCGCCACGGCGACGGCGAATTTGTCTGGTCCAATCACCGGTATCGGCATTGTTCAGGTTGGTCCTGGCGGTTGGAATTATAACGAGATTGTGATTTCAGCGACTCCGTCCCCCACCGTCTATACGGAAGACTGGGGCACCACCAACGGAGGCAGGAGTTTCCCCGCGGTGGGTTGGACTCTAGTGGCACCTCCTCCGGGCCCCGCGCCGTATGAGGGCTTTTATTCAGCCACGGCAGCGGCCGACTCCTCCAGCGGCAATCCATTGCCGACCGAGACTATCTATTACACCGGCCTGCCAGCGGGGCAAACCGGGATGTTTTACACGGTGGCTGGAGCTGGAGCCGGAACTGGCGGCGATTCTTCTTTCAACGCCATTGACCCAACGCAACACACTGACCTGACTCTTTCCGTGGAAGCGACTGACGAAGGAAGTGCCGCTGCCAACTACTTCGCGGTTCAAGTGGGCGGGGCTTGGTATGTGTCAACTACTGCGCTGACAGGCTCCAATCCCAGTTACCCCCAGTTCACGCTCACGGGCATGCCCTATACGACCTTGGCGTCCGCTTGGGATCAACTGACTATCGACGCCACCAACGTCACCATCGGCGCTGCGGCGACGGCGGATTTGTCTGGTCCGATTACCGGGATCGGCATAGTTCAGGTCGGTCCCGGCGGTTGGAACTACAATGAGATTATCGTCTCGGATTTTATTCCGCCGACGACCATCCCGCCCCTGGCTACCATTTATTCGGAAGACTGGGGCACCGGCTACCTCTTGGCCACGGGTACCGCCCCCACTGCCCTGACTGCGGTGGGATGGAGCTCGTCGGGCGTTGCTTACAGCGGGATGTTTAAGGCGACCGGGGCTCTCGATCCTGCTACCGGTCAGACTTTTCCCGCTCCTCCCATTGGCAACGTAGCCTCGACGAATAATGCCGTTTACGCGTCACTGGACACCGCCAGCTACATCGGAATTGTCTATACTACGGATACCAATGGCGCCGGCACCGAGGGCGACTCGTCGTTTGCCGATATCAATCCATCCAACTATACGGGGGGCATCGTCCTTAACGCGGAGTCGCAACACAACAGCTTCCCAATACAGGGGTCGGCGGCCAGCTATTTTGCAGTCCAAATCGGCGCGGTCGCCGGGGTGGGCGGCCAGTGGTATGTCTCCACCACCCCATTTGCGAACAACTACTTTTATCCGTTCTTCGCCTCCAACAGTCTGGCCTTTAATGCCGCCTCCAACAATTGGGACACGTTGACCTTCCAGGAGGGCGGCGTCGATGCGACTGGCTCTGTCGCGATTGGCAGCACGGCGACCAATAATTTGTCCGGTCCGATCACCGGCATCGGCGTCGTCGAGGTTGGAGACCCAGCCTACGCGGGCGGCGCCACCGGCTACGGTTACAATTACGTCAGTGTTAGCGTGACGACGCCGCTCGACAACGAAGGCACCTTCGCGCCAAAGGTCGATGCGCCGGGCTTTAGCCAGACGACTTACGCCGGGGGGGCGGCGTCGTTCGCGATGGATGCTTTCGTTGGCACACCTCCGTTGACCTACACCTGGACACTCACTACTCCTAGCAGCACCAACATACTTCAGGATGGGGCTACGGGGACTGGGTCCTTTATCACAGGGGCGGCCAGCAGCGTCATCACGATCTCCAATGTCAGTTCCACCGACGCGGGAAGTTATTCAGTAGAAGTCAGCAATACGCATGGCGCTGATTATAGCACCAACTACGCCACCAACACCCTGACCATCAATCCCGTTCCCGGCGATGTCCTCTACGCTGAAACGTTCCCGTTTGTGGGCCCCTTCCAAGCTGCCGAGTCGCCGACGAATGTTGGATGGTTTGCCGCCGCCCCTGCCGGCACGAGCGGCCTCAACTACGGCGACCAATTGTATGCCTCCGAAGCCTCGGCGGCTACGGCCGGCTTCTTCACGACAAGCGCCACTGATGTGCCCGGGCTGTCCGGGTTGCCATTTACCAACATAAATCCGGCCAACTTCCCGTTTGTTTCATTTCGCGTCACGATGGCCAACCCGGCGAGTACCGCGACGGTTTATTTTGCGGTCCAGATGACCGGGGGCCAGTGGTATATAAGCTCGTCCGCCATTCAACTTACAGGGGCGGCCGGTTCCTACAACACTTACGGACTGCAATTCAGTCCCGCCATGCTGGAATGGGACACATTGACCGTCAACGCCACTTCCGCCTCCATCGGGTCAACAGCCGCGGCGGATTTGACCGGAGACATCACGGGCGCCGGCTTGGTTTTTGTTTTCAGTGGCGCTGCCACTGCGGAATTCGATGTGCAGTCATTCGAACTGGTGACGGATTCAACTCCGCCCGCTCTGCCGAGTTTTCCATCCGAGCCGGACGTGCCCTATCCGCAGACGGTCTATGCGGGCGGCGGCGTGTCCTTCTTCTTTACTGAGGCCGGGACACTTCCGCTGACCAACAACTGGCAATTCAACGACAATGGAATCGATCTGGTCGATGGCGTCACCGCCACGGGGTCCATCATTAGTGGATCACAGACCACGGAAATCACTTTGGAAAACGTCAGCAGCGCCGATCAGGGAACCTACGACCCGACTGTCTCCAACGCGGCGGGGACTAATAATGTTGATGGCAGCGAATACGGACCTCCCGCTTTGACGGTGGTCAGTCCTCCGCTTGGGCTGATTTACAGTGAGTCTTTCCCTCTTTATAAACCCACCGGCGGCGTAAATCAGCCGCTTAGCATTATTGGCTGGACGAACCAATCGGACACGCCGAATCGCGTTTTCTCGATTGGCAGCGCCTTGGTTGGGACAGGAGCGGCTTATTCCTACGAATCCAGCCAGACCAACGCCCTCTTTTACGCTTCGACGGCGACGGACAACGGATTTTCTGGGCTGCCTTTCATCGCCTTCGACCCGGCGAATTATCCGGCGGGCAGCATCCAGTTCACAACGGCCATTTTGGCGGGCGACGCCGCCTATACAAATGTCTCGGCCTCATTCGCTGTGGAGCAGGGCGGCCAGTGGTATGCCATGGCGACGCCTATCGAACCGATGAACCCGTCCACTGCCCTGTCCACATCGACTTACACGACTCTAGGCCCGCAAATCTACAGCCCCCTGGCCGCCCAGTGGGTGACTGTGGCCTTGGTTGGCACGCAGGGTGTCGTAGTGGGAGGCCCGCCAGCCCAAAACCTGAGCGGGCCGATCACCGCCGCGGGTTTATTGTTTCAGCACGGCAACGACGGAGGCTCCTTGGATTACAACTTCTACCAGATTCAAGCCACAGGCACAGGCAGCCTCATCGGCGGCATCAATATCGGTCCGGTTATTAATGGCTCGGCCACTCTCTCTTGGGTCGGAAACGCGGCCGTCAATGTGCAGAGCTCAACGGACCTGATCCATTGGTCGGATGTCCCCGGCACTTTGGGCAACCATATATTCACGGTTTCTGCCACGGCAAACCAAGAGGTTTACTATCGCCTGGTTGACCATTGAATCACCCAAACTTCTCCGCCGGCTCGCAAACGGTTGACACCGCTTGCGGCCGCGTTTGAATGTCGTGCCTGCGAAACCGACGAACCGTGTTTTTTGTGACTGAATTTGACGTGCGGAAATTGGGTTTGACAGCATGGCTGGCCGTTCTTCTTCCCACTCTTGCCACCGCGGATGTCCACACTATCACCATTGCCGCGCCAAAACCTCATGTCACCACTGGCTTCAAGATGGGCTCGGCGCGCCGCCCGGATGGCGTCACACTGACGCTTGATAGCAATAGTCTGCTGCTCAATGGGAAACCATGGACACCTGTCATGGGCGAATTTCATTTCTCCCGCTATCCGGAGAACGAATGGCGCGAGGAGCTGCTCAAGATGAAGGCCGGCGGTGTTGATATCGTTTCCACCTACGTTTTCTGGATCCATCACGAAGAGATCGAAGGACAGTTTGATTGGTCAGGTTCCCGCAACTTGCGTCATTTCATTCAACTCTGCCAGGAAGTCGGTCTAAACGCCTTCGTGCGCTGCGGTCCCTGGGACCACGGCGAAGCGCGCAACGGCGGCTTCCCCGATTGGCTATTGAAAAAAAGCTGGAACCTGCGCTGCAACGATACGAACTATCTGGAAAAGACAAAAAACTTCTATGGCGAAATTGCCAAACAACTGGACGGGCTGTTCTGGAAGGAGGGCGGGCCGGTCATCGGCATCCAATTTGAGAATGAATACAAAGGCGCAGCCGAACATTTGTTGACACTCAAACGCCTCGGGCGGGACGCCGGCCTCGACGCGCCGATCTACACCCGCACCGGTTGGGACAAACCCATGGGGACCGTGCCCTTCGGCGAACTGGTGCCGCTCTACGGCGTTTATGCGGAAGGCTTTTGGAATCGGTCTCTCGCACCGATGCCGGCGGGATATTGGAAGGGATTTCATTTTACCAAATTCCGCATGGATGACGCCAGCGTCAGCGAACCTCCCGGTGAGGGAGGCGCGCTGGACGCGCCGGACGCTGAAGAATATCCCTATCTGACCTGCGAAATCGGCGGAGGCATGATGAACAGCTACCATCGGCGCATACTTGTCAATCCCAAGGATATCGAGTCCACCACGCTCATCAGACTCGGTTCGGGCAGCACCTTGCCCGGTTACTATATGTACCACGGCGGCGTGAATCCCGAAGGCAGGTTGACCACCTTGATGGAATCGCAAGCCACTGGATACTGGAATGACATGCCCGTGAAAAATTACGACTTCCAGGCGCCACTGGGCCAATACGGGCAAATCCGCCCGCAATATCACCTGCTGCGGCGCTTCCACCTTTTCATGCACGAATGGGGTTCGCTCCTGGCCGATATGTCGGCGACGATTCCGGATTCGCGCCCGCCAGTGAGAAATGATTTTGACACCTTGCGCTGGAGCGTTCGTTCCGATGGGAAAAGCGGATTCGTTTTCGTGAATAATTATCAGCGACTTCAGGACATGCCTCCGAAAAAGGACGTGCAGTTCGCGATCCAACTTCCGTGCGGTCCTGTGGTTTTTCCGGAAAAGCCCGTGACCATTCCGTCCGACGCCTGCCTTATTTGGCCATTCAATCTCGATCTTGGGCAAGGCCTTCGTCTGCTCTGGGCCACCGCGCAACCGCTCACCGCCATCGACGATGGTGACGTGCGCATCATCTTTTTCTCGGAAACCGAAGGCGTTCCCGCGCAATTCGCCTTTGCGACAAACGGTCCAAAAGTCGAAGCCGTTGCAGGTCACCTCACGCGCTGGGAAAACGCCGACGTTCTCTCCGACCTACAATCCGGCACTACTGTCGCGGCCAAGCTGCGCTCGACCGACGGCCATGCTGTCCAGATCGTGGTCCTTGGTTCAACGGATTCCCTGGCACTTTGGAAGGGAAAATTCCGGGGTCGCGATCGTGTCTTTCTCACCCAAGCCGAACTTGTTCTTGACGGCAATGATCTACAATTGACTTCGACCAACCCCGCCGAACTTAGCGTTGCCATTTGTCCTCCGCCGCGATCACTCGCCTCTGCGAACGGTGAACTCACGCCCAAGGCCGACGGCGTATTCCAGCGCTTCATCCCACGCGCTCCGCGCGCGGCCAAATACAAAGTCGGCTGCGAATGCATTCAGGCCGCAGGGCCGCCGCGCGAAATTCCTCTTGGCATAATTGAACAGCCTGTGGCGACCGCGCCTTTGGATGCAGATTTTGAAAAAGCGGCGGTCTGGCGCATCCAGATTCCCGAGGGCATCGATCTGGCCACGGATCCCATCCTTCGACTTCATTACGTCGGCGATGTTGCTCGCGTTATTTTGGACGGCAAATTTATCACCGATGACTTTTACAATGGCAATGCGTTTGACATTGGTCTGCGCCGACACACGCCTCACATTCTCAAAGGCGACCTCCGCCTCGCCATTCTTCCACTGCGCAAAGACGCGCCTATTTATATGGCGGACTCGGCGCGCCCCGATTTCGGCCAAGCTGCCAGTATGGCCGCCCTCCAAAGCGTCGAGATTATTCCACGATACCAACTTCAGCTCCAGGCCCGGTGAATTGAGTCTCCACCAGGATGAAGATCGTTGTGCAGGTTTCATGCGAGCCTTGGAAACCGCCACTTGACGGCGCGGATTCGCCTCTTACCATGACCGCCTGTGACCGAGAGCCAAAGCCGCGTATATCAGGCCCTCATCGTGCTGTTGGGCTTGTTCGCTCTTGGGGTGGTTCTGGCCTTTCACAATATCACCGAGGGCGATTTGTGGGCTAAATTGGCCATCGGTTCCGAGTTCTGGAACACCGGTCATCTGCCGCAGCATGACCTTTACGCCTTCACGCCGACTCTGCCGAAATACATCGATCACGAGTGGGGCGCGGGCGTGGTCTTTTACACGCTGCTCAAGTGGTTCGGGCCTTCTTCGCTCATCGTGCTGAGAATGGTCCTAGCCGCGGGATTGCTGGCGCTGGCGTTTCTGACGGGACGCCGGCAGGGCTGCGATGTGAATATCCTCTTGCTGCTGGCGGTTCCGGCTGCGGCTTGCCTGTTGACTGGCTACATCCCAGTGGCGCGCTCGCACGTGTTTACGTTTTTTCTTTTCGCGGCGACACTGTTTTGCCTGGAGGAATTGCGGCGGGGCGGACGCTGGCCCGTCGCTGTACTGCCGGTGCTGATTTTGGTTTGGACCAATCTGCATGGTGGCTTCGTGGTGGGGCTAGGCGCCATTTTCGTTTATTGCGCGGCCAGTATCGTAGCCCGAGAGAGAGTGGCGTTAATGATTGGCGTTACCGTGGCTTGCGTCGTGGTTACCCTGGTCAATCCCTACGGACTGGACTTCTGGCGTTACTTGATTCCCGCCCTGCTCCATCCACGCCTGCGCATCCTGGAGTGGCGTCCGCTGCCTCCGCTGGCGTGGGACGATTTCTGGGGTTTCCGACTATTGTTCGTCTTGACGTTGATCGCGGTCGCCGCCGGATGGAATCGCGTCGAACGCAAAAACTGGGCCGGACTGGCAGTGCTGGCAGTGACGGCGGCGATGGGTTGGCGCAGCCGACGGCACGGACCATTTCTGGCGGCGTCGGCGATCGCGTACGCCGGGCCGTATTTCCAAGCCCTCTGGCGGGGAACCTTCCAGCTCCTGCCCGCCGCCGGGTTGCTGTACACTGGCATCGCATTTTGGGTCGCGATCCGCTTTCTGCCCGGCGCTTCGCTTTATCCGCTTTCGCCCATTGGAGAATTCCCGGTGCGCGAGGCGGACATTTTGGCGCTGGCCGGCGCCAAGGGCAACGCGGCGACGCCCTTCGCCTGGGGCAGCTACGTGAGTTGGCGGCTTTATCCCAATATTAAAATCTCGATGGATGGCCGCTACGAAACCACGTACCCGGAATCCACTTTTGAGCTTAACAACGCTTTCTACGACCACCAGGGCGATTGGCTTCGGCTTTGCCGCGAGTTCAAAGTGGATTACGTCATCCTCGATTTGCAAGAGGAACGCTTGCGTCCCGAGGATTTGCAGGCTGCCGGATACGCGCTCGTCACGAATGTCGCCAACGTTTCGGCCTTGTTGTGTCTGCCGGAACATGCCGCGCAGTTGCAAAAGGCCGCCCGCGACTTGCCTCCGGTCACGGTCGATCCTTTGGACTTGAGCGCCAAGGGCAACCGATGACAAGCGCCGGCAAAACATCGCCGCGCCGCGACGCCGTTCTTGCCTGTGTGGTCATCGGCGCAATTTTTGCAACGTTGACGTTCAAGACGTGGCGGCGCTGGCCGGATTTGGTCGTCGATTTCGGCGCGCAGTTGTACATGCCATGGCAAATTTCCACCGGGGCGGTGCTCTATCGCGATGTGCATTACCTGGCTGGCGGGCCGTTATCGCAATATTACCACGCGCTGCTGTTCAAAATTTTTGGCGTCTCCTTTCTGACGCTCGTTGTCTCAAACCTCGTCGTGCTGGCGCTGCTGCTGGCCGTGATCTACCTGTGCTTTTACCGATGCTCCAATCAACTTACCGCCGTCACCGCGTGCGTGGCGGTGCTGTTGGTGTTCGCCTTCGGCCATTACACGACGGTGGGAATTTTCAATTACATCACTCCCTATTCTGCCGAAGTGGTGCATGGGTTGGTGCTGTCGGTGCTGGCCGTGGCGTTGCTGGCCCGATGGTTCGAGACCGGGAACGAATGGCTGGCCGGCGGCGCCGGTCTCTGCGGCGGCCTGACGTTGCTAACCAAGCCCGATATGTTTCTGGCGCTCATGCTGACCGTTGTCTGTGGCGTCGCGCTGTTTTGGCTGGCCAGACGAAAGGAAAAACGGCTGGGCCGATCGCTCGCGCTGATCGCGGGAGGAGGACTGATCCCCGCCCTCGGATTTTTTCTTTGGTTCTTTTGCGTCGAAGATTTTCAACAAAGCGTCCGGTCGGTTTTTGCGGCTTGGATTCCATTGTTGACCACCACCGCCGCCAACAGTCCTTTCTACCGATGGTGCATGGGTTTGGACCAGCCGTGGTTTCATCTGCAACAAGCTTTTTCCCAGTTTTTGCGCCTGGCCGGCATCGCGGTCGTGTGCGGTGTGCTGTGCTGGCGCAGAGTCCCGGCGCGCTCGGCTTATCTTCTGGCGGTGCTGCTGGCCATCGGTTTGATCAAGATTTCGTGGCAGTTCAATTGGTTCAATTGCGGCCACTGCCTGCCGCTGGTCTGCCTGGCTCTGCTAGCGCTGCTGGTTTGGCGCGGGACTAGAAACGGATGGGAACCACCGGTGGTGTTCGCGATATTATGGACCGTCTGGAGCCTGACCCTGCTGGCCAAACTGGGATTATTCTGCCGGATCTGGCATTACGGATTCGCGCTGGCCATGCCGGCATTTGTTGGCGGGATTTACCTTTTGCTTTGGGCACTGCCGCAGCAACTCGAACGTTGCGGGTTCCGCGCCGGCCTTTTCCGGGGATTATTGCTGCTGATGTTGCTGCCCGGCTTGGCGCGGCTGACCGAGTCCTCGCTGAAGCTTTACTCGGATAAAACCATGTCCATCGGCTCCGGCGCCGATACCATCCTGGCGTTCAGTCCGCATTACCGTCCGATGGATGCCGACGTGGCCGCTGCCTTGCGCTGGGTGGAAACCAACGTGCCGCCGTCCGCCACCCTCGCCGTCCTGCCGCAAGGCGCGATGCTCAATTATCTTTCACGCCACGCCAATCCCTGCGGTTACGCGGCCTGGAACCCGCCGGAGCTGGCCGCCTTCGGACAGGAGAAAATGACCGACGCCTTCATCGCACACAGTCCCGATTATGTGATCGAACTGTTTGTTGACTACAGCGAATATGACGAAAAGATTTTTGGCCTGGAAAAACGATTCGGCATGGATGTGCAGCAGTGGATCGACGCTCATTACCAGCTCGAGCAGTTGATCGGACACGACTGGCTCAAGGATCGCCAATTCGGTATCAAGATTCTCAAGAAGAACGGTTCTTGACCGCCATGCCGGCGGATCTTTTGGCCAGCTTGCGGCTCGTTTTGATTTTGCTCACCGTGCCGATCTGCAGGTAAATCGATTTGACCTTTTGGTACATCTCATCCCGGCGCTTATAAAGCCGTTTCAACTTCCTCGGCCGATGGCGGCTCAAGGCGTAGGCGGTCAGCAGCGGCAGCGCAACGGTCGTGTCCACGTAGGCGACCACGCAATCCGGCAATTTATTCGGATCCACCTTGCCCCAGCTTACCGCTTCGGCCGGCGTGGCGCCGCTTAACCCGCCGGTGTCAGGCCGCGCGTCGGTGCATTGCAGAAAATAATCGTGGCCTTTTTCGGCGATGCCCATGACTTCCTGGATTTGCGGTTCCGTCTGCAGCATGAAATTCTTGGGCGAGCCGCCGCCCAGGATAAATACCGAGGAAGTGCGCCGGCTGGATTTGGCGTCAAAGACGATCGCCGCCGTTTGATTAACATCCCTGTTGACATCGAAGACCAGCTTGGAATCGCGCATGGCCATGGCCGCCACGTTCATGCCGATGGAGCTGTCCCCCGGGCTGCTGGTGAAGACTGGCAGGCCGCATTCGTAAGCGGCTGCCAGGACCGAACTGTCTCTGAGCTTGAGCGCGCGCCCT
>DASYNM010000067.1:0-5522 GCA_036008545.1 Verrucomicrobiia bacterium
TTGCTCTTAGGAGCGGCAACAAATGTCAACCATAAGGTGCGGGCAAATGCCTTGTGGGCGCTTGGTGAAATTCGTGCCGAGGCACAAATCTGCGTACCCGTGTTGATCCACGCGCTGAGCGACACGGACAGCGGCACTCGCCTGAGCGCGGCGCATGCTCTCGGGATGTTCGGATCTGATGCCGAATCAGCAATTCCGGCGCTAACGAGGTTGTCAAGTCCCGCGACCTTCTGGGGTCCGATGGGTTTTGACCAAGCGATGATAGAAGCCCAGAACGCCCTTCGACAGATCAATCGGCCAGTCGTTTCGTCATCTGGCGAGCGCGTAACTGAATCTGAACTCCCAAATTTAAACCCGCTTCTCATTCCACGATAAATCCTGCGCTTCCTTGATCTAAAATATTCGCAGTTCTATCCCAGCGCGAAGTCGACAGCTTAAGCCTCGTTCAGCGTGGTTTCATGAAGTCCATTCAAGACCGCCGGGCAGGGGATCAACGGCGAATTCCAAATGCACAACGCGACGGTGCTTTGGCTCTCGTGCAGTCGAAGAAGAATGCAGTAACAGGGGCCGCATCAGCACCGCTCCGCCGCGTGCAACTGCGCATATCGTCGGCAGCTTTTGTATTCGGCATTGGGCGATCGCGTCGGGGTCCAATCTTCCCGCTTGGTGCGAGCCGGGAATGACCTGGAGCGCTCCGTTTGACTCATCGCAATCGTCCAAATGCAAGCGCACGGTTAACATTCGTTGGAGCACTGAAGCCGGTGGCTGAACATGCACAACTCCCTCTTTGACTGACCACGCCGTGAATCCCGCGATTTCTAATCTCGCCTGGACCGCGATGGTCAAGTCCTGGTGCCACGTTACTTTCCAATTCGCTTCAGGTGTTTTGTCCAAGAAAATGCTGCGGGCTACAAATGCCTTCGATCCGAGCGTTGGTTCGACCAAGGCCCGGACAGGGGGGCCATCCGCGATTTGTTTGACTGCCGGAACCGATTGCACCAAGTGGCGCATGGCGTGCCCCGGATGATCCGCCATGTTTTGAATCAACGCGTTCACTGTCTGCGGCGCCAGGACTGCGGGAACGATGGCGAAGCCTTTCTTTTCCAGATCAGGAAGCCAAATGGGATGGGCAACCGTGTCCATCAATCCTCCGGCCTCTCGCCGCTGGGGGCCATCTTGACCAGCTTGGGATCGAATTGGCCCAGGACCGTCACCAGGTCTTGCTGCGCGGCCATCACTTCGCGGATGTCCTTGTAAGCCATCGGCACTTCGTCCAGTCCGGCGGAAATCAAGGTCACGCCGCGCTCTCGCAGAAGACGATGCGTGTCCTTCCAGTTGAATTTTTCATTCGCGGCCTTCCGACTCATCGCGCGGCCCGCGCCGTGCGAGGCGGAGTTGAGCGATTCCGTGTTGCCTTTGCCGCTGACCACGAAGCCCGGCGACGCCATCGAGCCTGGAATAATCCCCAGCACGCCCTGGCCCGCCGGCGTCGCGCCTTTGCGATGCACGATGACTTCGCGTTCGGCGCCGCCGATGACGTGGCGCTCCTTCCACGCGAAGTTGTGGTGATTTTCCAAATCCAGCAACACCTGCGCGCCGAGATTTGCCGCGATGTGTTGATGAATGAGCGCGTGGTTCGCCGCCGCGTATTGGCCCATCAACTCCATCGCCGCCCAGTATTCCTGGCCTTCCTGCGAATCCAACGTCAGCCAGGCCAGCCGTTTCAATTCGCTCGGCAAATCCTTGAAGCGCGCGAAGGCCAGCTTCGAATAATGATCGCAGACGGCCGCGCCCGTGCCGCGACTGCCGCTGTGCGAAAGCAGCGCCACATATTTTCCCGGCTCAAGATTTTGAATCTTGCCATGCGCCGTGAACAGGCCGAATTCGACAAAATGATTGCCGCTGCCGCTGGTGCCCAATTGCGACCACGCGCGGTCTTTGTTCTGTTGGGTGATCGGGCTGGCCGACCAATCGGCGTCCAACACCTCATGATGGCGGCGATGCTGGAAATTCGCGCCGACGCCTAAGCGCGTCTCAGCTTCGATGGCGCGCGTGAGGCGATCGGGCTTTTGCTCCAGATCGCGCAACGGCAGATCGAGCACCGTCATCTTCATGCGGCAGGCGATGTCCACGCCGACGGCGTAGGGGATGACGGCGTTCTCCGTCGCCAACACGCCGCCGATGGGCAGGCCGTAGCCGACGTGGGCGTCGGGCATGAGCGCGCCCGCCACCGCCACCGGCAGCAAGCAGGCCCGTTCCATCTGCATGATCGCTTCGTGCTCCAGGCCCTCGCGCCATTGCCGATACTTGACAGGCTCCGCGCGCGGCGGAGGCGGCGCTTCAAGCAGTGCTTTGGCCAATTCACCTCGCAACGGGTCGCCCACGAATGCCGCGGGATTCGCGACGATGGCCGCGACTTCCTCGTGCAACCGAGTCTTGTCACCGCCGCCAAGAATAAATTTGGCCACGAAATCCGTCGCGCGCCGAGTAGCCTCGCCCAACGGCACGCCGAGACGGAGAAAATCCTTGGTGTTCATATCAAGATGTCGTTAGCAAATAGTGTACACGAGGCCAAGGGAATAGCCGCGAAAAAGCGCAAAACCGAAACGTGGAAGTCTTCGCTAATGGCCTCAAAGCACCTGAAAATATGTGGAAATATCATGAAAATCAACGAGTTACAAATGCTGTTTGCGACCCCGGGCGCGTTTTCATCGCACAGCCAGCTCGCCGCAAGCCGCCCCGTAGCCGCCGACGTGAGTCGGCGGTCCTGGCTCCGCCGAAGCCTAGAGTGGACGAGCAACCAGCCGGCGTGGTCAAACGGGATCCGCCGACTCACGTTGGCGGCTACGAGCGGACTCGTGCTGCCTTTCACGCACTCGCTGTTCACCTTCGTTCCCTTTTGTGCCACGTTTTTCATTTTTCTTTCGGCGTATTTTTGAAACGCGCCCTCATTTCGGGAACCATTTTGCCACAAATCTGAAAAACCGAAAAACCTCCAGGAGTGTTTTTGTACGCTTTTTTCGCATAAAAATGCATTTTGGACCTGTTTTAGGTCGCCCTCAAAAAAATCATCTGCAACCCTCACGGGATCAACAGTTTGCGGACGATTCAAAAATGCGCCCTTTATATGACAAGGTCTGTTTTTGCGACCAGGCTGTTTTCGGCGATTTGGTTTGCAACGTGTTGAGGCTGAATGTGTTCAGCGCAAAAACGGCGTCGTGCAAAACCCTCCAAATTCGTGTCAATTATATTACACGCCCTCCGCGAAAAGCGAAAAAAACGCGCTTTTTGTTGACACGGTTTTCCGGCCCACAAACAAAGGGCATTGGCGGGGGAATGTTTGTCAGGGGAATGGGAGAAAGCACTTGGTAAACTATTCCCCTGCCAATCATTCCTCTGCCAATTCCTATTTGGGTTTGCCGCCGAACGCGCGGTCGGCGCGACTTGCGGCGAGCGCGGCGGTACTGTCCGGTAACATTCCCCCGGCAACCTTTTTCTGCCAGCGGGCATGGGCTTTCATGTACATTCGCGGGCGCCGACTGGCGGCGGAGTCGACATGAACCAGCTTGCCTACCGTTTTCGAGTCGCGCTTGACGGCCGTCATGGGTCAAAACGTATCATGTTTCACCACGGCATCAAGCTTGACTGAGTTGGCATGGCGTTCGCGCCTCGACGGATGCATGAAATTGTCGTGTTTCAACGCCTCAATGTTTGGTAGCAATGCTCTCATGACGCTCAACCAAGCAGAAGAAATAACGAGCCGGCTCATTGACTTTATGGCTAGAAAGCCCCCGAATGCATGTCGCAGAGTTTCTCAGCTTGGAGGTCATACGCTCCCGGTTTTTCACAACGCGTTCTGTTTAGTTGTTGCCAAGCAACGCCAGGTTGCCGACGATGATCCAAAGCTACGTGAAGTGTCGTGCGCCTACGCTGACAAGGCTGACGCACTCGTTGGTTCTCTTTCTAGGTCGGTTCTGCTCGATGAGGATATGGACCGTTTAGATATGCTGCAAAAAGGATCGCCCGAATTCAACCGATTGTTCGTCGACTCGGTTCAAAGGCGAATTGCGCAGTGCGATTTTGAGTGGAAACGAAAGCCTAATCACGAATCGCTCGTGGCCTTCAATGAATACTGTTGGTCCCTAGAACCGGGTGACTCGCTCTACTGGCAAAAGGTTTACACCCATTTAGATATAGCTTACGACGAGAATTCTCCGAGCGGCTTACCCGAAATGGCACTTGATGATGGAGGACATTTTGGTTGGCACGTTGGATCCGTAAAAAGCCGACGGAAACTACCACTTTATCAAATCTTACTTTGGGCGGCTGGCGCGGTCGCTTTGATTTGGCTCCTGGCTAAATCTGCAAATTAACGCTCAAGGAAAGAGCGAAATCATTTCTTGACGTCTAAATACTGAGCCATTCAATCAGACGATTCGTTGCGCCAAACGAACTCTATTCGGTCGGAGGTCTCTGCGAATAGTCGAGCGATCGGCCAGTGTTCTGGGTAGGTCTGAACGGCATCAGCGCCACCGACTTTCGACGAATCATCATAAAATCGTTTTGGATATCTTTCGTCGGCCCACGGCGATTTGCCCTGCGTCACCGGTAAATAATATTCCTTGGAGATGCCTGCAACGATTTTGAGGAAACGCCGTATTTGGTCGTCTTTAGAATACACCTCAATCGGTTCGACATGACCTATAATTTCCAAGAGATCGTGCGTTCGCGAAATGTTCTTCATCTCCCGAAGGAAGAAATCCCGCCGATCAGGAGCCACATATGCCGACGCATGGACCTCTCTGCATTCCTGATGTTTGTAGAGCCACATTCCTTTCAAAAAAATCTCTGCTCCCATCTGGAACACTGCGTATGGGAGAAACGATCGAAGATCTGGACCTGTATTACCGTCCATCAATTGAATCGTGCCGAATGCCTTCCGGCTCCCAATTAAATCCAACCCATGTTGAATCCAGCGTGATGGTTGTAGTTCGACACCTGCGATGAACCCGTCTTTCAACGTGCGACCGGAATTTGCCGGTAAGTTAGCAAAGCGGTCGCACCATTGCTGATAGTCGGATTCCCTCTTCGATTGTTCCCGCGCTTTGATTATGTCCATGACTTTCTCAGCTATAATGTCTTCATTGCTCTCGTTAGCGATCACATGGCGTACCTTCACACACATTTCCGTATTGCGCCATCTTCGAACTTGATCTTTCGGTCGGACCGTGTGAAAGTGGCGGCGTGCAGAGGCGAGCCTGGACGGAAGGCCGCCTTTCCTTTTCTCATTCCCACACGAACAACCTCCATTGTGGGATTTGCTGCGCGTGCCTAGTGAGAGGCGAAACCGGCCAATCTTGCTCTTGAGCGTTAGTCTTTTCGAAGAATGCCCTCAACCCCTGTCTTCTTCTTTCAACGCCTGTTTGATGCGGGAGGAGAGGATTTTGCTGGTGGGGACGTAGGTGGCGGCGAAGCCGCGGCGATATTCGGCAAATGTTCCCGCCGCGAGATGCGCCCGGATT
>DASYNM010000068.1:0-27554 GCA_036008545.1 Verrucomicrobiia bacterium
AACTGCAAGTTGACTTTTTGTCACGAAATTGTCATAAAAACCAATATGCAACCCTGAGCAACGCCAACCGTTTGCATGCAATGAAGCGCGAATTGTCCGCGAAAAAGATTGGCGGCGCGCCTGCCGCCAGCAAGGGCCGCAGGATCGTGTTAGTCGATGACCACCCGGTCATGCGGCAAGGCTTATTGCAATTGATCAACCACGAGGCGGATATGTCCATTTGCGGCCAGTTCGAAGACGCCGCCGCCGCCTTCGCCGCCATCCCGACGCTGAATCCCGACCTGATCATTATCGATCTTACGCTGAAAGGCAGCAGCGGATTGGAACTGGTTAAGAACAGCCGGGCCAGTTTCCCCAAGCTGCGCCTCCTGGTCCTTTCCATGCACGACGAATCGCTTTACGCCGAACGAGTCCTGCGCGCGGGCGCCGCCGGTTACATCATGAAAGAAGAGGCCACGGAGAATATTCTTATCGCCATCCGCCGGGTGCTCTCCGGCGGCGTTTACCTGAGCGAAAAAATGAGCGCCAAGCTTATGCACCAATGGGTCGGCTCCAGCCCGCGCCAAGGCGGTTCCACGCTGGAACGGTTGAGCGACCGCGAACTGGAAGTTTTCGGCTTGATCGGCCAAGGCAAGAGCACGCGGGAAATTGCGAAGCATCTGCGCCTGAGCGTTAAGACCGTCGAATCCCACCGCGCGCACATCAAAGAGAAACTCAACCTTAGAAACGCCAACGAACTGGTCCACACCGCCATCCGCGCCCGCGAGGAGTGAAGGGAAAACCTGTTTTGAGACCCGTCCTCACTCAAGCCCGCTCCTCCAGGCGAACGTGAATCATTCGTCACTCTCTTGAAGAATCCGGCGCTGCATTTTCCTGATGCTCGCCCGAAAACCAAACGCCGTCCGACAGCTGTTCCTTCTCCCAGGGGGAGAAGGCCAGGATGAGGGCGAGCGAGAAAAACAACTTTCACACTTCAAGCGTTCTCGTTAGCATAAATTCATGGCCGCTACCGAACGAGCCCGCCAACTCCGCAAACGGGAAACTTGGGCGGAGAAGCTCGTCTGGGGCTGGCTGCGGGACCGCCGTTTCAACGGCTACAAATTCCGCCGCCAACACCCTGTCGGCACGTACTATCTGGATTTCTTTTGCGAAGAAGCGGCACTAAGCATCGAATTGGACGGGCGCCAGCATGGTTTTCCGGGGCGCCAGAGTCACGATGCCGAGCGCGAGGCGTTTTTGCAATCGCGCGGCATCAAAACTCTGCGATTCTGGAACTCGCATCTCCGGCGCAACTGCCAGAGTATTCGTGATACGATCTTCAATGAACTGCAGGCGCGCGCACCTCACCTAAAGTCGAACGATTTACGTCAATGAATCTTCCGATTGAAAAGTCAGTCAGTTAAATCGCTCGTCCTCACCCCTGCCCTCTCCTCCAGGAGAGGGTGAATCATCCGCCGCTCCCTTGAAAAATCAGGCGCTGCAATTGCCGAACCATCATCCGCAAAACTAGAATCGCACAAATGCTGTTCCTTCTCCCAGGGGGAGAAGGCCAGGATGAGGGCGAGCCCCAGAAGCGCCAGGCTTTTTCGCAATTTGATCGCAAAGACACTCAGTTAAATCGCCCGTCCTCACCCCGGCCCTCTCCTCCAGGAGAGGGTGAATCATTCGCCGCTTTCTTGAAAAATCCAGCGCTGCATTTGCCGAACCATCAACCGTAAAACTAGAATCGCACAAATGCTGTTCCTTCTCCCAGGGGGAGAAGGTCAGGATGAGGGCGAGCCCCAGAAGCGCCAGGCTTTTTCGCAATTTGATCGCAAAGACACTCAGTTAAATCGCCCGTCCTCACCCCTGCCCTCTCCTCCAGGAGAGGGTGAATCATTCGCCGCTCACTCGAAAAATTCCGCCGTTGCATTTGCCGGAGACTCGCCCGAAAACCAAACGCCGTCCGACGGCTGTTCCTTCTCCCAGGGGGAGAAGGTCAGGATGAGGGCGAGCCTTTAAACATCTGATTAACTACTGCTTCTCCACCGGCACCAACAACTTGCGATTGCTGTCATCCATCGGATCATCGGGACGCGGGTAATCGCGCCACAGCCAGCGCAACATCTCCGGCATGATCGCCCCGCCCTGCTTGCCCGAATGCGTGCCGATGCCCCAGCAAAAATTCACGTCGTAACCCTTCTCCGTCAGCGCCGCCACCATCTTCAAGTTTTGCGCATGCCAATCGCGCTTGGGATTGTAATCGCCGCCGTTACGCCCGCGGCCCCGCAAATCATTGAGGCCGTCCTGAAGATAAATGCGGATCGGCTTGCGCTCGCTCTGTCGAATCAGATCGGGATAAGCGTCCCCGCCGTGAATGTCCGTGAAACTGCCGATGGTGCTGATGACTTTGTGGAATTGGTCCGGCCGCTGCCAGGCGACGGTGAAAGCGCAAATCGCCCCGGAACTCGCGCCGCCGATCCCGCGATCATCGGGATTCTTGGAGATGTTGTAATCCTTCTCCAGCGCCGGCATCAATTCGTTCACGATCAGCCTGGCGTATTTGTCATTCAACTCATTGTATTCGATGCCGCGATTGTTGATGTTGTCGCCCCAATTGGTAGGGCTGGATTCCAACTGATTGGGGAGATGGCCGGGATTGATGAACACGCCGATGGTCACCGGCATTTCGCGGCGATAGATGAGATTGTCAAACACACAGGGAATCCGATATTCGCCGCCCGGGCCGACAAACGCCTGCCCGTCCTGAAAGATCATCAAGTCCGCCGGCGTCTTGGGATCATATTGGGCCGGGACATAAATCCAGTAATGGCGCGTCGTATTCATGAACACCTCACTCGCCAGCGTCAAGGGCCCGACCACCTTCCCCTTCGGCACCCCCTCATGCGGCATCGAATCCGGCCCCAGCAAATAAACATCATCCGTCGGTGCCGCTGCTACGACGGTGGCAGCCAGCGACATGGCCAGAAGCGAACCGCGCCAAGTTCGCGTAGTGTAAAGCAGGACGACTCTTATCACGTATTTACACCACCATATCCGCGTGGCCCAGAAAGTAAAGGCTTGAATTGTACGTCGCCCTCAAAGAGAATGCATTAGGTTTTGGATGGCTACGATTTCCATAACGGCAGAGAGAATTGGGATTGCTCTTGATCAGATCGGCGCAACAGACGGTGCGCTTTGGGAATTGTTCGCGAACGGTTTTCTCGCGCCAGAGTTTCCGCAATTGAGACCCGTCGGTGGGATGCACGATGCCGGCCGCGATGCCTTCTTGTACGAAGCTAATGGGGAACCTGGTGTATTTATTCAACACTCCACCCAGCAAACATTTGAAGAAAAGATTAGAGGTACGCTTGAAACCCTCCGCAAGAATGGCTTTGAACCAAAGCATCTAATATATTGTTCTCCACTCGACATCATCAAGAGATCCGACGACATCAAGCGCGAGCTTCGCCTAACCGGCGTCGCGCTGGACATCCGGGATCGCAATTATTTCGTCAGTTTCCGAAACCAGTCGGCTGGGAGAGTAGCTGTATCGGAAGAGTTAGCCAAGAAATTGGTCGATCCGCTTCTCGCTAACGCAACTGGCAAAGAAATTATTCCGCACGCGCTGACTGAGAAGGAAGAAAGGACCGCAATCGCATTTTTTCAAATCTCGATTGCTGATCGTGTATCGGATCAATCCCTCGCGAAACTGTGTTACGAGACGCTCGTTCGCCATTCCTTGCGTCACGCAACACCCGAGAATCCAACACCGATCAGCAAAATAATTGAGGAGATTGGATTGCTTGTTCCAAATGAGAATAAGGCGCACCTGGAAGATAAAGTGAAGGGATCAGTGAGCCGGCTTACGACAAGAGGTATCGTTAGACATCAGACGCACCCAGTCAGTACAGATGGCTACACTTTGTCCAATGCCGAGCGAATTATATCGCAGCAAAGGATGGAGGAACTGATTGCTGAGGTCGCCAATCTCGAATCGGAGACAGGGGACATTGCGTGTCGAGTCGCAGAAACAAATGAAATTGATTATGCGTTCAATTCCCGCGATGTCGCGAAGGACGTGTTGATGTTGTGTGACTATTTTCTTTTGGATCTGGGGCGTACGGCCGCGAAGGCGTTTGAATCTAAGGAATTCTTTAATCCGGCAACGGCGGTCCTTTCTGACTATGCATCACGACTCAGCAAAAGCAATCTAAGATTATATTCAATTGAAGCACTTGGTCTCACTAAATTTCTTGATTTAGTGCCGCAGACCGCCGAAACGATCTTGAAAAGTCCCACCCTGGCCGCTCAGAAATACCTAGGTCGCGTCGCCGACTCATATTACCTGTTGTTCGCGCTTCGTGAGCCGCCCGAAGTGATGCAGGCGGTCGGCAAAGTCGTTGGAAGTTCAAGAATTCTCTTGGATGCTAGCACTATAGTTCCCTGTATGGCAGAAATTGCCCTCCCCAAGGATCAGCGCCGCTTGACAGGCCTATTTGATTCAGCAGTTAGGTGCGGCGTAAAGCTTTACGTTAGCGAAGAGGCTCTCGATGAACTTCAGGCTGTAATGCGAAAAGCTCGCGCTATTTATTCTGCTGAGCAGTCAAGAGGATTTCATTTTAGTAGCTCCGCATTGGTGGATGCCTTTAAAGCAAATCCCAGTCAATGGAACGAAGGGTTTGAGGATTTTTTGCATCAATTCGCGGGATACGACACGCCGCGCGATGATTTGAAGCTTTTCCTCAAACACCATCTATCCGTGGAGTTTTTGCCGTTCACCAACGAGCGAGCCGTCATCGATAGAGTGCTGCTCGAAGAAATCGCTGCCAAGCTCAAACCAACCCGCCGTCCAAAGGAAATGGAGGAGAGCGCGACCGACTTGTTAGTTCATAACGATGTAACGTGTCTGCTGCTCATTGAGCAATTGAGAAAAGCAGAAGACGCTATAGATGTTTATGGTTTTTCATGGTAGTGGTTGACCAGTGATCGTGCGGCTTACGCGCTGGATCGATCCCATCGATCACCGAAAGCATGCGTATGTATGAGTCCCGATTTTCTTTTGCGTTACTTATCAATTCAGCCGTTCCCGGCAAAGGCCGAACCTGGATCGGCTCGGCATTTGCCGATTGCTGTTGATGTGGCTGCTGTTGGCTTGATCCCGCTCGAGGTGAAGACCACAGTCGAGAAAGAGATAAAGGCGGCGGAGAAATTGCCCAAGTATATGCGAATTCGAAAAATCAGGGATTTAGTCAATGAGGCGAGGTCCGCTCACGAAACAGATCTTCATGGTCCGCTAACCACAGCAAATACCCGCTAAAAACGCGGCCACGTCTATGGAAAACATCCCTCATCGAAGCGCTAACCGGGGTCATTCCCAGTAGGCCATTTCCAATGAAAGATCGAGAACGTCCAGTCACCAGAGGTTTTACCTTGATTGAACTGTTGGTGGTGATTGCCGTCATTGCGATTCTGGCCGCGATGTTGCTGCCCGCGTTGAGCAAGGCCAAGGTCAGCGCCACGGAGACCAGTTGCCTCAGCAACACCCGGCAGATCGCCCTGGCCTTCATGATGTATGCCAGTGATAACAAGGATCGCCTGCCGCCTTTGAACACGGGCAGCTACGATCTGGGCACCGTGACCTCAAACTGGTGGTTTAGAATTCTTAGCGATGCCAATTACCTCACCAGCATCACGGTGACGAACAAGATCTGGCGCTGCCCGGCCGTGCTCAATGGAGACATCGAGGCCAACACCGTCTCCTATTTTCAATCTCCTTGCGAAGGCTATGGCCCGTCGGAAGGCAACACGGCCACGGAGGGAATTATTCGGTACGCCGTGGCCGATAATGGGAGCCCACTGGGCAGCATGAAATTGAGTGAATTGAGACGCCCCAGCCAAATCTGGTTGATCGGCGACGTGGGTGATCCCAAAAAGAATGGCGGCCTGGACCAATTGCCCACCGGCGGTTATTACACGGATGTCACCACCAAGCAGCCGCTCCCAACGTCAGGATGGACGACGGACCCTTCGTTCAAGCAGCCGGCCTGCCGCCATGCTTTGCGCGCCGTCTTTGTCTTTTGCGATGGCCACGCCGACCATTGGCGCTGGTCCGATTTGCGCACGAACCTCCACGACGTCTTCGCCATCAACTCCTATTGAGAGCGCATCGGGTCCGTTAGCACCCAACATTTTGAAATCGTCGGTTAACGTCCCCTCGCCCCACGGCAACGCGGGGAGAGAGACAGGGAGAGAATTTCCCAAACCCCTTCGCGCATTGAACCCACGAACCCGCCGCGTTGTTCCATCTCCCTCTCCTCCACATACTTGTGGAGGAGAGGGTTGGGGAGAGGAGGCTCCTTGCTTGATGGGAGTTTCATGGGGAGGGGCACGCCTAGTCGAACCTCCTCACCCCCAGAACAGAACAACAGATGAGATGCACCGCCTGCGGTGCTGCCCTCTCGTCCACAAGTGTTTGGAGGAGAGGGGGAAAGAAGCAGTTGTCAAAAAGTGAGATGCGCCCGGCTGCCTTGCCGCCGCGCAAAATCTCTCGCCACGCGTCCCGCGCCTATTTAGGATGTGGGTTCTAATGTTTAATACTGAAAACTTCCGGCGCTGCCGCCTGTTGCATAAAATGAGCTGGCTGTTGATGACTTGCTCCACGCTCGCCATTCTCACGGGCTGCGCTACCAGGCCCAACAGCTACACCCAGTATTATCAAGACAAAGCCGGCCCCGACCTCACCAATTTGCCGCCCTATTCTGGAAGCACCCAGATTCTCACGACTTCGAACACGGTCAACGACGCGAAGGATTTGTACCGCAATGGCTACACGTTGCTCGGTGTGTCGGAATTCCAAGCCCCAAGCCAGTCCGATAACGACCTGAGGTTGCAGGCAATAAAAGTCGGGGCGGATGTGGTTCTCTGTTCGCGTGTCTTTTTGAGAATAGGGACGCCGGCTATCTGGCCCTCGGATAAGAACTCACAAGGCATGATTACGCCTGCTGGCATGCCGATTACGGATCGCATCTATCAATACCAAGCCGGATTTTTCAGGAAAGGGCGTCCCGCCATTCTTGGCGTTATGTACCGCCCGATTCCGACCGAGATTCGACAAAAATTGGCGCGCAACACGGGAGTCTTGGTGCATGTTGTCGTGACCGGGTCGCCGGCTTCCAACGCCAACATACTGGAGGGCGACGTGATTCTGAAAATGGCCGGCGAAGACGTGATGGCGGAAACCGACATGGGCGAGAAACTTAACAAGCTTGCCGGGCAAAAGGTTGACCTGGAAATCTGGCGCGACGGTCAGGTGCAAACCATATCTGTCCAACTCAACAACAAGCCTTGACGGCGGCCATTTGATTCCATTCGTCCCCCACCCTGGCCGTTACACTTTGCCCAAATCGAAAAGATTCCTCCCTTTTTCTCTGCACTGCGATCTCTGCTCCTCTGTGCGAGATAAATCCATGGGAAGAGTCGCATTTAGCGCAGACAAACGAGGTGGCGAAAAGAAGTTGAATTATTTGTCCTTGCGTTCCCATAAAGATGTGGTAGTCTGCCTCGTGTAAGGCGCTCCGGCGCCTGGTCTTTGACATAAGGGAATTGCTCAGCGGGAAGTTGGTCGGAGGTCCTGTGCTCAGGGCCACCGCGATCCGTTGCCCTTCGTGTCGCTGCGTGTTCTTCGTGGTGAAGGTTCCTGGAGCACACGTAAGTCGTTGATTTTCACGATATTTGCCGATAATTTCAGTCCCCTTCTTCAATTTTGGTAGGGCGAGACCCTATATTGGTAGGGCGAGACTCCGTCGAGCCCTGATCGGTTTGGCGGTGCAGATCTAGTCACGGTTCGAAGGAGTCTCGCCCTACCAAAAAAACGGAAAATCGCACCCAGTCGCACCCAGTCGCACCAGGTCAAACCAATTCAGCAGCTTTGAACCTTGAACTTGGAACTTTGAACTCGCCACTCCCCACTCGGCACTTTGAACTTCGCACTTCCGAGTCGCTTTGGGGTTGTCTTGGTTTCGGGTTTTGGCCACAGTGGGCGCCTTGATGCAACAGGTTAATCTAGGCATGATTGGCGGCGGCACCGTGGGCAGCGGTGTCTTCCATCATTTGCAGAATAACGGCGCGCTGCTGGAATCGCGGCTGCGGGTCAAGATCGGCCTGCGCAAAATCGCCGTCAAGGCCCTCGACGAACCGCGCCCCTACCCCATCCCGGCCTCGCTCATGACCACCGATTGGATGGCCGTCGTCAATGATCCGCAGGTTCACGTCGTCATCGAATTAGTCGGCGGCACCACGCTGGCCAAAACAATGATCTTGACAGCGTTGGGTCTGGGCAAGCCGGTCATCACCGCCAACAAGGCGCTGATCTCCGCGCACGGCGAGCAACTCTTCGCCGCCGCCAAGGCCGCCGGCACCAATCTCTATTACGAAGCCAGCGTGGCGGGCGGCATCCCGATCATCAAGGCCGTGCGGGAGGGGTTTGTCGGCAACCGCATCACGCACATCTACGGCATCGTCAACGGCACCTGCAATTACATCCTGACCCGCATGAAGCTGGAGGGCCTGGACTTCGCGCCGACCCTGGCCGAGGCGCAGCGACTGGGTTATGCCGAAGCCGATCCTTCGCTTGACATCGACGGGTTCGACTCGCTGCACAAGATCGGCATCCTGGCTTCGCTGGCGCACGGATTCTGGGTCGCGCCCAAGGAGATTTACGTCGAGGGCATTCGCGGCATCGCCAAAGCGGACATCGAGTTCGCGGGGAAACTCGGCTACACGATTAAGTTGTTGGGCGTGGCCAAGGTTGTTCCCGGCGCGCGGCGCAAGACGATCCAGGTCTCGGTTTACCCCGCGCTCATTCCCGACGGTCATGTGCTGGCAAGCGTCAATCATGTTTTTAACGCCGTCTTCTGCCGCGGCGATGTCGTCGGCGACACTCTCTTTTACGGACAGGGCGCGGGCAAGGACGCCACCGCCAGCGCGATCCTGAGCGACATCGCGGACGCGGCGCTGGATTTGAAGCACGGGGCGTGCGGTCGCGTGCCTCCTTTCGTCCCGCACGAGCAGCACGGCGCGGTGCTGCCGATTGCGGAAGTGGTTTCGCGCTATTACCTGCGCTTTAATGTCGTTGACAAGCCGGGCACGCTTTCGCGCATCACCTCCATTCTCGCCGCCTCGAAAATCGGCATCTCGTCCGTCATCCAGCCCGAAGGCCACGAAGGAAAAAGTGTGCCGCTGATTCTGATGAGCCACGACGCGCCCAATGCCGCCGTGCAAAAGGCGCTGGCCAAGATCGCCAGGTTGCCGGTGGTTAAAGGCCCGCCGGTAATGCTGCGCGTGGAGAACTTTGCTTGAAATGCGCGCTTCATCTTTTGCAGAGATCCCGGGTGGGGACGCCTCGCGGAGGCGTCCGCGGACGGCCCGGCGGGCCGTCCCTACCTTCTTCTTGATGTTCACCCGATGAATCCCAATTCCACAACGAAAGGTCAGCGCTGGCGCGGCGTGATCGCAGCCTATCGGTCGTGGCTGCCAGTCTCGGACTCGACACCCGTCGTCTCGCTCGACGAAGGCAACACGCCGCTGGTTCGGGCGGACAATTTTGTGCGCAGCATCGGCGGTGAGTTCGAGTTGTGGCTGAAATTCGAAGGAGTCAATCCAACCTGCTCGTTCAAGGACCGCGGCATGACGCTGGCGGTTTCCAAGGCGAAGGAACGCGGGGCGAGCGTCGTCGTGTGCGCCAGCACCGGCAACACCTCCGCTTCCGCCGCCGCCTACGCCGCGCGCGCGGGCCTGAAGTGCGTGGTGCTGCTGCCGCAGGGCAATATCGCGCTCGGCAAAATGGCGCAGGCGCTGATGTACGGCGCGGTGACCATCTCCGTGCAGGGCAATTTTGACGACGCCTTGCGCATCGTGCGCGAGTTGGGCGAGACGGGCAAAGTGGAGGTTGTCAACAGCATTAATCCCGTGCGCATCGAAGGGCAGAAGACGGCGTCCTTCGAGATTTGCGATCAATTGGGCCGCGCGCCGGATTTCCATTTTCTGCCGGTCGGGAACGCCGGAAATATCACGGCCTATTGGAAAGGCTACCGCGAATATCGCGACGCCAAGAAATCAGACCGACTGCCCCGCATGTTCGGATTCCAGGCGGCCGGAGCGGCGCCGATGGTGTTGGGCCGGCCGGTGGATGATCCGCAAACCGTCGCCAGCGCCATTCGCATCGGCAATCCCGCCAGTTGGGAACCGGCCGCGCTGGCCCTCAAGGAGTCGAACGGTTTTATTGACAAGGTCACGGACCAGGAAATTCTGGCGGCTTACAAGTTGGTCGCGCGCACCGAAGGGGTGTTCGTTGAGCCAGCCTCGGCGGCTTGTTTGGCGGGGTTGATGCAATGCGTGAAGGCGGGAAAGATTGCCGAGGGAAGTGTCGTCACGGCAACCATGACGGGGCACGGACTCAAAGACCCGGACAACGCGATTGGGGCTGCGGGATTTGAGCCCATTGTGGCGCCGGCACGAACGGAAGCAGTGATGAAATTGATGGGGCTTTGATTGACACGATTCGGGCAGCGCCGTGGGCAAAGGGTTACCGCTGTGAAGGTTGGGAATGACACCGCCGGCAAAACCCGCGCTTGATCTTTGGCTCAATTTAGGTGAATTTTAGATGTTGACATCCTGTGAATAATGTCTAGGATTGCGACAGGCTTGATTCGGGTAGCGGTACGTTTCTTCAGCGGGGTTCCCCACCCCCACCTCCTTGGCGTCTGCTGCCCGAATCGCCTTTTTTACCGCAAATCCGGAGGACAGCTCGACCCCCGTTCATCACAATAAACTCAGACTTTGGTTCAAGAAACAGTTTAGCTGGCGCCAGGATTTTGGTCGCGCTGGGCAATGAATTTCCGCGTGGCCGCAGGAAGCTCATTCCACATGGAAATCGCGAGGATGACTCCAACGGCGGCGAAGGGCATCAGGAAGATCGGCCACCAATACCAACTCCTGCCTGTCAAATAACCCAGGGAGAAAGATTGGATGCTGCTGCCCAAATAAACGAAGCCGTCGGCGATGCCCGAACAGGTGGCGGTGGCTTTGCGACCACCGAAATCGGGCGCGGCCGTGCCCGCCATCAGGGCATGAACGCCGATGACGAATAGCGTGATGAGCACCGCGGCCCAGCCGACAATCCATTGCGATTTGAAAAGAAACAGCGCGATGACGCCAGCCAACAGAAATGTAACGGCCCCACAAATGGCGGTGGGCGGGCCGCGACGCGATTGAAAGAATTTGTCAGAAATATGTCCGCCCACAAAGCCGCCTACAATCCCGCTGATGCAAACCAACAAACCCCAGTGCTCCGTAAAGAATGCGGTCCCGGGCTGTTTGGTGTCCGTGGCAAAGACCCGATACCAATTCATGATGCCGTTGCGCATCACGCCCGCAGTCAAACCTATCGCGGCAACCGTCAGCATGAGACGGCTGGCAAAGACTTTCTTAAGCAAATCCACCGTACTCAGCTCGATGTGCATCAGGCCGGAAGAGGCGTCCGCGGTGTCGAACGGCGGCAAGCCGGCATCTTCGGGCGAGTCCTCAATCAGCCACCAATCCATCAGCGCCCAGAAGAATAGGATGGCGGCCGGAAGGTAGAACACCGTCCACAGCGCATCCACCGATTCCGTCTTCGAGGCGAAAATACTTTGGATAAGGCCATGAAACCATCCGATCTGGTTTCCGGGATTCACCTTGGCCATCTCCGCCAACACTTGACCCCAGTCAAACGCGAAATAAATTCCAAAGGAAATGAGAGTGCCGAAGACGCCCGCAAAAATGCCGCGCTCGCGGACATGGAACCAGTAGGCCTTCACTTTGATGATGGAAACGGCCCCGTAGCTTTGGAAGTACATGTTGATCCCATAGATGGCGCAGAAGGGACGAAGCATTTTCATGTGCAGTCTGTGTGTGACCATCAAGTAGGTCAGGACACCTAACGCGACATTGGCCAAGCCGGACCCAATCGCGCCGATCAACATGCCCTTCTTCCCGCCGATCTTGTCCACCAGCGGACCGTTGATTAGAAAAGAGAAGGCATAGACAAAAGCGCCCACACCGAAGATGTCGCCGAACTCGCTGTTGGACATGGCGCTACCCAGCGAGTCTTTGGCCACGTTGAGATTATAGCGCGCCATGTACATGAAGGAATAAGTTAATCCGAGCGGGAACCAGTTGATGAAGCGGCGCACCATGAACCGGCGGTCGTGCCCCAGCGGATTGTCCCGGAAATAAATGACAATGATGACCGCGAGGCAAACGAGCACGAGTGTGGCGGGCATGGCGAGGAGGGCGGATGGTTGCCTCAGCGACGGCCTCGCGCGGTCATGCTCCGAATCGGTGCGGTTGGAATCATCGGTTTACAAAGTATTCAGCACATTGATCAAATGCCGGAGCCTTCCATAATCCTTCCGGTTAAAGCCGAAGGCAATGCGCTGCAGGTCCAAGGTCGCCACGTCGTCCTGTTCTTCCGGCATCGGTTCCACGGCGCGAATGCTTTCGCCGGTGATGATGTCCGCAAAATCCTCGTTCAAAGCCTGAATAGCCGAAGGCGAAGGCGCGTTCTTGAGGCGGATGACCAGCTTGTCGGCCACCGAGCGCATGGAATGGTAATTGCGGTAAAAGCGAGTAATATGTTTGACGGCATCCTCGGCCCGGTCGGTGATGTAATACAGGTTCAAGTCCGCCGGACTGATCAGATTGGCGCGCAACAGATGCTCACGCATGTGCTTGTCCCATGTCCGCCAATAGGCCGAGCCAGGCGGATTGATCAAGACCAGCGGGCGCAACCGCGTCTTGCCCGTTTGCATCAAGGTCAGCGCCTCGTAGCCTTCGTCCATCGTGCCGAATCCGCCGGGAAACAAGGCGATGGCATCGGCGTGACGGACGAAGGTGAGCTTGCGGGTGAAAAAGTATTTGAAGGTAATGAGCTTCTTGTCGCCCTGCATGATGGGGTTGGTGCCCTCTTCCCAAGGCAGCCGAATGCTCGCCCCAAAGCTGTTCTCCAGACCAGCGCCTTCGTGGCCAGCGCGCATGATGCCCGGGCCGGCCCCCGTGATAATCATCCAACCCTCGGCGGCCATCTGGCGTCCGAAGTCCGCCGCCTGGCGATACTCTGGTTCCTCCAACTTGGTTCGGGCCGAACCGAAAATGGTGACCTTGCGCTTCTCGGCGTAAGGTTTAAAAAGCCGGAAGGCGTAGCGCAGTTCGCGCACGGCGGTGCGGATGACTCGGACGTCGCCGCGGTCCTCCACGTCGGTCAGCAGCTTCAGGGCATTGACCATGATGTCGGCCACCAAGTCTTGGTTGTGGCCGCCGCCCTTATAGACGATCAACTCCTGGATGCGTCTTTGGAGTTCAGGGTCAACCGGAGATTTGAGTCGGCGTTCCATCAATTTCAAGCGCGGCAATTCAGACGCCAATGTCCTCGTTCCACAACTGCGGGTTCTTAGCCACAAAGTCGCGCATCAGCTCAATGCACTCCGGATTTTGTGCGACCTCGACTTTGACGCCGTTGGCGCGCAAATGCTCCTCAGCGCCCATGAAGGACTTATTCTCGCCGACCACAACGCGAGGAATGGCGTAAAGCAAAATGGCCCCACTGCACATCGGGCATGGTGAGAGCGTCGTGTAGATGGTGCAACGCCGATAAACTGAGGCCGGTTGCCGTCCGGCATTTTCCAGGCAATTCATTTCGCCGTGATGAATGACGCTGCCCTTTTGGACGCGCTGGTTATGGCCGCGGCCGATGATACTCCCATCGCACACCAGCACGGAGCCGATGGGAATTCCACCCGAGGCCAAGCCTGCTTTTGCCTGGTCCAGGGCCGCTTGCAGAAATGGGTCCATTCATGTGCAGGCGCGTCGCCGGCCAATAATTGCTCTGGCACAACACCGCCCGCTTCGATACAATGCCTCAAGGCTGCCGAATTGGAAGCCAAAGTTATTGGAAGCCAGAGCTTATGCCAACACTTGCCACGACGGTGGACGGACTGAATCTGCCCAATCCGTTCATCATCGCCTCCGGTCCTCCGGGAACCAATTTGAACGTCATCGCCAAGGCCTTCAAGGAAGGCTGGGGCGCTGTCATCGCCAAGACCATCAGCCTCGACGCGAGCAAAGTGGTCAACGTCACACCGCGCTACGCGAAGTTGATGGGCCAGGACGGACAGGAAATTGTCGGCTGGGAAAACATTGAGTTGATTAGCGACCGGCCATTCAAGATCTGGTTGGACGAATTCAAAAAATGCAAAGACCTTTTTCCCAACGGTGTGTTGATCGCTTCCGTCATGGAGGAATATCGCAAGGATGCTTGGGTGGAAATTGTCGAGCGCTGTCAAGAAGCCGGCGTGGATGGATTTGAGTTGAATTTTTCCTGCCCGCACGGCTTGCCGGAACGCAAAATGGGTTCGGCCATGGGCGAGGACTGCGACATACTGACAGAAGTCTGCGGCTGGGTCATGGCGGCGTCACGAAAGCCGGTATGGGCCAAGATGACGCCCAACATCACGCACATCGAAGAGCCAAGCCGGGCTGCATTGCGCGCCGGTTGCCAGGGTATCAGCGCCATCAACACCCTTCGCTGCGTGATGGGAATCAACCTGGAAACTTTGCGACCCGAACCGACGGTTGAGGGCCTCAGCACGCCAGGTGGTTACTCCTCCAAAGCAGTCCGGCCAATTGCGCTGCGGATGGTCATGGAAATCGCCACCATGATAAGCCACGAATTTCCCGGTTGCTCCCTTTCCGGCATCGGCGGTGTGGAGACGGGCGGCGACGCCGCGCAATTTATACTTGTCGGCGCCGACACCGTGCAGGTATGCACAGGAGTGATGAAATTCGGCTATGAATGCGTCAAGCCTATGCAAGAGCAACTGCTGGCCTTTATGGACCAGCACAAGTTCAACACGCTGGCCGATTTCAAGGGGCGTAGCCTGCCCTATTTCACTACCCACCTAGACTTGGTGCAGAAGCAGGCCCAGCGCAAAGCAGCCCAGAAGGCGGCCTCTCAAAAAAAGGTTGTCAACTCCGACGGCGAATGGAGTGGCGATTCTTTTGTGCAACAATCCAACGCCCTCTCCCTGCATTGAATGAACACCTGTCCGATATTTGTGGGAGGGGAATGGCGAACACTCACCGACGTTCCGACCACGCCGGTGCATAACCCATCGACGGGCCACGTCATCGCCGAAGCTCCGCAGTGCGGCCCGCGTCACGTCGATGAAGCGGTCGAAGCCGCCGCCGCCGCGTTTCCCGCCTGGTGGGAAACGCCCCCGGTGGAGCGAGCGCGCGTCCTTTTCCAATTCAAGGCGCTACTGGAACAGAACTTCGAGGAATTGATCCGCCTGAACACACGCGAACACGGAAAGACCTTGGCCGAATCGCGCGGCGACGTTAAACGTGGCATCGAGATGGTCGAGTTCGCTTGCGGGATTCCTTCGCTGCTCATGGGCGAAAGCATGGAGAACATCGCGCGCGGGATTGATTGTGATGCCATTCGCCAACCGCTTGGCGTTTGTGCCGGCATCACTCCGTTTAATTTCCCGGCCATGGTTCCGCTCTGGATGTATCCAGTAGCGCTGGCTTGCGGCAACACGTTCGTCCTCAAGCCAAGTGAGAAAGTACCGTTGACAGCCATTCGCATCATGCAACTGCTGGTTGAGGCCGGCCTGCCGAAAGGCGTGATCAACATTGTTCATGGCGGACGTGAATGCGTCGATGCCATCTTGACCCATCCGAAAATCAGCGCCATATCCTTCGTGGGTTCCACGCCCGTGGCGCGGCACGTTTTTGAGGTTGGCACCCGGCACGGCAAGCGAGTCCAATCCAATGGAGGCGCGAAGAATCACATCTTCATCATGCCCGACGCCGACGTGGAGAACTCCACGCGTGGCATCATTGAAGCCGCTTACGGCTGTGCCGGCGAACGATGCATGGCAGGTTCAACCGCCATCATGATTGGTGAGGCCGCGAAGAAAGTTCTGCCCTCGATCGTCGATGCCGCGCGCGCTATCCAAGTTGGCCCCACCGACCGCGAAGCGCAGCCGCAGATGGGGCCGGTCATCACGAGTCAGCATCGCCAACGCGTCGAGCAATTGATCGAGGCTGGCGCGCAAGAAGGAGCGCGCATCGCCGTCGATGGCCGTTCCGTCCGCGTGCCGGGCGAACCAGACGGCTTCTTCATCGGTGCCACCATTTTGGACGGCGTGCATGGCGGCATGAGCGTGGCGCGCGAGGAAATATTCGGGCCCGTGCTTAACGTGACGCGCGTGGAGAATTTGGAGGAAGCCATCGCTCACGCCAACCGCTGCCCTTACGGCAATGGGGCGTCGATCTTTACGCGTTCGGGCCGGGCGGCGCGGGAATTCAAACACCGCATCAAGGCGGGCATGGTGGGCGTCAACATTGGCGTGCCGGCTTCCATGGCGTGGTTCCCTTTCAACGGCTGGGATGAATCGTTCTTCGGCGATTTGCACATGCAAGGAAAGGAAGGCGTGCAGTTTTTCACGCGGCAAAAGGTCACCATGTCCCGTTGGTTCAGCGACGGCGAAGGCGACATTTGGCATCGATAAAGTATGACGCTACGCGATCCAGATTCACCGGTGCGTCGCATGACCATCGCCATCGCGGTCGCCGTGGCGATCATGGTAATGGCGGGGCTGGTTTATCTTTCGCTCGCTTCCAAGGACACCAGCGCCAAATTCAACGGGGCCGCCATTGTGACAGCCGCGCGCGACTACACGCGGGATTTGCAGGCGCGCAAACAACCGGTTCCCCAATCAGTCACCTTGGAGGAATTGGTTGCGCTCCATTTCTTGCAGCCTGCGCAGGTCGAGGCATTTCGCGGGTCGAAGGCAACCATAATGTTGACAGCTGATGCCAGCAATCCGCAAGGCGTTTTAATGCGGGTCCACATGCCTGACGGCAGTGAGTTTGTGCTGCTGAACGACGGAACCGCGCAGCAAGTGCCGCAGAAATGAGTTGAGGCATATCGCCGTTTACTCATTTTCCGGGCGGTGAAGCCGCAAACTTCGAATAGTAAGCTGCCCTTGTAACGCTCAGACCCCGTCAATCCTTCATGAATAATAACGATTGGTTGGTTAGGAGACTTTCCAAATTGAATTGAATCTTTTGCGCCCTGGTTGTATAAGCGACAATACTGAGGGTGATTTTGCCTGAAGGATTTTGAATCCAATCATGAAGGACTGGTTTTCGTTCCGACCCAAATTGGCGGAGACTCTAAAGGGTTACACATGGGCCGATTGCTCCGCCGATCTGGTGGCGGGCGTCACTGTCGGCGTGGTCGCGTTGCCGCTGGCGATGGCGTTCGCGATTGCATCCGGCGTCAAACCGGAGGCCGGTATTTTTACCGCGATCATCGCGGGCTTTTTGATTTCAGCACTGGGCGGTTCGCGCGTGGCCATTGGCGGACCGACGGGCGCGTTCATCGTTATACTTTACGGCATTAACGCCAGGTATGGCGCGGAGAATCTGGCCATCTGCACGGTCATGGCGGGTGTCATTCTGGTGCTCATGGGCGCAGCCCGTCTGGGCACGACGATCAAGTTCATCCCCTACCCGGTCACGATGGGATTTACCGCCGGCATTGCGGTGTTGATTTTAACCACGCAGATCAAGGACTTCTTTGGCTTGCGCCTGGATATTGTACCGTCGGAATTTTTCGCAAAGATGAAAGCGCTGGCCGAAAACGCCGGCACTTTCCAGTGGCGCGGGACAGCGTTAGCAGCGGCTTCGCTGGCCATCATCCGTTGCTGGCCCAAGACATGGCAACGGCGCGTGCCTGGTTCGATCGTGGCACTGCTGCTCTGCACGGCGGCGGTGGCGTTATCCCAGTTGCCGGTCGAAACGATCGGCTCGCGCTTTGGCGGCATCCCACGCGCTCTCCCCAAGCCGGTGTTTCCGGCATTGTCGTGGGAGACTGTCAAGCTACTGATCCAGCCGGCCACGACGATTGCTCTGCTGGCCGCGATCGAATCCCTGTTGTGCGCCGTCGTGGCCGACGGCATGGTGGACGACCGGCACGATCCGAACCAGGAATTGATGGCCCAAGGAATCGCCAACATTGCCAGCCCGCTATTCGGCGGCATCGCCGCGACTGGAGCCATCGCGCGCACGGCTACCAATGTCAAATGCGGCGGGCGCACGCCTGTGGCTGGCATAGTGCATGCGCTCACGTTACTGGTTATCATCCTGGTAGCCGCGCCATTGGCGAAGTTCATCCCGTTGGCAACTTTGAGCGCCGTGCTGGTCAATGTCGCATTCAACATGGGAGAATGGCACAATTTCGGCCGCGTTCCCAAATGGCCGCGGAGCGACGCCGTCGTGTTCTTGTCCACCTTCTGTCTGACTGTGGTTGTGGATTTGACAGTGGCGGTGGAGATCGGAATGGTGCTGGCGGCCGTCCTGTTCATCAAGCGCGTCTCTGAGACCACGCAAATCACGGCTGTAGATGAATCCACGGAAACCGAAGGCGCTCATCATTCGCTGGTGGGCAAACCCATCCCGGAGGGCGTCATGATCTACCGCATCTTCGGTTCTTTCTTTTTTGGCGCGGCAGACAAACTGGAAAGCGCGCTGCGGCGTCTTAAGCAGGAGCCGGACGTGTTGATTCTGCGCTTGCGCAAAGTCCTGGCCATCGACGCCACGGGTCTCAATGCCCTGGAAGACTTACACGAACGACTGCTCTCGCACGGGAAGCATTTGGTGCTCAGCGGTCCCCATGCCCAGCCGCTTTTTATGATGGACAAGGCCGGCTTTCTGGATCGCTTGGGCCGTGAGAATGTTTGTGCCGACATCGACTTGGCGCTCGCCCGTTCCCGCGAGATTCTCGGCTTGCCGCCGACTCCACTGCCAGACCCGTTACAGGCGGAAAAACAAAAACTCGAAGCAGCCCACAGCGAATTGACCCGCGCCCTGAAACGCGCCGAGGAGGTTATCCACGGGCCAGCTCGCGGCGCCCCGACAGATCACTCGTCAGAATAATCCGCACCATCGCGAGCAAGCGCCTTCGGCGTCAGGCAAGATGCATTAAGTCCAGGCCGATGATGTCCGGGTTTCCTTCGATGGTGGTCAGCAGCGAGGCCGGGGCGTCGCCGGCCAATTGGATGCGGCAACTCGCGGCAAGTGCGCCGTCAAAAACCACGTTCTGCACTTCCTCAATATTCAGGCCGGCCCGGCGGATGTGGTCCATCACAAATGCCAGCACGCCCACGCGATCGTGGTGCCGCACCACCAATTGCCATTTGGCTGGCGTGCGTCTGGCCAGGTTGACGCAATTCACCACCACACCTGTTTTGATGAAAGTCTCTATGACACGGATCGCTTCGTCGGCAATCGCGTTCTGGGCCTGCTCGGTCGAGGCGCCGATGTGATGCGTACCGTAAAAGTCCGGGCACTTGAGAATCGGATCCTGGAAGTCGGCCACGCTTTGGGCAGGCTCAGGGTCGAACACATCTAAACCGGCGCGGATCCTTTTGGACTCAACGGCCTCGCGCAACGCGGCTTGGTCAACCACTTCGCCGCGCGAGGTGTTGATCAGAATCCCCCGCGGCTTCATGAGCCAGAGTCGTGAGGCGTTGACTAATTTGCGCGTTTCCGTTTTCAACGCCACGTGCAGCGTCACGATGTCGGCCTCGCGGAAAATGTCGTCCAAGTTTTCGCGCCGTTGCACGCCCAATTCTTCGGCGAGTTCTGGTGTAAGCGATGGTGACCAAGCCAACACGCGCAAACCAAAAGCGTGCGCCCGACGAATCACTTCGCGCCCGATGCTGCCGACGCCGATCACGCCCAAAGTTTTGTCAAACAGTCCGTCGGCACGGGAAAACTCCTTTTTGTTCCATTGGCCGGCGCGCAGGGCAGTGACGCCCTCCGGGACACGGCGATCTATGGCCAGGAGCAAGGCGAAAACCAGCTCGGCAACGGCGATGGAATTTTTCCCCGGACAATTGCTGACAAAGATGCCGTGGCTGCAGGCGGCTTGGACATCGATATTATTGACTCCAGCGCCCGCCCGCAGCACCAGCGCCAGGTGGCGCGAGGCTAGCAGCGTCTCGCCCGTCACCTTTTTGCCGCGCACGACCAGGATTTTGCAATCCGAGACCAACGCAGTCAGGTCGTCAGCTTTGGCTGAGGGCTGATAGTCCAATTCGCAGCCGAGTTTTTTCAAGCGCTGAAGGTGGGATTCAGGGAATGTATCGGCGACCAATGTTTTCATTTGTTTTCGCGCTCGCGCTCAATGCGGCTTCGGGCGATTGCGGTACTTTTCGTAAAGGCGGGCGTGCCGGTTGTCCAGCGAAACTTCGCGGCCAGCCACCCAAAGGCGAGTGACGTTGGCTCGCAAATCCAGAATGCCTCCAGTGCAAGTGAAAAGGGTGGCGTCTTTGCCTGGTTCAATCGTGCCCAGCCGGCCTTCGACTCCGAGTATCTGAGCGGGATAAAGAGTGATCGCTTTCAGGCCTTCCTCGGCCGGCAAACCATACGCCACCGCTTGCGAAGCGACGTACGGTAGATTCCGTGCGAAGGCCGCGTCGAACGCAGCAGTTTGCAAGCTTAACGCGACTTTGACTCCAGCCTGGCGCAAAAGTTCCGGCGCCTTGAAATGAATGTCATAAGACTCCGCTTCGGACAAAGGGAGGTCGTAAATGGCGTCGTAAATTACCGGCACATTACTCTTGGCGAGCAGGTCGGCGGCTTTCCAGGCATCGCGTCCACCCACGATGACAATTTTGAGATTGTTGGTTCCGGCCCACTTGAGCGCCGACTTGATTTGGCGCAGTTCTTCAGCGTGAACCATGATGGGCCGCTCTCCCTTCAAATAAGGGCGCATCGCTTCCCAGGAAGGGTTCAGTCCTGGGTCGGGCACACCGTTGGTCCGGGCGGCGTCGCGCGCCTGCGCATAGGCGCGGGCGTCGGCAAAGAAATCCGCCAATTCTTTTACTTTACGTTCGCGTTCCTTGATCTGCTCTTCCGCTGATCCGCCAGCTCTGCCTCCGCGGCGGAAACCTCCTCCTCGTCCCGCAGCCGGATTGATTTCCATGGCCGGCCAATACACGTGCAAGGCGGCTGACTTTTTGAAAACCATCTCTTCAGTTGTCCAGCCGTCCATAGCCATTAACCCCGATTGCCCCGCGATCATGCTGCCTTCGGGCGTCGGCTCAAAAAATGCGATGCCATTGGCCCGGGTCACGGGCAACAATTCGGAATCGGGATTAACGGCCACCCATGACTGAACCTCCGGCACGAACTGGCCCACCTCCTCATAGTCGGCGGTTGCTCGCACCGCTTCAATCTCGGACAGACCGAGGGCCGTGTTCAAGAGGATCAATCCGGGATAAAGGTGCTGCCCTGTCAAGTCTATTACTTTATCCGCCTGGACATCCAAATGTCCGACCTGAGTCACTTTCCCGTTTTCGATCAGCACGTCGCCGGGCGAAAGCACCGGCCCGGAAACGGGATGCACCGTCGCGTTCTTGAGCAGAACGGTCTGCGCTCGCGCCGCTATCGGAGCGAAACCACAAGCGGCCATGGCCAGCCAGCAACAGATGCGCCATCTGAAATTATGGTTTAAATTCCGCTTCATCGCGATCGTGATTGTAAAAATCGTCCTGATGTTCCAGCGCCGTTTCAAAAAATTGCCGCCTCGCCCTGGCGCTGCCGCGTTCGTTCGGGCCGGCAGATTGAAGCGCTTTCTTGGCTTTGGCCAGCAAGGCTTTTCGTTCCTCCTCCAAGGCGGAAGTGCGCGCGGCATCCAGTGAACGGTCAAAATACTTCTTGCCCTCGATCCACGTCTCAAGGCAGACCGTGGCCGAATCCAGAGGTGATTTGGACCAGATGGCGATATCACCGTCCTTGCCCGGTTCGAGCGAGCCAACGCGCTGATCCACTCGTAACTGGCGGGCGGGATTGATGGTCACGAATTTAAGCGCCTCGATCTCCGACAGGCCACCGTACTTGACAGCCTTGGCCGCATCAAAATTCAATCGCCGCGCCAGGTCGTCCGAATCGGAGTTGAAGGAAACGACCACCCCGCGATCATGCATGAGCGTGCCGTTATAAGGGATGGCGTCATAAACCTCGAACTTGTAGGCCCACCAATCCGAGAAGGTCGAGCCGCCAATTCCCGCCGCGGCCATTTCATCGGCCACCTTGTAACCTTCCAAAACGTGGTGCATGGCGGCAACCTGGATGCCGAAACTTTGCATCACCCGGATGAACTCCAGAATCTCATCTTGACGATAGGAGTGGCAATGAATGAAGCGTTTGCCTTGCAAAATTTCGCCCAGGGCTTCCAGTTCCAGGTCACGCGCGGGCGGCACCGGAGCGACGGCACCGCCGCGGACAGCTTTGTTGTAGTCGTCCCAAGCCTGCAGGTACTGCCGCGCGGCGGTGAAACGGTTTTCGTAGAACGCCTGCACGCCCATGCGGGTTTGGGGAAACCGAGTGCCCGCGCGTGGGCCCCCATTGGACTGCTTGACGTTTTCGCCCAGCGCGAACTTGATCGTGGGCGGCGCGCCCGCGAATTTCAACTCCTCCGGCGTCGCTCCGTCGCGCAACTTGATCAGGCAACACTGGCCGCCGATGGGGTTGGCCGAGCCGTGCAACAAATGCGCTTCTGTCACGCCACCCGCCAATTGCAGATAGATGTTGGCGCTTTCCGAATTGACCACGTCGCCGATTCGCACCATGGCCGAAGAAGGCAACGTGCCTTCGTTGACGCCGCCCAGAATCATGCTGTGACTGTGGGGATCGATGATGCCGGGCGTGACTTGCTTGCCGGTCGCGTCCTCCACCAACGCGCCATCGGGGTGCCGCACCGTCGTGCCCACCTCGGCAATCTTTCCGTTTTCGATCAACAGAGAAGCGTTCTCCAAACGCCCTGTCGGGCCGCATGTCCATATAGTGACGCCTGTCAACAAGAGCGCGGGAGGATTGGTCAGCACGCCGCGACCCTCAAGCGGCGAATGGGCCACGCGCTTTTTCAATAGTTCCCGCGCCGCCGCCGCACGGTTGGGGCGCGCAGGTCTCGCTTCGGCAGTATTCGTGTCGGACGCTTTCGCTTCCGGCGGATTCGACTCAGCAGGTTTTTCCCCGGCAGGTTTCTCTTCTGTCGCAGTTTCGGGCTTCGGCTCCTCTGTATCAGTACGATAGAACCGCCCGTCGATCCAGACCTCCTTCACCTTCGCTTCCGGGTCGAAGTAACCCTTGCCCGAGACCACGGTTAAATTGGCCATCTTGCCGGCTTCCACTGTGCCCAAACTTTGCTCCACGCCGCACAATTTGGCCGGGACAGTCGTCAACCCCGCCAGCGCGTCATTCTCCGAGAGGCCACGATCGATGGCGGAGACGAGGTTGCGGCGAAAGGCCGACTTGTCTTCCAACTCGTAAGTCGTCAGCGCGACCTCCAGATTTTGCGCCCGCAAAACCGCCGCGTCTTCCGGGGCCCAATCCCAAGCCCGCAATTGGTCGAGCGTAATCGCATTCCAATCGTCATCGTCCGGCATTCTTGTAAGCTCGGGAAAATTCAGCGGGACGATGAACGGCACGCCGGCGGCCTTGGCCAAATCGGGCCGACGCCACTCCTGACCGCTGGCGAGAATGTAAAAACTCAGACCTAGCTCCCTGCCAACGCGAGCGGCGCGGTCCACCATCAAGGCGCTACCGGGCTGAAAAACTACCGGCATCTCTTTGCGCAAGGCCGGGCCGAGGGCCTGCGAGGCGGGATTGAACTCCGGGCGTTTGCGTCCCTGCGCCGCTTTCTGATAGCTTTCGTGCTCGAGCGCATAATGCTGCGCGTCAAAAAAGCTTTGCCGCACTGCCGAGATAATTCCCATGAGCGATTGCGGATAACCTCCGCCTTCCTCCCCGCGCTCCATCGATTCGAACGCGACGTGTTGAAACACGTCGGGTCGAATGACCGCATCGTTCGGATTACTATCCGAGAGCGCGATCAATGCGCTGGTGCCGCGAATGATGCCCCTGCCGGGAACGACATTGCCCACGGTGAATCCAATCTCGCGCAGCGATTGCAGGGCCTGGGGGTCGGGAGCGATGCCGTCAACCATTCGATGTTCAGGCGTGACGGTGGGCAATTGCGCGCTCGGCCCGGGCGCGCCCGGATCCAAGGCCGCGACCGGCAGTCCAAAAAAACGGCCCGCGCGCAAAGAGGAATCGAGCGATTCGGATTCGCGATTGGTCATCGGGCGGCCCGGCCCATTGGAAGCAAGCGTCAAATAAGGATCAATGAAGCCTGCATAAATCGTCAGTCCTTTCATGTCCCAAACCCGTGCGTCGGCCGGCACCGTTACGTCCGCGCCGACTTTTTCGATCAAGCCGTCGCGAATCAAGACCGTGGCCGAATCCAAAACCTCGCCCGGTTTTACGACGACTTTGCCGCCGACCAGCGCATGAACACCGAGCGGGACCGCGCGGTTGCCTGGGGGGAGGATTTCGGCCCGCGCCGCGCTGTCAAGCGTCAGCCAGGCCAAACCGATCCAAAGAATCTTTCGCAATGGTATCACAGACCCGGCGAGACTGCGCTTTCCCAAACCAGAATTCAAGAGCAGAAAATGGTGAGCTTGTTTCTTAAGTGGAAAGGGAGATATTTTCAATCATGCCGAAGATTAATCTGTCTGTCTCCCACCAGTTAGGTCAGGAAGTGGCCAAGAACCGCATCGCCGGTTTGATGGCCGATTCCCGCAATCGCTTCGCCGGCCAAGTTACTGATGTCGCAGAATCCTGGAACGGCTATGTCGATGTATTCAGTTTCCGGGGTATGGGATTTTCCGTCAGCGGAAAACTGGATGTGCAACCATCCCAAGTGGTAATCGAACTGAACCTGCCCCTGGCGGCGTATCCATTGAAAGGCCGTATCGAAAAAGAAATTCTGACGCACGCCCAGCAACTGCTGGCTTGAATTCAGCGTCGCCCCGGTTTGGCAAGGAAGCGAACTTCGGCCGACCTGCCGTGGGCGTCTAGGCCCTCCATTTCCGAAAATTTCTTAACCGCGCCCAGCGCCTTTTTGAGAGCGGATTTGTTATACTCGACAACACTGGTGCGGCGCTGGAATTGATCGACGGTCAAGCCCGCGAAAGAAGCACCCGTGCCGCCGGCGGGCAGCACATGACTCGGTCCGGCCACATAGTCGCCCAGCACGGTAGGAGAATCGTCGCCCACGAAGATCGCACCCGCCGTGACTAATTGCGCCGCAATGCGATCGGCCTGGCGGCACATGATCTCCAGATGTTCGGGCGCAAGCTGGTTGGCCAAATCGATCCCCTGCTCCATGTTCGCCACCCGCACTAGCCAGCCGTTCTGCGCCAAAGTGCGTTCGATCAGTTCGCGGCGCGATAGGCGTGGTAGCTGTCGCTCGATTTCCTTCTGCACCGCGCGCAGGATTTTGTCGGATGTCGTCAGAAGCCAGACGCGCTCGTGGCCCGAACCGTGTTCGGCTTGCGCGAGTAAATCCGCCGCGATGAACGCGGCCCCCGCCGTTTCATCGGCCAGCACCAGCAACTCGCTCGGTCCGGGCAGCAGATCGATGGCCGCGTAGCCGAACAAAAGCCGTTTGGCCGCGACGACATACGCGTTGCCCGGCCCGAAAACTTTGTTGACTTTGCCGATAGCGCCGGTGCCGAGAGCCATGGCCGCGATGGCCTGCGCCCCGCCGATCCGGTAAATCTCCGTGGCGCCGGCCGCGCGCGCGGCGTAAAGCAGCGCCGGGTTGACGTGGCCATCGCGGTCGCACGGCGTGCAAACGACGATCTCGCGGCACCCGGCCACGCGCGCCAATGGAATGGTCATCAGCGCCGTCGAAACCAGAGGCGCCGCTCCGCCCGGAATGTAAATGCCGACGCGCCGGAACGGGTCGAATTTCTCTCCCACTCGCGCGCGGTGGCTGTTGCGCATCGACCAATCCTTGCGCCGCGAACGTTTGGCAAACGCCCCGACATTGCCTGCCGTCTCGGCGATGGCGGCGCGTAGCGCGTCATCCGCTCGCAAGGAAGCCGCCATGAACTCGGCCTGGCTGACGGCAAACTGGTCGGGCGCCAGGCGCGCGCCTTGAAAGCGCTCTGTCAACTCTACCAGCGCCTCGTCCCCGCGATTGCGCACCGCCTCGACGATGGCGCGCGTCTGCTCTTCGATGGTAGCATCGAACAGACTCGAAGGCTCGAGCATGCGCCAGAGTTGGGCCGCGAAATCCGCGTCGCGGTGCGAAATGACATTCATGCGGCCGGCAAAGTAGAGGAAGGCTATTGGATTCTCAACCTTCTTCGAGAAGGCCGCCAGAGCAGACGCATCCAAAGTTCGAGGTAGGGACACCTCGCCGAGGCGTCCGCTGTAGCTAATAATTTGTCGGAATCAGGCTCCAGATATCGCGGCGGCGCAACGGGGTTTCGGCCACAATCGACGTTGCGGCTTGATGATCGGCATGCGGCCAGATGTTATACTCCAGATTCTCGCCCACCTCGCTCAGCGAAATGGGGGCGATATTGGACGTGGCGGCGGCGTCAAGCATAAGAGTGGCGAAGAACGCGGCGTCGGAACCGCGGTGTCCAGGCACGCGGCTGGCGGCGTGAACGGCTACCAGCATCGTCAGCGCGCACGCGGCCACAGGCGAAAGCCAGTTCCAGGCGCCGGCACGGCGAGTCGGACGCGCCGAGGGCTTTTCGGTCGCGCCAAAAAGGCGGCGGGCGATCTTAGGCGAGGGGCGACGTGGCGTCCAGGATTGCAATCTGTTCTCCAATGGATTCATCTCGTCCATACTCGACTCCTTTCATCAGCAGTCTCAATTTGTTCAGGCCATAGCGGTAACGACCAGCGACGGTGTTTGGCGAAACGTCAAGTAGATTTCCCATGGCCTCAAACGTCAGGCCATTCCATATCTTGAGGACGATCACCTCGCGTTGCGCCGCGGGCAATTGGGCCAGCCGGCGCATGGCCTCGGCTTCGGCCTGGTCGTGGTCCGGGCCGCGCTCGAACCAGCGGATCGACTCCCATTCGCGGGCCAGGCGGCGCCAGAGGCCGCGATGATGGTTGAGCGCGCGGTTGCGGAAGGCGCGCAGGCAGTAGTGCTCGGGGTCATCGGGCGCTTGCGGCAATTGCAGCAGCGCCAGAAACGTCTCTTGCAGAACATCTTCCGCTTCGCTGTGGCTCAGGCCCAGGGCGCGACCGTAAAGGATCAGCCCGGCCGCCTTGGCTTCGTAAAGCGGCTGGCACCAGCGACCGTTGCACTCAGATGCATTCACGCGATGGCTCAGTTTAACGTCAATTACCCTGTCTCTCAACTCATAGACACCAAAAGCGGCGATTTTGTATAAAATTCTTGTTTTTGGCAGGGCGAGACTCCGTCGAGCCCTAGAGAGTTCAAAGTTCAAGGCTAAAGGTTCAAAGTTGCCGAATCGGTTTGACTGAGTGCGACTGGGTGCGACTGGACGAACCAACAAGACCATCAGAACCATGCGGAAATATCGGCAAATATCGGCAAATATCGTGAAAATCAACGACTTACGTGAGCT
>DASYNM010000069.1:0-3656 GCA_036008545.1 Verrucomicrobiia bacterium
CACCAAAGACAAGATGGTGGACAACCGACGTGAATTGCCATGCGCCACTGGCATTATCGACGTGGGCGCCTTCTTGAGTGCTCTCAACCAGATCGGTTATGACGGCCCGGTTCGGGCCGAGCCCTTTAATCAAGTGGTGAATAAAATGACCGCAGACGAAGCGTGCGCGGCAGCGGCTGCGGCCCTCAATAAGGCTTTTGCCTTAATCCATTGATCGGGGAATGCTCGGAAGCCACTCGATCATAACCACGTGACCATTTCTGAACATCTCAACGGCGTGCTCCGAGATTGGGAAAGCAGCCAGAACGAGTTTCCCAAGAACGCCATCCAAGACCCGCACTGGCCTATCCCCTTTTTTGGAAACCCGGCCAGAGCGCTCGTTGCCACGGTCGGCGTGAATCCTTCCAGCACCGAGTTTGAATTTAGCCGAAGATGGGCAGAATTTAAAACGTCGGCTGATTGGAAACGCAGGATAAGGGATTATTTCAAGCTTGATGTTCTTCCACACAAATTCTTCGAGCCCTGGCGCAACGGGCTTGGAGTGCTTGGGATGGCCGCATCGAGCTCAAGAATCATGACAGCTTGGCGTGGAACGGGACCGCCTGGTTGGTTCGCCGCGATGTCGCCGTCACTAACAAGCATGTCGCTCTCGCCTTTGCTGCCAGGCAAAATGAACGCTGGGTTTATCGCACTAATGCAGCAGGCAAGTTTATCCAGTCCAAAATTGATTTCCGGGAAGAATACGAGCGCCCGGCCGAAGAGGAACAGGATGTGGTGGGTATCCTCTACGTCGAAGAGGGCGATAACCCGGACATTGCGTTTCTCAAAGTCAAGCCCGACCCGGCGCGTGGTGACGGCATCCCCCTTGCCAACGGCCACAGGTAAACAAACCAGCCTCCGCACAAAAGACGAAGGCGAAGCCATCACCCTCCTGAATACAAAAAACGAGGCCACCTGGCAACCTGCCATGAACCTGCAAATCGCCCAGGCCTATTTGCAGCACGCCGACCCGACATTGGCACAGCGCACATGGCAGGATGTCATGCGCCGCCGACGCAAACAAGACATCGGACAGACCATCGTCAAGAAAACCCGCCAAGTCTATCGCCTCCCGATAGGGCTGCATCAACGCGCCGTCTATCAATGACATCTCAACGCGGAATACAAGTAACACCGGCGGCAAGTGGATCACCGCTTTAGAAATTTCAACACGGCTTCGGTGCGGGAGTGGACCTGCAGTTTGTTGTACACGCCGCGAATGTGGAAGCGGATGCCATCCAGACTAATGCCGAGCTTATCGCTGATTTCCTTGTAACGGTTGCCCAACGCGAGTTGTTCGAGGACTTCGCGTTCGCGTGGCGTCAGGTTTTCCACGCCGGCCGGCTCACTGCCAGTCTTGCGAAAACGCTGCACAATGCGCCGCGCGATCTGGGGCGTCATGGGCGAACCGCCCTGGCAAACTTCTTCGATGGCTTCGACCAGCCGTGACGGAACGGTGTCCTTGAGCAAAAAACCGTCCGCTCCGGCCAGAACGGAATTGAACAACGAATCGTTGTCGTCATGAATGGTTAACATGATGATGAGCACGGTGGGCAGCAAGTTTTTCAAAAGCCGCACGCATTCCACGCCATCCATCTTGGGAAGTTTGACGTCCATCAGCACCACGTCGGGCTTTTGCTGGACCAAATCGGCTAGCACTGACTCGGCGTCGGAATAGTCCGCGACGACCCGCAGGCGGGCAGAGCGCTTAAGCAGGCTCTTCATGCTCATGCGAAGATCATCGTTGTCCTCCACTAATGCGACCCGGATACTCATAGGTGTGGCTGCTGACCGGGATTGCTGCGCGGTGCCGCTGAATCATTTACTGGCGGATAAGGCAGTCTGACTTGAATGTAGGTTCCACCGCTCGCCGGGCTTTCGATGCGCAAGGACGCCCCGATCGCCTCCATGCGGTGCCGCATATTGGATAAGCCGCTGCGCCGGCCGTTGACGGCAGGATCGAATTTAAAGCCGTCCCCGTTATCTTCGACACGAACTTCGAGAATTCCATCTTGGAGCGTCAACAGCAGGCGCGCTTCCGAGGCGTGGGAATGTTTGAGAATATTGTGGAGCGCCTCTTTGACGACCATAAAGAGGTTGTGCCGCAATTCGGCGGCCAGAGGCACGGCAGGCACTTCGGCGGGCAAGTCCAGGTGACAGGCAATCGGCGTGGCCTGGAAGAAATCGTAGGAATACTGGCTGATGTACTGGACCAGGCTGTCGAGCGTGTCGTTGCGCGGATTGGCCGCCCAAATGATGGTGCCCAATTCACGAACGGCGTCGCGGGCGGTGTTGCCGATCATCGCCGCGTGGGCTTCAACCTCCTTGGGCCGCGCCTTGTCTTCGCGGAGCAGTTCGCTCAGGACCATCACGTGGGTGAGGCGGGCGCCGACATCGTCGTGGAAATCGCGAGCAATGCGCGCGCGCTCCAATTCGACCAGATGGGCTTGCCGTTCGCGTTCCAGGCGGCGCTGGGCATTGAGTTTCTCAACGCGCCGAGCGGTGAGGGCGATGCCGGCGCCCCCAGCTAGAAACGCAGCGCCGATAAACCACCATGTCTGCCAGAAATAGGGAGGAATAATCAAATCGAAGCTGGCGCCTTGCGGACTCCAGACGCCGTCGTTGTTGCAGGCGCGGACCTGGAATTTGTAGCTGCCATGTGGCAGATAGGAGTAATCCACGCTTCGTTTGGCGCCGCCATCCACCCACGCCGAATCAAGTCCCTCCATCCTGTACTTGAAACGGACCTTTTCCGGGGCGGAATAGCTCAAAGCAGTGTATTGAATTTCCAACCGCGCCTTGCCCGGGGGCGCCTTCAACGCCGACTCGCCCGCCATTTCATAGCTCTTTCCATCCACTGTCACTTCCTCGATGAGCGCCGGCGGCGCAACGGTGTTGGCTTGAACCGCGTCAGGCTGGACGACGACCACGCCTTTGAGCGTCGGAAAAAGCAATCGACCGTCACGTGTCGCGCAGCCGGAAGGTTGGAAAGCGCACGTGCAGGAGGCGGAGAGCATGCCGTCCGATTGGTCGTAGCTAGTGCAGGAAAAGCCATCGGCCTGGCCGCGGGTAAATTTATCCAGCGCGTCCTTCTCCACCGAAAAGACGCAGTGGGGCGAACTAAACCAAAGACGGCGTCTTGAATCTTCGACGATGTGGCAGACGGTGCTGTCAGGCAAGCCGTCGCGCACGGTGAAGTTTGTGAATTTCCCGTCGCGCAACTGGCTGAGTCCGCCGTCAGCGGTGCCAACCCAAAGAGAGCCGTCATGATCAACAAAGAGGGACCAAGCCAGATTGCTGGGAAGCCCGTCGGCGGTGGTAAACGCGGTGAATTTTCCGCCGCTCAGGCAGAATAGTCCGGCCCCCTTTGTGCCCAGCCAAAGGCGGTCCTGCTGATCGGAAGCGATGGCGACGACCTCATAGTCATCCGAGAACCACGGCATCGGCATCCGCGTGAGGTGGCCGTCTTCGTAGCACGCCAGCCCGCTCCAGTGTCCGAACCAAATCCGTCCCATGCGATCTTCGTGAATGGCGTTGACGCGGTCCGAAATTTCCGCGCGGTCAAATTTGGGAACAAAACGGCCGTCGCGAAATTGATAGACGCCGTGCGAGGAAGT
>DASYNM010000070.1:0-4730 GCA_036008545.1 Verrucomicrobiia bacterium
TTGGCCCCTCTTGAATATGAAGAAAATGCGATGTCTCTTAGTGGTTTTGTCTCTTGCTCTCGGCCTTTGCGCCCAGCGCGCCCAGGCCCAAGTAGCCGCGGAAACCATGACCTTCTCCATCATCTGCCAATACGTCACCAATACCTACGTCACGAATCTTTCGAAGGAGACCGTCACTACAAACGCGCATGTCGTCACGGTCCTGCTCAATTCCGCCAACCTCGTCAAGGCCATGGCCGCAGATTTATTCAGGACCAATTGGACGACCAATTGGCCGAGGTGGGATGGCGCCAGTATCGTCTATGAACAGAATCTTGAGACCGGCAATTATGGGATTTTCATGCGCTTCATGGGCCGGCAGACGAATGTCTCCTCCTTTTTTACCAGCCCCTATTCCACTAATGGCTATGCCAATATGTTCTCAGTGGATGTGCCCAGCGTTTTTAGCGGGACCAACTACGACTCGGACGGAACCAACTCCCTGCTGCCGGTGGCGGGAGGTGGAATTTTTATAGGAGGTCCGCCTGCATCCGACAATCTTGCCTATCTCACATTCACATCGAGCAATGCCGCGTTCAACCTTTTCGGCTACAGTCAAGGCACGATCCTCGAGACTGTTTTTGATAAAGAAGGCGACGTCGGGAAGGTGAACAAAGCCCAAATCATCGGCGCGGGAACATTTAGTCTCAATCTGACGACCAACTTCCTTTTCGTCACGACCAACAACGCCGTCCCCGCCACGAATTACCCTGGCCTGGCCCACGGAACGATTTACATGGCCCCGCCCTACCACCTGGATATTGAACCGCCTGAAGGGCCGTGACGGGTAGTCCGTCCGAGCGCTCTACTTCTTCGCCTCGGGTTCTTTGGTTTCGGCTTTGGTTTCCGCGACTGTCGAAACCCAGCCAAGATCAATCGCGCAATGCGGAAGGGATTTTTGCAGGGCAGCCGCGCCGGCTTGCGTCACGTGCGTTTGCCATAAATGCAGATTGCGAAGCTTGGTCAATCCCTTCAAATGCTCCAACCCGGCATCAGTGATGGGCGTGTCGTAAAGATTGAGATAGGTCAGCCTAGTCAAATCGCTCACGTTGGCCAGATCGGCGTCCTGCACCTGCGTGTGTTCCAAATGCAACTGGGTCAGATTGGTCAGCGACTTCAAATTGGCCAGGCTAGCGCTGGAGAACTTTGCGCCGGCGAGGTTTAAATTCACGAGGCTAGCGGCGTTCTTGAGTTGCGCGAGTGCGGCGTCGATGTTTTTGTCGCCCTGTGAGCGCAGATTTGCTTCGTGCCAATGCAAGCCCGCCGCCAAGGGCCACAGATCGATGCCCATGGCCTGGAGAGCGGCGGTTGCCTTCAGCTCCGCCGCGCCCGGTTTGAAATCGGCCACCGGCACGTCCGGTTCCTGTGGCGGCATTTCAGGGGCGGTCTTGGCCAGCGCGCCTTCGGGCCAGACCGCGCCTTGATTGATCCAATCGCGAATCAAATCGGTTTGCGCTTTGGTAAGGAGATCGCCTTTGTTGGGCATGACGTCATCGCTGCCGTCGGGCAGGATGATGCGCCGGTAAAGATCGCTCTTGGCCGCGTGGCCCGGGATCAGCACCACGCCGTCCTCGCCGCCCTTGAACGCGGCGGCTTTGGAATCGAGGCGCAAATGGCCCTTCTGCTTCTCCGGGCCGTGACAGGAAATGCAGGACTTATCCAAGATGGGATAAACTTGGGTGGCAAAATCGACGTTGGCGGCGAGCAACGCATTTGGGGCTTGGCAGACGAACAAGACCAGCGCCAGATCTAAAATTTTCACACGCACTTTTTATCGCGCCCCGCGCGAAAAGGAAATCAGTAAGTTTAACTGGAAACCAAGCGACTAACCGCAAATCCACGTCGAGACAGGCTGCCGGGCCAAGCAGCCATCATAGTTCATCGCCAGGCATAGGCGGAACCTTCGGAACCTTGGTCATGGCTTCCTCAAATTTCTGACGATTGCCACGCTGTGCGCGCCGCTCAAGTTCCCTGAAATCCTCAAACGCGCGGGCCAACTCTTCAAGTTTCCGCAGCGCGAATGCATCGACCGATTGATGGTCGTGTGACGCCAGGTTTTCCAGCTTTTCGTAAACATCGTCAGGCATGTTCAATTCAATCGCTTTCATTTGATTTCGCCTATCAATTTGAGCAGGTCCGCGGGCCTGAGGATTTCGATGCCGAATTCTCTCGCCGCACGGAGGTGCCGTTCGTTGAAAGATACCACAAAGTCACACCCACCGGCAATAGCGGCTTCCAATACCGCATCATCGCCCGGATCGGACGACAGGGGACGCCATGAAAACCACACCAGTTGCCGATGCGACTGCTGATAAATCAGGTCCAGGATGTTGGTAATGTCCTGCGACAACAATCCGGGCACGTTGCCCGGTCTGCGAGCCACGTCTTCATACTCGTACATCAGGGCGGGCGTGATCACGCTCTGCCAACGAGGATGACCGATGGTGAGCAACAGACGGTGCGATGCGCCGGTCTGGGAACGCATCGCGGCCAGGATTACGTTGGTATCCAGGATGACACGGTGGCGTTTCACGGTCAGTCCATACAGAGCTTAGAGTCGGATTCTTTCTTTCCCGCCACTTTTCGTCAACCCATCTTTTTCACGCTCGCAGCCCGGGATAAAAAGTTTTCATCGATGTTTTGCCTCGTAGGTTGCTCTTCCGTGGAGTATGGTCGCGCTCGTGTCCAAAGGCGCACATAGAAATATCTGCTTTGAAGCTGGCCCATGAAGCCGACTCGAAGGCTCTTGTGGAATATAGAGGAACTGGCGTGTGCTTTGAAGGTGGATGTTAAAAGCGCGCGCGAGTATTTTACGGATGGACGGCGGGTGGCCTTCCTTATCGAGCGCCGGATTGCTCAGGAGGAAGGATTTAGGCTGGCTGCGAGCGAGGGTGCTTCCTTCGATTTAATTGACGCGCAGGGGGGAAAATGGGAGGTGAGGAACATCACGCGAGGCGGAATTTATTTCTGCCCAAGCTACATGGTTGGCTCCGGTCGGCGTTTCGACAGGACCGGGTTTCACAGGAAATTGGCCAGCATTAGTGGTTACATAGTGAGCGATATCGAGTCGTTTCCCGACGTGCCATATTGGATTTTGCAGAGGAAGACCGTGGAGGAATGGTGGCAATCCAGTCGTCTGGGAACTCGTACTAAAATTACTCGTGAAAGTGCATTGGAGTTGGTTAGAATTCTCCCGTGATTGCCGCAACGCCATTTGAAGAAAACTTGGAATTTGCGTTCCGCCTACAGGATGAAGTCCGGCCGCGGGCGGAAGCATCACTATCGGAGAGCCTGATCGCGTTCAAAGATTTTGGCAAAGCCACGCAGGTGATCGAAACCGTGGCGGCCCTGGCCAATGGGGCGCGGATGAGTGTTCCGACTTACGTGAACGAATTCTGGACGGCCAGGCAAAGGGCCGCCAACAGCCTGCATGAAGTTTCCTACCGCGCCTGTTTCAAGCCGCAGTTGCCGCGCTTTTTCATCCAACGCCTGACCACGCCCGGTGAGATGGTCCATGATCCGTTCATGGGGCGGGGCACGACCATTCTTGAGGCGGCGCTGCTCGGACGCATTCCTTGCGGTTGCGACATCAACCCGTTGAGCATCTGCCTGACGCGTCCGCGCCTTGAACCTCCGACGATCGGTGAGGTTGAGGCGCGGCTCACGGCTATCGATTGGAGCAACGCTGATGCCGGCCCCGAGGAATTGCTGGTTTTCTATCATCCGGAGACTTTGCGCGAGATTTGCGCGTTAAAAAAGCACCTCCTCCGGCGCAAGGCCGATATGCGGCTGGATGCAGTGGACAGATGGATTGAGATGGTTGCGCTGAATCGTCTGACCGGCCATTCCCCTGGCTTTTTCTCCGTCTATACCATGCCGCCCAATCAAGCGGTGACGGTTCACGCGCAACGGAAAATCAACGCGCGGCGCGCCCAGAAGCCACCCCGCCGCCACGTGGCCGTCCTCATCCGCAAAAAAACGAGGCAATTGCTGGCCGATTGCGGCGCCAACGAGCGCGCGGCGCTGGCGCCGGCCGCCCGTTCAGCTATCTTATTGACAGCACCGGCCAATACCACCCCTGAAATCGCCAGCGGCGCGGTTTCGTTGGTCGTGACTTCGCCGCCGTTTCTTGACGTCGTAAATTATGCCAGCGACAACTGGCTGCGGTGCTGGTTCATTGGCATCGAGGCTGCCGGCGTCGCGTTGACAATTCCGAAGAAACTGGAGGAGTGGCAGAGCGTGATGAGCGCCGCGTTTGTGGAGCTGTTCCGCGTGCTTCGTCCTGGCGGCCACGTGGCGTTCGAAGTCGGCGAAGTGCGAAGCGGCAGGATCAAGCTGGAAGAAGCAGTGATTCCCTGCGGCGTCAAAGCCGGCTTGGAGCCTGTGTTGGTATTGATCAACGACCAGAAGTTCACCAAAACCGCCAACTGCTGGGGCGTTGACAACAACGACAAAGGGACGAATACGAATCGTGTGGTGGTCTTCCGCAAGCCTTGATCTTCCTAATCTTACTCTTAATCGTAATCCTAATCTCTTCGCTTCGACAATTCCCCTGAGAGTTGCCGGGTGGATTCAACGTAGGAGAACCTCTTTCCATTTCCGGCCAGGTACGCTAGGTTAAGTCTGTTGAGCAAATGAAGTTGTCGCGCCAAGGTGATTGCACGTTTCCGCTGAAGACGATTCTTCGCTGC
>DASYNM010000071.1:0-3590 GCA_036008545.1 Verrucomicrobiia bacterium
CGTCCCACATCAGAAACCAGGTTAGCGACGCCACCAACCCTGCCGCGGCCGGAATGGGAAAGCCCAGGAACTCCTTCCCACCGCCGCCGCCAGACATGGCCGCCAGGCAATTGAACCGCGCTAAACGCAGAGCGCCGCAGACAAGGTAAATAGATGCAATGAACCATCCAATTTCGGGACTCGTAGTAAAGACACGGCTCAACACGACCCGATGCACCAGAAAAGCCGGTGCGGCCCCGAAGGAAATCAAATCGGCCAGTGAATCGAATTCGCGGCCAAAGGGACTTTCAACTCCACCCATGCGGGCCAGACGGCCGTCAAGCAAATCACAAATGCAGGCCAGCAGGATGAACCCCAGGGCGAGCTTGATTTCTCCATTGCCCGCGGGGCCGGGCTGGGCTTCAACGATTTTACCCAGCGCCGCCAGACCGAAAAGCAAATTACCCGCCGTCATCAAGTTGGGCAAAAAATGAATTTTCAACTCCGGCCCATCTTTGCCCGGTTCTGTCTCGCGAGGTGAGTTCTCCATAGAGTTTAAGTCTTGGCCGCCATAACGGTTTCGCCGCCGACAACTTTATCACCCACCTTGACCTTGACCTTGTAATCAAGCGGCAAGTAGAGATCGCACCGCGAGCCGAACTGAATGAGGCTGATGCGTTGGCCGCGTTTGACCTCCTCGCCTGCCTTGACAAACGGCACAATGCGACGCGCGAGCACGCCGGCGATCAGGCGCACGCCGATTTTTTCACCCGGCGTTTCGGTGGAGTCCAAACCAATGAGAACATTTTCGTTGCACAGTGCGGAATCTGTCGCCATCGCGCTAATGAATTTGCCCGCCGTATGAGTGACTGACACAACGCGTCCGCTGCTCGGCGCGTTTTGCACATGAATGTCGATGACTGACAAAAACATGGAAATGCGGTGGCAAGGGCCGCCTGGGAATTGGGATTCAGAAAGTTTATCTACAACATCGACTTTGCCGTGACCCGGGCAGACAACCAGGCCGGGGCCGTCGGGAGTCTTGGCGTTGGGATCGCGGAAGAAATAGCAAGTGAAGAGAGCAAACAAAAACCAAAGGATCACCAGGACGACGGCCAAAACCAAAACCGCGCCACCCAGAAAGTGAGCCAAGGCGCCAGCACAGCCCAACAAGAGGCCCAACAAGCCGACCCCGCAAACTGCGGCCAGCGTCAATAAAATAAGTCTCAGCGCCGCGCGCCGGGCTTCCCCCGCGTAATTCATAAGAGCAGCCTAAAGGGTTGCACGGTGGAAACTCAAAACCAAAGTTACGGAACAATAACGCGCAAGGCCAGCGGCAATACCGAAAAGGTCACAGGCAATTCGCCCGCATACTCGCCATCCAGTTGCAAACTCACGCGGCTGGAGCTGCTCAAAGTCAGAGTGGGCGACCGGAAGTAGCGCGCCGCCAGGAATCGTTGCAGGCGCCCGGTGGCGAGCCCTAACATGGTTTGCAGGGCGCGCCAAACCGAGACGTTGGGTAGCACGCACACGTCCAGGCATCCATCCCGTAAACTGGCCCCAGGAAAAAGCTCGAAGCTGCCGCCATAATATCGGCCGTTGCCCAACAGCACCAACTCACCGGCTGCCGGATGCGCGCCTTCGACGGTGATGACGGACTGCGTTTCCCGCAGGGCCTTCAGCCCAGCGACTACGTACGCCAGTGGCCCGGTTTTTTTCTTCAACGACCAACTGACCAGTTCGACGGCGCGCGCGTCCAGCCCTGCGCCGGCCAGTTGCAAAAAATGGCGCCCTTGACGGCGACCCTCAGCAGTGAATTCGGCGCGGCCCAAATCGATGGTCATCTCGCGCCCCGCCTCCAGCGTCCGCGCGGCGCCAGCCAAATCCAGCGGCAGGCCCAATTCGCGGGCGAACACGTTGATCGTGCCCAAAGGCACAATTCCCAGACGAGCGGAAGCCAGGCCCTGTGGAACGTCAGCCATGCCGTTGACAACCTCATTGGCGGTGCCGTCGCCGCCGGCGGCGATGACGGTGCCAAAGCCCTCGCGCACGGCTTGGGCGGCCAGTTGACGAGCCTCGCCAGGCGCACCAGTGCGGCGCACGACGGACTTGGGGAAAAGAGAATCAAGCCGGGAACGAAGGGACTCGGCTCTCTGCCCTCGAGCAGAGGGATTAAAAATAACGCATGTCTGCACCCGGAATCAGCCCACGGTCATGGCTGCGGAGCCAATTGCCACGGCTAATACGCTTGAGACTTGTTCGATTTCGGTCATCTGCTGCGGCTCCAGCGAGAGAGTCATGCCTTCGGTGGGGAACCAGGCCTTGCAGACCACCCCTAGTTCAGCGTGCAGCATTTGGACCAGGAAATCTGACCGCGCCGCACCGCCGGAGATCAAAATCTTGCTCACTGTTTTTTCGCATTGATGCTCGAAGAAATCGATAGAGGCGCGCAGTTCCCGCCCCAAAGGCGCGACCAAAGGCTGGAGATGCCCTTCCACTTCCTGCGGCATTCCGACTTTGATGCCCTCGGCCTCGGCATAAGTAATGTTCATGGCTTCCGCCAACCCAGTCGTCAACCGGTCGCCGCCCAGATCGACGGAGCGGCTCAGGCATAACTCGCCGTCGGCCAGGATGCTGATGGCCGAGGATTTGAAACCTAAATCGACCAAGGCAACAACGTCCTTGTTGAACGTTTCCGGCTGCGAAAACTCCAAGGCGTTGACCGGGCCGAGCAAACTGAGAGTGATCTGGCTGGGGGTCAGGCCCGCGGCTTTAACCGACGATTCGAGGCTGGTCAGCAACTCGCGACGGGTTCCGCCGACCCACACTTTGTATTTGACGACGCCTGCTTTGGCCGGCTCGGCCTGCTTTTGAGCCCGGGGCGGGACGATATAGCAATCGAAGATGTAATCGCGCAAGTCCTGCTGCAAATGGGTTTTGGAATTGAATTTGAGCATCTGGCGCATCTCATCGACGGGCATGAGCGGCATCTCGGTGCTGCGTAGCACGGAGTCGCCAGCGCCGATGGCAAGGGTGACCTGTCGTGTTCGGGGCTGGATGGTCTCCATGACGGACCGCAAGTGCTCAGTCAGCAGGCCTTGCGGCATGGCTTTGTCATAGACAGGGGCGTCCTGCACGGTGAAACGAGCCAGGCTGAAGGTGTTTTCTCGACGTTCCAATAGCACGGCTTTGGTGGTGCGGGTGCCCAAATCCACCGCGAACACTTGGTCACGATTCTTGCCACCATTGAGAAACGGAATATTCATGAGTCTTGTTTAGCAGGTTCAGTTTGCAAATGGAAGGAATTTAATAACCAGGCAAAGCTTAACCGATTTTGGTCATAGTCCCGCAAGTCGCACGAAAGCGTGAATTCGAAGCTACCTTCGGGAAAAGAAATAAAACCGTCGCGAATTCGCATGGTCAAATCGCCGGCGGCAGGCTGAAAAAGATCGAACAGGAGGCCATTGCCGCAGGTGGAGTGACAGACGGAGGTTTGCACTAGTGAGGCGGTGGAGTACTTCTTGGCCACTTGGTCGCGCAACTCTTCCGCTCTGGGCAACGAGCCGGCGTAATTGGTGCTCATTTTCACAGTGATAACGCAGGAGCCGGTC